>JBGPIK010000181.1:0-12437 GCA_041484845.1 Binatia bacterium | reverse complement strand
ACGGCAAAAAACTCCCAATGAAATCGCCCTGAATATTTTACTTGCCGGTCTGACACTGGTTTTTCTCTTCGCTTGCGTGACGCTTGTGCCGATGGCGTTGTACTCGGGCATGTCCACGGTTTCTGTAACTGTGATCGTGGCGCTGCTGGTGTGTCTCATCCCGACCACCATTGGCGGATTGCTCTCCGCTATCGGTATTGCCGGCATTGACCGTCTGCTGCGGAAAAATGTTCTCGCCATGAGCGGCCGCGCTGTTGAAGCCGCCGGTGATGTCGACACATTGCTTTTGGACAAGACGGGAACGATCACGCTCGGTAATCGGATGGCCACGGAATTCATTCCCTTGGATGGAACCAGCGTCGAGAGTCTGGCTGACGCGGCGCAACTTTCAAGTTTGGCGGACGAGACGCCGGAGGGCCGCTCGATCATCGTGCTGGCGAAAGAGCGCTACGGGCTGCGCGGCCGCGACGTTCAGAGCATCGGCGCGAAATTCATCCCGTTCAGCGCGCAAACGCGCATGAGCGGTTGCGATCTCGACGGACGCCGGATTCGCAAGGGCGCTGTCGATGCGATCATCGCCTACGTTCGCGAAGTGGGCGGGACGGTAGGCTCTGAAGTCGAGGGCATCACGCATGGGATTTCCGATACGGGAGGAACGCCGCTGGTCGTCGCCGAGGGAAACAAAATCCTCGGGGTTATTCATCTAAAAGACGTCGTCAAGGGCGGCATCAAGGAGCGCTTTGATCGCTTCCGCGCCATGGGTATTCGCACGGTGATGATCACCGGAGACAATCCCCGAACAGCGGCGGCCATTGCGCGCGAAGCCGGCGTCGATGACTTCCTGGCGGAAGCCACCCCAGAAGCCAAAATGCATCTCATTAAAGAAGAGCAAGCCAAAGGGAAACTCGTGGCAATGACCGGCGACGGCACCAACGACGCGCCCGCGCTGGCGCAAGCGGACGTTGGCGTAGCGATGAATACGGGAACTCAGGCGGCGAAAGAGGCCGGCAACATGGTCGATCTAGATTCCAATCCGACCAAACTCTTGGAAGTGGTGGAGATCGGAAAACAGATGCTCATGACCCGCGGAGTGCTGACCACTTTCTCGATTGCCAACGATGTGGCGAAGTATTTCGCCATCATTCCGGCCATGTTTATGGGCGTATATCCTGAAATCGCGCCGTTGAATATTATGCATTTGGCATCGCCCCAAAGCGCTATTCTTTCGGCGGTCATTTTTAACGCGATCATTATCATAGTGCTCATCCCACTAGCGTTGCGGGGCGTTCGGTATCGTCCCGTCGGAGCCGGCACATTGCTGGCGCGCTCTCTGCTCATTTACGGTGTAGGCGGAGTTATCGCGCCATTTATCGGTATCAAGCTGATCGACTTAGTTCTGCAAGGCGTCGGGCTGACCTAGCGGGCAGCAAGAGGTCGGAGATCAGAAGTCAGAAGTCAGAGGTCAGAGGGTTAGGAGTTGATGATGAAAACAATGATTATCTCGTTGCGAACGACGATTGTCACGATTGTATTGACGGGACTCATTTATCCTTTCGTGATGACCGGATTGGCGCAAGTCTTTTTTCCGTGGAGAGCAAACGGTAGTCTGGTTACAGACGAAAAAGGTACTGTTGTTGGCTCAGAGTTGATCGCACAAGGTTTCGCCAATCCCGCATATTTACAGCCGCGTCCGTCAGCGGCCGGAGATAAGGGCTATGACCCGATGTCATCTGGGGGCTCCAACCTTGGCACTACCTCCAAGAAGTTACAGGATCGCGTGGCCGGAGATCTAAAGCGGCTCAAACAGGAGAACCCGGACGCAGCCGGACCGGTGCCGGTTGAATTGGTAACCACCTCAGGCAGCGGGCTCGATCCCCATCTCCCCCCGCAAGGAGCGCTGTGGCAGGTGCCGCGGGTTGCGAAAGCGCGGGGAATCTCGCCGGAGAGAGTTAGAGCGGTCATTGATGAAAATGTTGAGGGAAGAACCTTTGGTATTTTGGGCGAGCCCAGGGTTAATGTGCTGCTTGTCAATGTAGCGCTCGATCGGCAGTTCGGTCGTCCGGCTCCGCTGCCGGCTCAAGAGAAAAAAGATACGAAAGAAGATACAAATAAAGCAAACGCAACCACCGCGCCGTAGGGCTGGGTAGTGGTTCAGTTTGGTCAAGATCCCTCACTCCGTTCGGGATGACAGACCGCTAAGTTGTCATTCCGAGCAGAGCGAGGAATCTTTCTTGATGCCGACAATGAATCGCGAGTCAAAAGTGAACCACTACCTAGGGCTGATGCGCTATTTCTCCGAAAATGCTGGCGCTGAAAAATAGTGCGAGCTTTGCTTTGCAGTAGTTGTGGTTATTTGTGACCAGACTTGGGGGGTGCTATTGAAGCACATAGTACATCGCTAAGGGTTCTTAATAAACATGGATCAACTTACCATTTTTGGTTTGTTTGCGGTTACAGCGATGCTGGTCTGCTACGCCATGGAGGACCGGAGCCGGTGGTTCGTTCTTGGCTTCGCTGTCTCGTGTGCGCTGGGATCAGCTTACGGGTTTCTTCAAGGTGCTTGGCCATTCGGTGTTGTCGAGGCTATCTGGTGTCTCGTGGCGCTACGACGCTGGTGGATGAGAAGCAATTGGCAATTTAATCCGTGAAAAAGCTATAAGACCCATCCCGTGAGCGATCACCAATGATTGAGATCTTTTGATGGCCAAGGACCGCAAAAGACCGGAAGATTTCCTTGAGCTGGTCGAACGCGCCAAGCGCGGCCGGCTCAAAGTGTATATCGGCTCTGCCGCGGGAGTCGGCAAAACCTATCAGATGCTGGAAGAAGCGCACGCGCTTAAAAAGCGCGGCGTCGATGTGGTTCTGGCATTCATCGAAACGCATGATCGCCTCGACACCGCGGCACTGATCGAGGGGCTCGAAGTGATTCCACGGCAGCGGGTTGAGTACAAGGGCGTCGCCGTTGAGGAGATGGACCTCGATGCGGTTCTCACGCGGCGTCCCCAAGTAGCCATCGTCGATGAATTGGCCCATACCAACGCTCCTTTCTGCCGCAATAAAAAGCGCTACCAGGATGTGTTGGAGTTGCTCGATGCGGGAATCAATGTGATCTGCGCGTTCAATGTGCAGCATCTCGAAAGTTTAAACGACATAGTAAAACAAGCCACGGGCGTCCTCGTGCGCGAACTGGTGCCTGATTCCATCCTCAAGCGGGCGGATCAAGTCGTCGATATCGATTTGGCGGTCGAAGATCTTCTCGATCGCTTGCGCGCGGGAAAGATTTACGCACAGGACAAAGTCTCGTGGGCGCTCGAAAACTTCTTTCAAGCCGACAAACTCGCGGTGCTGCGCGAAATCGCGCTTCGGGAGGTAGCGGAGAGCGTTGATCGCTCGATGTCGGTAGGAAGTGCGGCGGACGACGGGGCACGGCGGGCTGCGGCCAGTGAGCGCGTGATGGTTTGTTTGGCTTCTCACCCGCCGCCTCATGGCGTGATGCTGCTCCGACAAGGATCACGCCTCGCGGGCCGATTGAATACCGATTGGTTTGCTGTCCATGTTCAAACTAAAGATGAAACGCCGGAGCGGATTGATGCCGCCATACAGCGGTATCTATTAGACGACGAACAAAGAGCGCGTGATCTTGGAGCCGAAGTGGTTCGCCTGCGGGCAGAAAAGGTCGTTCCGGTTCTGCTCGATTTTGCGCGCACGCATGGGGTGCGGCACATCGTGGTCGGCCACTCGCAGCAATCGCGGTGGCGGCGCCTGCTGGGGCAGTCCCCCGTTTACCTGCTGGTCAGAGATGCGGCAGGATTCGACCTTCACATTATCTCGTTAGAGGATCGCGAGGCCGGGGAATGAACTTCTACCGCAAGCTCCTGTTAGCAGAAGCTCCGATCGTGGTCGCCCTCGCCGTGGTGTGCGTGGTCTCCGTTGCGGTCATATCGTTTTTAGGATCGCACTCGCAGACCATATTAAAGGATAACTACCGCAGCGTCCTTGCGGCCCAGCGGATGAAGGAAGCCATCGAGCGCATGGACAGCGCGGCTTTATTTTTGGTCGCGGGACAACGGCAAAAGGGAATCGAGCAGGCGGAGAAATATCGGCCCACTTTTGAGTCCGAGTTGAAAGTGCAAGAAGGAAACATCACAGAATCGGGAGAAAAGGAGTTCACCGAGGGACTCCGCTCTGCCTGGAATGACTACCAGGTGAAATTCGCGCGTCTTCAGAAGAACGCGACTCAAGAGGAGGCGAGGCAGCTTTATTTTTCTGAGCTCGAAGGCGCGTTCTTAAAAGTGAAAACAGCGGCCGATGAGATTTTGGCGATCAATCAGGACGCGATGGTGCGCAAGAGCGAAGCGGTGCGTCGAACGGCCGAGCGTATGAACGCTATCACGATCTCGGTTGCCTTCGCCGCCTTGGTCTTGGGGCTGTTCATCTCAGCACGGTTGACCCGCCGCATGCTGCAGCCGTTGTCGGACCTAAGCGAGGCTACGCGCAAAATAGGCGAGGGCCATTTCGATGCGCGCGCCAGAGTGCGCGGGCACGACGAGCTGGCGCGTTTGGCGCAGGACTTCAACGCCATGGCCGCGCGCTTGGCCGAATACCGCAAGAGCTCGCTGGGAGAATTGCTGGAAGCGCATCTGAGTATGCAAGCGGCCATCGACAGTCTTCCGGACCCGGTGGTGATTTTCAGCATCGAGGGCAACCTGCAAAATGTCAATCACGCCGCGGAAACTCTCCTGGGGCTCAAAACGGAGGCAGGATCGAAGGAGTCGCTCAAAAATGTCGATGCCACCATCCGCGCGGTTCTGGAGCGCATGCGCAGCCATGTCCTCAGTGGAAAGGGTGCGTATGTTCCCAGAGGATTTGAAGATGCGGTGCAATTGCCGACTTTATTAGGTGACCGGTTTTTTTTGCCGCGGGGAGCCCCGGTGTACGAGACGCGGGGCGTAATTGTTGCCGCAACTGTGATTCTCCAGGACGTGACCCGATTGCGACGTTTCGAGGAACTCAAGAATGATCTGGTCGCGACCGTGGCTCACGAGTTCCGCACGCCACTGACTTCATTGCGCATGGCGGTTCATCTCTGCACGGAACAGGTGGCCGGCCCCCTTACGGAAAAACAAGCCGATTTACTGTACGCGGCGCGCGAGGATTGTGATCGCCTTCAAGCCATGGTGGACGACCTCTTAGATCTATCGCGAATTGAGTCCGGCCGGGTTGAGCTCTACCCCTTGCCGATTGAGGCGACGACGTTGATCGAAAGCGCCATCGAGAAACAAAAGGGGGAGGCGGATGCGGTCGGTGTGCGCTTAAGCGCGAATTTTCCTTTTCCCGCGGCTGCGGTATTGGCCGATCACGAGCGCATCGGTCATGTTTTTTCCAATCTCATTAGCAACGCGATACGCCACACACCCAAGGAAGGGAGCATAGTGCTGAGCGCCGCCGTGTCAAACGACGCGGTGCGCTTCGCGGTGTCCGATACCGGTAGCGGAATTCCAAAAGAGTTTCAGGAGCGAATTTTTGACAAATTCTTTCGCGTGCCGAACACCGGTTCGAAAGGGACCGGATTGGGACTCTATATAACCAGGGAAATTGTCCGCGGCCATGGAGGCGAGATCGGTGTTGAAAGTGAACCAGGGAAGGGAAGCACTTTTTGGTTTACGTTGCCTAAAACCGGGGGAGACGAAAGGAGATAAGCGATGGCCGAAGCGAAGCCACGTATGCTGGTTGCCGACGACGAACGCAACATTCGTAAAAATCTCGGCATGGTGTTGGAGACGGCGGGCTACGTCGTCGAAGATGCGCGGGACGGCGAGGAGGCCTTGGAGGTGTGCAAGCGAAGTCATCCCGATATCGCCTTTGTGGATCTCCATATGCCCAAGATGGAAGGGTTGGAGGTTCTCGCTCATATTCGGGTGCTGAGCCCAAAAACGGCGGTCGTGATCGTTACCGCCTACGGTTCGGCTGCCAATGCCGTGGAGGCGATGAAGTTAGGCGCCGTCGATTTTATCGAAAAGCCGTTTGATCCAAAAATTATTGGTATTCTGGCGGAAGAGATTCTCCTGCGCCAGAGGTTAGGATCGAGTCATACGTTCGATGACCTGATGCACCTCGCCGAGCTTGCGCGTGAGCGAAAGGCGTCGATTGAAGCGCGCGCTTACTTGAAAGCGGCGATGTCGCGCGCTTTCGACCGAGCCGAGCCTTATTATTGGCTGGGCTTTCTCTGCGAAGGCGAAGGGGACGCGAAACGCGCCGCACAGTACTATTACATGGCCCTTAGCGCGAATCGGAGCTTCGAACCCGCCGTCGAGGCGTTGAAGCGATTAGGCAAAATCCATTAAACCCGGATTCCGCTGCGCTTCGTTCAGCCTACATTGGGCGCGATGAATCGCGCCCCTACATTTTGGTTCCAGGACCGTAGGGTGGGTAGAGGCGCAAAGCGCCCCCACCGCTTAGAACGATGGGTTTCGCTAGCTAACGCTCAACCCATCCTACCCCGGATTCGCATCTCAGCAAGCTGTGCGCATTTAACCCGCAACGATTAGACGAATCGGGTTTAGCCCTCGTACTTCTTTCTTTTTCTCCACAAAGTTGACGCGTCGATCCCGAGAATCGCCGCCGCGTCGTCGAGCGTGGGCGTGCGCGCGATGACCCGCATAATATGTTCGCGCTCAATAACATCGATCGGGTAGTTGCCGCCTAGCTCCGGTACTTCAGATTGGCTTCGCATCGCTATGTTACCGGGAAACGCCTCCGGCTCGACGATCTGCGCAGGCCAGAGAATGACCGCGCGCTCAATCGTGTTTCTGAGCTCGCGAATATTTCCCGGCCAAACGTAAGCCAGCAGTGCCTGTTCTGCGGCCTTGGACAGCTCGGGTGGTCGGCGCCGCGCTGCCTTAGAAAAAAACTGGAGAAAGTGCCGCGCGAGCCGGAGAATATCCTCAGGCCGCTCACGCAGCGGCGGAAAGGTTAAGTCAATCACGTTGAGGCGATAGAGAAGGTCCTCGCGAAACAGACCGTTGCGAACGTGTTTGTCCAGATCCCGGTTCGTCGCCGCGATGATACGTACATCGGCGTGTCGGGTTCTATTTTCACCGATTCGTTCGAATTGTTTTTCTTCCAAAAAGCGCAGCAGCTTTGCCTGTAGTGCTGGGGAGATCTCGCCGATTTCGTCGAGAAATAGTGTCCCTCCTTCAGCGGCCTCGACGCGACCGGGCTGATCGCGTACGGCTCCCGTGTAGGCGCCTCGGGCATGGCCGAATAGCTCGCTCGCGAGCAGCTCTTCGGATAATGTCGGACAGTTGACCACGATAAATGGCTGTTGACTTCGCGGGCTGAGCGAATGAATCGTGCGCGCCAAAACCGTTTTGCCTGTGCCACTTTCACCCCGGAGCAGTACGGGAACATCTGAAGCTGACGCTCGCCTGGAGATTTCGAGCACGGAACGAAGCTTGGGCGAGTCGCTCTCCAGATCGATTTCCGGAGCGACCTCGTGCAATCGTCCTTCCAGGTCCACGACGCGCCGCTTTAGTTCTCGTTGCTTAACGCAATTGTCGATCACATGACGAATTTGGGCGGGAGTGAACGGCTTGGGCAAATAATCGGCTGCCCCACGCTTCATCGCTTCTACGGCTGTATCGATGGTCGCGTAGGCTGTCATCACCACCACCAATAACCCAGGATCTGTGCTCAACAGCTTGGGAATGAGCTCAAGACCGTTTGACGCGCCGAGGCGCAGATCGAGAAAGGCCAAGTCGTAGGGGTGTTGGGAAAGGGAGCCCAGGGCGGTTTCTATTGAAAATACCCCCGTTACTGCACAACCCATTTGCTCAAGACATAGAGATAAAGTGGTGCGAATATTTTTTTCATCGTCGATTATTAGCACCCGGAGATTCTCTCGGGGCGCGGTCGTGGGGGTGTCAGGCTCCATTTGTTCGTTGACTATCTTATGCTCTCTGTCGCGACACCTTCAAGTGACCTCATAACGTGTATCGTGGCGGCACGATGCAGACGCACCAAGCCCACTGGGGCTGGATCAAGCCGCCGCAGGAGCGGTCTCAAAGACACGCACAGGCAAAATAATCAGATGCATGCCTTCGAACTGGAGTCTTCGTTCGAGGGCGTACGGGGTATGGTTATGAAGGAGACGGCTCACAAAATGTTCTCGCTCAAAGACCAGCTTGCCGGCGAAGAACATGGTCCTTGGAAACTCTCGCGTAACTGACTTGCAAACTTTTTCGATCTCGTCCAATAAGCTAACGCCGACGCCATAGCGATATTCAGCCGGCCATCCTAAGCAGTTGGCATACGCGACGAAGCTCTTGAGATTGTCTTCTGTCGAACGCTTCAAATTCTCGATTTCCTCAGCCCCCTTAAATGTGCTGGAATCAATGACGCCCACCGAAATGAAGACGACGTTTTTGAAATGGTTGGGAAACAGCCGCGGTATGCTCAAAAACGAATGAATGCCGAGGCCGTCAAAATTGCGCACAATGACAGCCGCCGTGGGCGCCTGCCGATCAAGCGCCGGAGTCGGATTAAGGTCGGGAACAAAGGGAATATTGATCAGGGTATCGTCGAGGTGCTTCAAATTCTTTTTGGTCCGGTCATATTGCCAGCGTATCCCGTAGCAGACGAGTATCAGCGCCGACGTGATCACCAGCGTGATCCAGCCGCCTTCGGAGAATTTTTCTACGATGCTGACGATGAGGATGGTGAAACAGAGCACGAAACCGATAATGTGAATGATGATGTGCCGGGACCAGTCCGGATATTTTGCGCGATGGAGAAACCAGTAGCGAATCATGCCCGTTTCGGAGAGAGAGAAAGTGAGAAACACGTTGATGGAGTACATGAGCACTAAGGTGCTGATGTCTCCTCTCGTATATAGCAGGGTTACAATTGCGGACACGGAAACGACAATGATACCGTAAAGAATGGTCAGACGGTCCGACAACAATGCAAAACGATGGGGAAGCCACGAGTCGTGGGACATATTGGCCATAACTCGGGGACCGTCGACAAACCCGGCCTGCGCGGCTACGAGGAGCAGCACCGATTCGGAAATCAACGTTAGCAGGATAAAGCCGTGACCCATCGTTGGGCTCAGCCCGCGAAGATTATCGACAAAGCGTTCGGTCATGACGGCGTTCATCGTCTTGCCGTCCACCGGCGTCACGTGAAGAAGCAAATAACAGAAGATAATTCCGCCCGCCGTGATCGCCAATGATGTTGCCATGTACAGCATCGTGCGCTTACCGGTTTCGACTAACGGTTCACGCATGATTTGCAGTCCGTTCGAAACGGCCTCGATTCCCGTATACGTTCCGGCACCCATCGTGTATGCCCGAAGAAAAAGCGCCATTACTCCCGCCGCGCCCAACGTGGCGAGGCCGTTGTTAAAGCCGGTCCGCGCTTCGTGAACAACTTCCACCACTGCACCCAGATGCAGACCGATAGTTCCAAAAATAATAATAGCGTGAGTGATAAGGAACAAAATAAAAATCGGCGCCAGGATAGATACGGATTCCTTAACTCCGCGGATGTTCATCAGCATCAATAAACTGATAACCGCCAGTTCTACAAAAAGTTTCCATGGGTGCCATGACAGCGGCAAAAAACTAAAACTGGCGTCGGTACCGGCAGCGACGGAAACCGATATGGTCAAAACATAGTCAACCAGAAGCGCCGAACCGGAAAGCACGCCGAAATTCGCGCCCAGGAGTTTGGACGCTACAACATAACCGCCACCGCCGGAGGGAAAGTGTTCGATGATGCGTGAGTACGCATAGGAAATAATCGAGACGGTAAAAGCCGTGGCTGCGACCAAGCCTATCGCCAAGTAAGTGTGCTGACCGATGACTTTGAAGGATTCTTCCGGTCCGTACGACGATGAGCTCAGCCCGTCAGCGCCGAGGCCGACCCAGGCGAGAAAAGCCACGAGAGAAATTTGATGAAAAACCCGCTGGTCAAGCGGGTCTTTGGGTTTGCCGATTAGCAGTTGCTTCAGGGACCATCTCATGAAGATAAGCCTCCGAGAAAGTGGCTATTCGCCCGTCACTTATTGAGTGAAAAGGTTGTCGCTGAGCCTGTTGTTTAATCTTTGAGCCGGGCCGTTCCGGTCGCAAAGCGCACCGAATACAATGCGGCGCTTCTGGCTTGCGCAGGACATATGCCGCGGCAAGGTCAATAGGCGTTTGATTGTTTTGTTTGAGTCGCGTCAAATTTGATGATTCGGCTAGGGTCTACAGAAACGTCAGTTTGTCTATAGCAAAAACCGTCGTGAATGTCGATTACTATCCGGGAAGTTGCGTCGCCGCAATGTATTTCCCGCTACAATAACCCGCGATAAAAAATCTTCGTTCCTTCCGGTCGTGCGAACGGTGGCAATTTGTGCTCGTGGCAGCCGTTATCCATGATATGCCGCACGGTCCAGTTGCGAATCACAAATGCATCGGCGATGAGCTGCCGATGGCATTGCCACGGCACGGCTTCCGCACACATCAGCGCAATGCGGTGATGGGCGGCGAGCTGTTCCACTTCGCCGAGGATCTTGTCAAATTCCGCTGTAAGCATGAAATCTGCATAGCCGCGAAAGGTGGCGACCCGCCAAGCCGTGTTCACCGAGTCCGCCAATGGTTTGCGAAAGCCACCAAGATCGCCGCGCCAGAGGTAATCAATTCCGGCTTTCTTTAATGCTTCGGCTAATGCCTCGCGATTAAAATGCGGTAGCCGTCTTGAAGCCGGCCAGCGGCGCACGTCCACGACCAGCTCGATCTGATGAGTTTGCAGCAGCTGCAGAAATACGTCGGTTGTCCGAGTTGAGTGGCCTATGGTGTGAATCGTGTGTGGTGATTCGCAGTCCATGAAAATTCCTATCGGATCTATCACCAAAATAACCGAAACCGAGCTGATCGCAAAGGCAACTGTGCTATGATCGCGCCATGTGGCATTCCGTACCGCTGACACTGTTTTGGTTCACCTACATGGGCTCTCTCGGAATTGTTTTTCCTTATTTTAGCCTCTACCTCAGGGAAAATGCGGGACTCTCCGGGACGGAAATGGGATTGGTTCTGGCGATGCCGCCGCTGGTGGGCATAATTGCGCAACCGTTGTGGGGCCAGGTTGCCGATCGCACCGGGGCGCGCGCCCGCACGCTCGTTTGGCTCGCGCTCGTTTCAGCCATTGGCTACCTCATCCTCGGAATGGCGAATGGCTTTGTCGAGGTTTTGGTTGCGACGGCGGCGTTAGCCCTGTTCTCGTCGGCGATTCTTCCCATCACGACGTCGGTAAGCTTTGCGGTTTTGCAGGCGGCGGGCCTGCATGCCTTCGGCTACGTGCGCGCCTGGGGAACGGTGGGCTATTTTGTGGTGGTGATCATCTTCCCCTGGCTTTTGCAGCACTTTCAGCCGCAAGAAATGGCGTCAGCCGTTTTGGCCCGTTCTCAACCGGATCTCTCGCTCATGTTCCCGGCCACGGCGGCGTTGGTTTTCTCCTCCGGAATCGTCGCTTTCTTTTTGCCGCGCAAAGGTGCCGTGAGCCTCAGTGCCGCTAAGGGCGATTGGCACGCGCTTTTCAGAAACCCCGCCTATATGCGCTTACTGCTCTTTTCGCTAGGGGTTAATTTGCTGTTTTACGGTCCCATGTGGCTTTTCCCGATTTTTGTGCGCTCGCGCGGCGGCGATGTTTCGACCATCCGGGGTATGTGGATTGTCATGCTCGTGTTCGAGATTCCGCTCGTGCTTTCGACGGGCCGTGGTCTGAAGCGGCTCGGCGCGCGCGGGCTGTTAGCCGCGGGAGTGTTCTTCGGAGGTATTCGTTGGTTGCTCTGCGCCTGGATCACAGATCCGGTTTTGCTTTACGTTGTTCAGGCGCTTCACGGTGTCACAGTAGTGGGCCTAAACCTGGGCGGTCCGCTTTATCTCGATGTCGTGACGCCGGAGAAACTGCGCTCCACCGCTCAGGCCATTCTGTCGATGGTGAGCGTGGGCATTGCGGGAATCCTGTCCAATGCCGGATCCGGCTGGCTCTTGGAGCACGGCGGGATTGGTGCGATCTATTGGATCAGCGGTATTGGCTGCACTGTTCTCGGTAGTCTGGTTGGGGCCGTGCTGCCTTCGGCAATCCATCTTGAGGGGACCACTTTGACTCCTGCAGGCACCGAACCGGCTTGAAACCTTTCTACTATTTGACGTATAGGGAAACCTGATTGGAGAGATTTCGATGAAAAGACTCGGCGTAATTTTCACAACGGCGATTGCAGGTTTTGGGTTTTTGCTGATCAGCATCAGTTGGGACACTACTCCTTGTTCCGCCGCTGAATCATCGACGGAACAACTCTATGCCACGTTAAGCAAGCTACCTCCCGATCAGCGCGCGAAACGCGTGGAGGAAGGGGCACGCAAAGAAGGCAATTTGGTTTTCATTCACACGTT
>JBGPIK010000180.1:0-12445 GCA_041484845.1 Binatia bacterium | reverse complement strand
CGGTGGATGGGGAAGTTGTGAGTTCCACTTTCGACGAGCCGGCAACGCGACATGTGCAGGTCGCGGAGATGGTGATCGAGAAGGCGAAGCGGCTAGTGGAGCACGGTAAAGATGTGGTTGTTTTGCTCGATAGCATCACGAGGCTGGCGCGCGCTTACAACACCGTGGTGCCGCCTAGCGGCAAGATATTGTCGGGCGGAGTCGATTCTAATGCCCTGCACAAGCCAAAGAAGTTTTTTGGCGCGGCGAGGAACATCGAGGACGGCGGCAGTCTGACGATTATCGCTACGGCTCTCATTGATACCGGTAGCCGGATGGATGAGGTCATTTTTGAAGAATTTAAGGGAACAGGCAATATGGAGGTCCATTTAGACCGGCGCTTAATGGATAAGCGTGTTTTCCCCGCAATCGATATCAATAAATCCGGAACGAGAAAAGAAGAATTGTTGATCGCAAGAGAAGATCTCAACCGCATTTGGATATTGCGCAAGGTCCTGTCCCAGCTTAGCGTAGTGGAGGCGATGGAATTCTTGCTGGATAAGATGCATGGCACTAAGAACAACAAGGAATTCCTTGAATCCATGAACCAATAACCTTCCGCTACTGCCCCTTGACCTTGCGCATGTTGCCGATCTCTGTTAAAAAGCGCGAGGTTGCCGTGTGTTAGAATTCCATTGATCCAGATCGTGGCCGTCGTCCGCCGCTGCGGCGACTAAGCCGCCGATAGTGCTTATTAATTCACACCCTTTTTGATTCTTTTCGCGGTGCCCTTGTGGTCCGAAAAGGAGACGACGAAAGGGGAGGACAAAAAACCAAAGGAGAGCAAAATATGGCTGAGATCTCAATGAAGCAATTGTTGGAGGCTGGAGTTCACTTTGGACACCAGACCAGCCGTTGGAATCCGAAAATGAAGCCTTTCATTTTTGGTGCCCGGAACGGCATTCATATCATCGACCTCCAGCAAACTGTTTCCATGTTTAAAGACGTGGAAAATGCGGTACGCAATATCGCGGAATCCGGCGGCAACGTTCTTTTCGTGGGCACCAAAAAGCAGGCTCACGAGGCGATTAAAGAGGAAGCGGAGCGTTGCGGGATGTTCTACGTTCACAATCGTTGGCTCGGCGGAACGCTGACTAACTTTTCGACGATTCGTCAAAGCATCGACCGATTACGCAAACTTGAAGAGATGGAGAACGATCCGAAGATAGTGGAAGCGTTGACAAAAAAGGAAATGCTCGGTCTTAAACGCGAAAGGGAAAAGTTAGAACAATCCTTAGGCGGGATAAAAGCAATGCGCAAGCTTCCTGACGCTATTTTCGTTGTCGATCCGAAGCAAGAAGAGATCGCCGTGAAGGAGGCGAGAAAACTGCGCATTCCGGTAGTTGCGGTCATTGATACCAACTGCGACCCCGACATGGTGGATCATAAGGTGCCGGGTAATGATGACGCGATTCGGGCGATTCGACTGTTTTGCGCGGCCATTGCGGATGCGGTCATCGAAGGTAAAACGCATTATGAACAGTCACTGGTTAAGGGTAAAGAGGAAGAAAGACTTGCCGCCGATGTGCCGGGCGAGGCAACCGGAGCGGCTGTCACTTCGGTGGCCTGAGGAGTTTAGAGTCGATGGAAGTGAATGCGACTGTGGTTAAAGAACTGCGCGAAAAAACCGGCGCGGGAATCATGGACTGTAAAAAAGCCTTGACCGAAACCGGGGGGAATCTGGAACAGGCAGTGGATTACTTGCGTAAAAAAGGGCTTGCGGCCGCCGCCAAGAGAGCCGACCGCATCGCTGCCGATGGGGCGGTGGGCGCTTATGTCCATCCCGGCGGTAAAATCGGCGTTCTCGTGGAGCTTAATTGCGAGACCGATTTTGTCGCCCGCACGACGGAGTTCCAGACGCTCTTGAAAGATATTGCGATGCAGGTTGCCGCTGCGAATCCTAGTTTCGTGCGACGGGAGGATGTTTCGACTGCTGAGTTCGAAAAGGAAAAGGCCATCTATCGCCAGCAGGCGCTGGAATCCGGAAAGCCCGAAAAAGTCGTGGAAAAAATCGTTGAAGGAAAAATGGAGCGCTTCTATTCCGAGGTGTGCTTGTTGGAACAGCCTTTCATTAAAGATCCCGATCGCAAGGTTGCGGATATCGTAAATGACGCCGCGGCCCGATTGCGCGAGAATATTCAGATTCGGCGGTTCGCCCGCTATAATCTTGGCGAGGGAGCCCAAAAACTCTGATCTCCTAGATACTGAGACTCCATGAGTAACGGCAGCCTAAAGTACAAACGTATCATTCTGAAAGTCACCGGGGAGGTTTTTGCCGGCCCGCAAAAGTTCGGAATCGACGGCAAAACGGTCAAGGCTTTTGCTCAAGAGATTAAAGAGGTCAAGGAAATGGGCTGCGAACTCGCCCTAGTCGTTGGCGGCGGCAATATTTTTCGCGGCGCCGTCGCAAGCGAAATTGGCATGGACCGAGCCAGCGCCGATACGATGGGGATGTTGGCCACAATCATCAACAGTCTCGCGCTCCAGGACGCGCTGGAATCGCTCGGTGTTTCTACTCGGGTTCTGTCCGCGATCGAAATGCGTCAAGTGGCGGAGCCTTATATCAGACGTCGGGCGACCCGTCATTTGGAAAAAGGACGAGTTGTCATTTTTGCGGGGGGAACCGGAAATCCCTATTTTACGACAGATACTACGGCGAGCCTTCGGGCCATGGAAGTTGGCGCAGAGGTCATTCTCAAGGCGACGAAGGTCGAAGGCGTGTACGATGCAGACCCGTTCAGGTTTGAGGGCGCGAAGAAGTTCGAAGAGCTGACTTATATTGAGGTTCTGAACCGAGAGCTCAAGGTCATGGACTCCACCGCTATTTCACTTTGTATGGACAATCAATTGCCGATTATCGTCTTTAATATTATGGAGCCGGGTAATATTAAGAGGGTCGTTTCAGGTGAACCGATTGGCACTCTGGTCAGCGGAGGAAAACGATGAATGAAGCTATTTTCACTCAGCTGCAAAAAGAGATGGATCATTCCCTTGGGGCGCTGCGTAAGGAGCTGTCCAAACTTCGCACCGGCAGAGCCTCGACTGCCCTACTGGAACATATCGTCGTCGAATATTACGGTGCGACCACCCCTCTGAATCAACTCGCCACTCTGAGCGCGCCGGAGCCACGCTTGTTGATCATTCAACCCTTTGACCGTAGTGCAATGACGGAAATCGAGAAAGCGATACTTAAATCCGACCTCGGCCTTACGCCTAATAACGACGGTAAGATTATTCGCATTCCGATCCCGCAACTAACGGAGGAGCGCCGTAAGGAACTTGTCAAGCACGTTAAACGAATCGCCGAAGAGTACCGCGTATCGGTTCGTCAGCACCGGCGCGAGGCCATTGAGCGAGTCAAAGAGGCGGAGAAGAAAAAGGAAATCACCGCGGATGATGCCAAGCACGGCCACGAGCGAGCGCAAAAAATTACCGACGACTTCATTGGCCGAATCGAAAAAGTAGTCAAAGCCAAGGAAGAAGAGGTGATGGAGGTCTAATCAGACGCCTAATTCGAGCTGATCCTTCCAGACGCCATCGAAAAGCGTCGTTGTTCCAGTCGTTGCGAAGCTTCCCTTCAACTCGTCTATGAAACGAACTCACCCGGGTAAATATGGAACTCGACGGCCTCGATAAAAATCGCTTGCCGCGCCATGTTGCCATCATTATGGATGGCAATGGGCGATGGGCTAAGCTACAGGGTAAGAGCCGGATCGAGGGGCACCGGCGCGGCAAGACGTCGGTTCGCGTCATCGTCGAGATGAGCCGCAAAATCGGTATTCCCTTTCTGTCTTTGTACGCTTTTTCAACCGAAAACTGGCTGCGACCGCGAGATGAAGTTCACGCCCTTATGGGTCTCTTGGAACATTATCTTGCTGCTGAACAAGTAAAAATGATGCGTTATGGAATTCGGCTGCTCGCGGTCGGCGATCGGGATCGATTGCCGGAACGTGTTCGGCAGACGCTCGAGCAAGTGATTGACTTGACGCGCGACAACAAGCGCATGACGATTATTCTCGCTTTGAGTTATAGCGGCCGGGACGAAATTGTCAGGATGACGAGAAAAGTCGCTCGAGAGATTCGCGATGGAACGTTGGATGCGGAGGCCATCGATGAAAGAACATTGTCGGCCCGCCTCGATACGCCCGAAGTACCGGATCCGGACCTCCTCATCCGCACGAGTGGTGAACTGCGCATCAGTAATTTTTATCTCTGGCAGATCGCTTATAGCGAGCTCTACGTAACCCGCACGTTATGGCCGGATTTTCGGGAGCAAGAGTATCTCGATGCCCTCATCGAATACCAGCACCGGCGCAGGAGATTCGGACGAACCGATGAACAATTGATCGACCCGGTGCCGTCATCCCTGGAGGCGGGTGGAAGCAAATCTTAAGTCCAGATGGGTGACGGCGTTTGTCGCCATCCCCCTTTTGATTCTCATCATCGGGTGGGGTGACGCCCGGCTCTTCGTGGGTCTTTTTTTATTTGTCACCATCGTTGCGTTGCATGAGTTTTTCTCCATGGCGTTCCCGGGACTTGTGGGCGAGCAAGTCGTTGGAATCCTTTTTGGTATAGGTTTGTTTCTATCGGTTTTCGAATTTGAATCACCCGCCATCGGATTGAGCCTATTTCTGCTTTCGACCTTCTTGATTTATCTGTTCATGGGGGGAGAATTAAAGGAACGGTTGATGCGGTTGGCCTGGACTCTTCTCGGCGGTTTTTATCTGGGTTACTTGCTGCCTCATTGGATTTTGCTCTTTCGCCTACCGCGGGGACGATCTTGGGTTGCCTTCGTTCTCCTAGTCGTTATGCTGGGAGATAGCGTTGCCTATTTCGTGGGACGACGTTTCGGGACGAGAAAGCTGGCCCCGAAAATAAGTCCAGGGAAAACCGTGGAAGGATCTCTGGGGTATATCATCGGCAGTGTGGCAGCCGGTCTGGTAGCGGGGAAATGGCTTCTTCCCGAATTGCCTGCCGGCGAGATCGTAGCCATCTCAGCCATAGCGAGTGTTTTAGGACAGCTTGGCGATCTTTTCGAGTCATGGATTAAGCGTGCTTTTGGGGTCAAGGATTCAGGGCAGCTGTTGCCGGGGCATGGCGGAGTGTTGGATCGGCTGGACAGCTTGATTTTTCCAGCCGTCTTTACCTCAGCGTATCTGAGGATATTCCATCCATGAAATCCATCGCTTTGCTTGGCTCCACGGGATCTATTGGCGTAAGCACGTTGGACTTGGTGCGTCAATTTCCGGACCGTTTCAGAGTGCATGGGATGGTGGCGGGGCGCAATTTGAAGCTCCTGGCGGCACAGATCAAAGAGTTCCGGCCTTCATGTGTTGCGATCAAACGCGAGGAAGATGTTGGCCGATTGCGCAAACTGGTCGGTGCTCGGCGCGTGCAAATTTTGTGTGGAGAAAATGGCGCGGTGACCGTGGCCACGGCGGCGGAAGCCGACGTCGTTCTAGCAGCTATCGTCGGCGGTGCAGGTTTGGTCCCGACTCTGGAAGCGGTCAAGGCCGGTAAGGAGATCGCATTGGCCAATAAGGAAGCGCTAGTTATGGCGGGCGAAATATTTGTGAATGCCGCCAAAGAAAAAGGTAGCCGTCTGATGCCAGTGGATAGCGAGCACAGCGCTATTTTTCAATGCCTGCAGGGAAACCTGCGCGATGAAGTGGATAAAATTATTCTTACGGCTTCTGGAGGGCCGTTTCTGCGCACTCCTTTGAATCGGTTGGGCCACGTCACCGTGGAGCAAGCGCTCAAACATCCCAATTGGAAAATGGGACAAAAGATCACGATCGATTCGGCGACCATGATGAACAAGGGATTGGAGGTTGTCGAAGCGCGATGGGAATTCGATATCGCGCCGGACCGGATCGAAGTCCTCATTCACCCGCAGAGTGTCATACACTCCATGGTGAGGTACCAAGACGGCGCGGTTATCGCCCAGCTCGGAATTCCCGACATGCGCATACCGATCGCTTATGCATTGGCTTATCCGCACAGGTTGAAGGGTCGTTGGAAGTCACTGGAACTCACCCGGCAGGGTGAGTTAAACTTTCTTTCTGTGGAGAAGAAGCGATTTCCCGCGCTCGGTCTCGCTTACGCGGCTTTGAATGAAGGCGGAACGATGCCGGCCGTGCTTAACGCCGCCAACGAGATTGCCGTCGCCGCATTCCTAGAGCGCCGTATTGGTTTTCGTGAAATTCATCGTATTATTGATAGAACCATGCAATGTCACACGCCGCGACGCGTCAAAGCCGTGGAGGAGATATTGGAAGTCGACCGCTGGGCCCGGGAAAAGGCGATGTCGGTTTGCCATTGATAATAATCAAGGAGCTATAGATGCAGGATGTAATTTATTCAGTCGGTGCAGCCTTGGTCGGGCTCGGATTGTTGATCGTGTTTCATGAATTCGGGCATTTTTTAATAGCCAAGTTATCGGGCGTCGGAGTACTGACATTTTCGGTCGGTTTCGGACCGAAGCTTTGGGTTAGGAAATGGGGAGGGACGGACTATGCGTTAAGTGCTTTTCCCCTCGGAGGCTATGTCAAGATGGTGGGCGAAGATCCGGACGAAGAGGTCGGGGAGTCGGATCTCGAGCGATCCTTTGCTCATAAAGGGTTGCTTAAACGAATCGCCATTGTGGTCGCGGGACCCGGATTTAACCTTCTTTTGGCCGTAGTACTCCTGATGGTGGTGTTTTTGTTTAACGGAGTCCCAGTTTCTTCAACCCAAGTCGCGGGCGTGGAAAAGGGCTCGCCAGCGGAAGGCGCTGGTATTCACAAGGGTGACGTTATCGTAGCGCTGAATGGCCAGGTCGTTAAGGACTGGGAGGAGTTGTCGAGCGGCATTAAAGCAAGCGCAGGTAGCCCCATCACCCTTCAACTGCGGAGAGACAACCAGGAAATTCCAGTTACGGTTCAGCCGGCAAAAAGAGAAGGGAAAAACATTTTCGGTGAAAAGCGCGAGGAGTGGATGATTGGCATCGGCAGCCAGATGTCGATGCAAAAAGGAAGTCCGGGGTTGGCGATTGTCCGAGCATTTCAGCAAACCTACGAATACGCAAAAATAACGCTGATGGCGCTGTATAAAATGGTCCGGGGCGAGGTGTCGCCGCGTAATCTCGGAGGTCCGATTCTAATCGCTCAGATGGCGGGGCAACAGGCTCAGGAAGGTCTGGGCAGCTTTCTGTTTTTCGTTGCGGTTTTGAGCGTTAACCTCGGAGTCCTTAACCTTTTGCCGATCCCCGTACTTGATGGAGGGCATCTTCTTTTCTTTCTGGTGGAGGCGGTCATCGGTCGTCCCGTTGCTGTAAAACACCGCGAGATGGCTCAACAAGTCGGCGTCTTTCTGCTGATGCTCCTGATGGTTTATGCGTTTTATAACGATATCGCGCGGTTTTTTGAAAAACAGGTCGGTGGATGAGGATCCTCGGAATTGATACCGCAACGTCCACCGCAAGCGTCGCGCTAGTAGAAAACGGTGCCATTATCGCCGATGAACATTATTTGCAAACCTCATATGACCCCCGGTCGAAATTAAATCAGCCAAAGGCAGGCCATGCGGAAATCATTCTGCCTTTGATCGAGTCGGTTTTAGCCGCTGCGCGCTGTTCACTTCCCAGACTTGACGGACTCGCCATTTCCATCGGTCCGGGTTCGTTTACCGGATTGCGCATAGGTCTAAGCACAGTTAAGGGGCTCGCTTATGGATGGCAACGTCCGGTTACAGGAGTGTCAACCCTCTGGGCAAATGCGGCGCGGGTAACGGATTTTGTTGGCGTGGTCTGTTCATTGTTAGACGCGAGAAAGAAGGAGGTGTACGTATCCTTCTTCCGCCGGACCGCGGACGCTCTAACCCGACTCACGGAAGACGCCCTTGCGCCGGTCTCTGCTGTAAACGATCAAGCGCGGAATCTTGCGGGCGGCGCGCCGTGTTTGTTTATCGGCGACGGCGCCAAGGTCTATGAAAACGTACTTGGCGCTTCTTCGGGAAACGAAGTCCGGTACTGCGCAGGAGACGGCTACCCTTCCCTAGCTTCGGCGGTCGCGCGCCTCGGTGAAGCGCGCTTGCATGTTTCCGACGGGGATTTTTTGGGCTCTATGGTGCCTGTTTATCTGCGTCTCTCGGAAGCCGAGATGAAGCATAAAGAACTGGGCTAACTATTTGAAAACGTGCGCAGAACCTACGTTGACAAAAAAAGCCTCGTGCGATAAGGTTCGCTGAAAAGATTATAAAAGGTAGGAGGAGGCGGCCCGATGGAAATGAAAGAGGAACAGGTGATTGTCGCCCTTTTGGATAAGGACCCAGAACTCAAGAAATATTATGAAGAACACCAGGAACTCGAAAAAAAACTCTCGGAGTATCACCACAAACATCATCTTTCCGCGGACGAAGAAGTCGAAATGAAAAGAATTCAAAAATTGAAACTAGTGGGTAAAGACAAAATAATGCAAATCCTCGGAAAACACCGCCAAAGCGGTAGCGTCCAGTAGGGAGTGCTATGAAAATCACCGGAGCTGAAATTTTCGTTGAAGCTTTGAGACGCGAGGGGGTAAAGACCGTCTTTGGACTCCCGGGCGGCGTCGTCCTAAAGATCTTCGACGTTCTTTGTCAGCAAAAAGATATCGAGTTTGTTTTGACCCGCCACGAACAGGGGGCGGCTCATATGGCCGAAGGCTACGCTAAGGCTACGGGTAAAGCCGGCGTCGTGCTCGTCACTTCGGGGCCGGGAATGACTAACATCGTTACGGGTCTTGCCGACGCTTATATGGATTCGGTTCCTTTGGTCGCTTTCACGGGACAGGTATCGACGAACCTGATCGGAAACGATGCATTTCAAGAAGCCGACAATGTGGGAATCAGCCGACCGTGCACGAAACACAATGTGCTGGTCAAAGATGTTAACGACTTGGCGCAGACAATCAAAGAGGCTTTCTATATTGCTATCAGCGGCCGGCCGGGCCCGGTGCTTGTCGATATTCCAAAGGATGTCAGCACGGAGAAAACGGAATTCAAATATCCCGAAAAGGTCAATTTGCGCGGATATAATCCTACCATCAGTGGCAATAAGCATCAGATCAAGCAAGCCGCGGAAGAGATCATGAAGGCAAAAAAGCCAATGCTCTACGTGGGCGGTGGCGCCGTTTTCTCGGATGCAGCGGACGAAATCCGCGAGCTGGCGGAGACCACACAAATTCCAGTGACGATGACGTTGATGGGGCTTGGTAGCTTCCCCGGTACGCATCCGCTCTCGCTCGGTATGCTCGGAATGCATGGCGGCTACTGGACCAATATGGCGATGCACCATTCGGATCTACTCATCGCCGTCGGCGCGCGATTTGACGACCGGGTAACCGGGAAGCTTTCGGAATTTTGCCCCGGGGCCCGGGTCGTTCACATCGATATCGACCCGACCTCGATCAAAAAAACTTTTCACGCCCATATTCCCATCGTCGGAGACGTGAAAACAGTATTGCGGCAGATGAATGTGATGCTCCGGTCCATGGACGGGAATCCAGCGGAGATGAAGGCCTTACGCGCTCCGTGGCTGAAGCAAGTCGAGGATTGGAGGAAGGCTCATCCGCTGTCGTATAAGCAAGACGACAAGATCAGTAAACCCCAGTTTGTCATTGAAAAGCTTTACGCGCTGACCAAGCACGACGCGATTATCGCGACCGATGTGGGGCAACACCAGATGTTCGCGGCGCAATATTTTAAAGGCACCAAGCCTCGGACCTGGTTGACGTCGGGCGGACTAGGGACGATGGGGTTCGGATTCCCCGCCGCGATCGGCGCACAAAAAGCATTTCCTGAAAGGCTGGTGGTCTGTATAACCAGCGAAGGCAGCTTCCAAATGAACTTGCAGGAGCTGGCCACCGCTGCACAACACAAGCTGCCGGTTAAGATTGTTCTCTTGAACAACGGTGTTCACGGTATGGTTCGCCAATGGCAAGACCTGTTTTATGAGGGGCGATATTCCGCCAGTGTCCTCGGCAAAATACCTGATTTCGTGAAATTGGCGGACGCTTATGGAATTCTCGGGCTTAGGGCTAACAAACCTAGCGAGGTTGAGCCTGTGCTGAAGGAGGGGCTCAAGCACAAGGGCCCCGTTTTGATGGACGTCGAAATCGATCCTTATGAGAATTGTTATCCCATGATTCCTGCAGGCGGCGCTCAACACGAAATGATGCTGGAGGATCCGCCTGAGCTGAACAGAGCCAAAAAAGGTGGCGCACAAAAAAGAAAGGTGGATGAGGGGGAGGGAGTCCTGCCCGCCTAAAAATCTTCTCGATGGAACATATTATATCGGTACTTGTAGAGAACAAATTTGGTGTCTTAGCTAGAGTGGCAGGCCTGTTCAGCGCGCGCGGATATAACATTGAAAGTCTTTCCGTTGCGCCGACGCTGGATCCGACGGCTTCGATGATTACCATTGTCACCACCGGAGACGATCCTGTCATCGAGCAGATCATGAAGCAGCTGAACAAGGTTGTGGAAGTTCTCAAAGTCGTGGATCTAACGGAAACTCATTTTCTGGATAGAGAAACGGCGCTGATTAAAATCCACACGAAACCCGAGCATCGCGATGAGGCGATTCGCATAGCCGATATTTTTCGCGCAAAAATCGTTGATTCATCTCCGATCACTTACACGATCGAAATCACCGGCGATGTCGACAAGGTGGAGGCGCTGATCAATTTGCTCAAGCCCTTGGGCATCAAGGAACTTATACGAACCGGTCGAATCGCGATCTCCCGGGAGACCACGAGGACGGATTCGCCCCGGCGTGAACCTGCACTCTTGAAAGCGTGAGCGGCACGGGTGAAATTCACCCGAGGCTTCGTGACTGCAGTTTTTTTGGCCGTGCCGCAAATGATTTAGTAAACCACCGATCGTCGATGGTGCGATTGAGCCTGAGCATTGCTTCCTCTGTGCTCGTCATCCCCTGGAACACATTCAAAAAGGTCTGTTTTATTCGCGACTTGCATTTGACTTGTCGTTGGTCAATCGGCATATTATTAGCTAATAAACAGAGGGAGAAAAACGATGCAGGTTTTTTATGATCGTGATGCTGATCTAAATGTTCTTAGGGGTAAAAAAGTGGCCGTTCTTGGCTATGGAAGTCAAGGGCATGCGCATGCGAATAATTTGCGTGATTCCGGTATCGATGTGGTTGTCGGATTGCGTGGTAGCAGCAGCTCCTGGCCAAAGGCGGAGAATGCCGGGCTTCAAGTGGCTGAGACCGCTGCGGCGGCCGCTGCGGCGGACATCATCATGGTTCTTTTGCCAGACGAACTGCAGGGAGAGGCTTACGAAAAAGAAATTAAACCCGGACTAAAGAATGGCAACTATTTGGCTTTCGGGCATGGCTTCAATATTCACTTTAAAAGGATCGTTCCACCCGCGGGTGTCAATGTGTTCATGGTTGCTCCCAAAGGGCCCGGTCACCTCGTTCGCAGCGAATTTGAAAAGGGCCGGGGCGTTCCCTGCCTACTGGCGGTGCAACAAGATCCTTCCGGCGATACGCAAAAACTCGGCCTTGCCTACGCTAGCGCCATAGGCGGTGCAAGAGCGGCAGTCATCGAGACCACGTTCAAGGACGAAACTGAGACCGACCTCTTCGGCGAGCAATCGGTTCTGTGTGGGGGCCTCACGGCGCTCATCCAGGCCGGTTACGAAACGCTAGTGAATGCCGGTTATCCGCCAGAGATGGCCTATTTTGAATGCGTTCACGAAGTTAAACTGATCGTCGATTTGATTTACGAAGGCGGACTTACCAACATGCGTTATTCCATCAGCAACACCGCGGAGTACGGTGATTTGACTCGAGGCAAGAGAGTCATCGGGGCGGAGGCTAAGAAGGCGATGCAGGAAATCTTGCGGGACATTCAGTCCGGCAAATTCGCCGAGGAGTGGATCAACGAGTATAAGTGCGGCATGCCGCATTTTAGCGAGCTACGCAAAGAAGCCGCGAACCATCCGCTGGAAAAAGTCGGCGCAGGACTGCGCGCGATGATGCCGTGGCTCGCGCAAGATCGGCTCGTGGATAAGACTAAAAACTAAGCAGCCGTGCAAACCTGGACTGAATCAAAGCATGAGAATCGCAAAAGAGGGGTATCCCTTAATCTTTGCCGCAGCCATTTTCGCCGCCGTCGCTTTAGTCATGGGATGGTTGCTGCTCGGGGCTTTTTTGGGACTTCTCACGCTGGCCGTTACGAGTTTTTTTCGTGATCCGGACCGCGTCATACCCGGTGGCGAAGGGTTAATCGTTTCGCCGGCGGACGGTAAAGTTGTCAGTATCGCGCATGTTCAACGCCCTGTAGTGATGCCAGACGCTGACACCAGGATCAGCATTTTTTTGTCACCGCTCGATGTTCACATCAATCGTATGCCGGTCTCAGGT
>JBGPIK010000179.1:0-12486 GCA_041484845.1 Binatia bacterium | reverse complement strand
GGCGTGGCCGGTTTTTTGGTTTTAGACGATTTCATTAAATGCCTCCTCCGCTCAACTGTAAATCGAGGGAAAGGCTCGATGTCGGGCGGGGCTGCCACAGACCGGAACCTGTCGGTTTCGGAGCCTTTCCCTCTCCCCAGGGAATTAGTAACGTCGGTCTTAAAACGTCGCCGACCGAGCCGCCGAAGTGAAAAACCGCCGAGTAAAACGGCCGGTTCCACAGAGAGTCTTTTTCAGTGATGACCGCGGCGCTGAGAGAGCGAGACATAAGGTTTGGAGATCAGAGGTCAGACGTCAGAGATCGGAAAGATCCTCAGTTGAGCACCCTGAATTTAGGATCCTGCCCCGTGGCGCGGATGATGCCGCGCTCCAGCGCCGGGATCAACTCGGCGTCTAGAAAATCCCGCGACATCGAAGAACCCCGCAGGTCTATGTTCACGGTGGCGGCGCCCCCGCCCGATGATCCTCCGCTGCTCGATCCGGCGCTTGGTGTCGCGTTTCCAAGATCCTGGCGCAAACCGGCAGCCAGGTTGCCGTATTGGCTCTGCAATCCGGCGAGTTTTTGCGTGGCTAAAAACACGGCATAGTCGCGGGAGCCGGGATCTTGAAGGCTCGAAATGCCATACTGCACGGGCAACTGAATCGCCTGCTGTAACCAATAGATTTGCGCAGCGAGAGATTGCATCTGGCCCAACCGCTGATCCACGTTCGGCACTTTCAGCAAAATGTCTGGCGTGCTGTTCTTAACTATGTCGGCGAGGCTCGAAAATTTGCTTTGCATCGTCGGGAGGAATTCCGAGAAGGGCTTCTTCGGCGACATCGCATAGTAAACGTCGATGACGATCGGCGGGACGCTCAGTATTTTTTGGATCACGCTGTCGATCGCCGCATTCGCCTGGCGCTGGAAGCTGTCGAGTTGCTGCCCAATGTTGAAGAAGAACCCGGTCACTTTTTGGGTCTCCGACATGAAACTGTCGCCCCAGACTTTGCCCGCCTGCGCGCTCCTATCGATTGCCGCGACGAGACTATCGCCGAAGACGGGCACTAACTTCGTGGAAATTTCTTCTCCTACTTTCTGCGAGCCGCCGACCGCATTGTATGTCCACAGGTCCGTCGTCTGCTGTACCTCCTGGATGCCCGTTTGCAGCCCGGCGAGACTGGATTCCAGACTCGCAAGTTGAGCCGGTGTCATGCCTTTGGACAGAAGCAACCCGCCGATATCGGGCAGACCCATTGCGACCGCTTGCTGGACAAAAGATCCGAACGCTTGGTTTAGCGTCGCCAGGCTGGCCGAATCGCCCTTTTGAATGGCATAGGAAAACCCGCTCATGAATTTTTCCGCGAGAGCCGATCCGGTCTGCATTTTACTGAAGTCGAACTGGACGCCGAATTGCTGTTCGAAATTACTAACCCCCGTCTGCCCCATCTGGATCGCCTTGAGCACTTGTTGGTTGGCACTGGTGGCTTTCGTCTCTTCGATCAGTGCGTCCGCGTTGGCCCTGTGAAAGCGCGCCATGTCGGAGGTCTGAATAGCATTGATTTTGCTCGCCGCACTAAGCGCGATCGTCTCAAGCGCCGACGCGTTGAGCAAAGATCGCTCGATCTGGAGTGCCAGTGATTGATTCTGAAATTCGACGGTGGTTTTTCGCGCATCGTCCGCGACGGTCGCGTCCCTATGTGCGTATGACTTCGCGATGAGTGCGTCCTTGGTTTCCCGTGAAGCGTTTGCCAGCCCGTGCTGCATGGCTTGAGTGATCCGCAGCTCGTTGGCCAGCTCCGCCTGTTCGGCGATGCTTTTCCCAATCGCCTCCGTCTGAAATTCTATCTGCAGCGTAGTGTCGCCGAAACTCTTCGCCAGAATATCTTGCTGCGCGGCCACAGTTTTTGCCTGCTCGGCCACGGTCTCACCGATCTGGCGCTGTTTGGTAGCCGCGCGATCGGCTGAAAGAGTAAACCGGCTCCAAAAGTCGTCGCCGCCCGCTTGCCCGCGTCGGAGCGAATCGAGATCTGCCATGAGGCTCACTAACTTCTGGTCGGCTTTATCTATTTCGGTCGCGAAAAATCCAAGGTCTCCGGTTCTGACCGCTTGCCGAAAATTCTCCGCAGCGTCCGTTGCGGCTTTAAAGTGCTCCACCAAAAGAGCGATGGCCGTGGCCGCGGTCGCTACGCCGACCCCGATTATCCCCACTCCCGCCGTCGCGGTGATCAAGCCACTGGCCGCAATATGGCCGGCCTCTCCCATGCCGGCGATGCTGCTCGCCACCATCCCAAGAGCCTGACGGGCGCCAAGTCCTCTTCGCTGCAACGCGTCGAGCGCGTTCGCGGGCACTTCGAAGCTCGGCGCGGCTCCGGCGAATGCCCCCTTGGTCTCGTCGAGGGCGCTTTTGATATTTCTCAACACCACGCCGCCGTTGGAGTCGAAGGAAATGGTAAAACTTACGTCGCTCATGATCCCCCTATTGTTTTATCTGGAAGGTCACGATACCACTCGATTAAGCGTTCGCGTTGAATTCTCAGGTGCCCTCCAATGCGGACAGCCGGCAGTACACCCCGGGCGATCATCGCATACGCCGATGAACTCGATATGCCCAAAACTTTTGAGATTTCGATAACCGTGAAATGAGCACGCGGTGGCAGGTATTTTCCGATTGCGTCACGCGTTTCGCGAGCGTTAATGTCGTTGGACATGCACCGAAGATAAATCAATACGGGCAGAAAACATAGGAGCAAGCTAGACAGGATGGAAAGATCGGAGAAGCTGGAATCAAAATTAGAACTTCGGGGCGGCCTGTCCGCTGCGGGAAGTGTAGCGCTGTGTCAATTCCTTATCGGCGAGCACGGCCTCTATGCCACCGCGGTAGTTTTTCTTTAGAGTCAAAACGGTTTCGCCGTCCGACCATTCCACTTCGGAATAGCCATCGGTTTTCGGCTTGCCGTACTTGTCCATCCCAGTTTTAACCGCCCCGTTCCAGCCGCCAAGGGCGATCTCCGTGTATGTGATCTTAATCATCGTGAGGCGCTGGTCAACAAACATGACGCCTACGCTCGGCATTTCCGCTGAACCCTGTCCTATAAACACTGAGGCTCCAAACTTATCGCGGCCGGCCAAGACCCACTTCGCCGAGCTGCGGTAAGATGAATCATTATCGCCAAGCGTGTGCCCGGCATGGGCCCGGTCGATTTTAGTTTTTGCTTTGCCGGGCTCTCCCTTGGATTCTGTTCCGGAGTCCCGCGTTGCCGGTTGCCCGGTGCCCCGGGCTTCGAAGTGCGTGACTCCGTGTTCATCTACCCATTTTTTGACTTGCGCGGAGGCGGAGGAGAGCAAATAGAAAAGAGCAAGGACAGTGATCAACGTGATGCGCATGTGTCACCTCGTTCCTCGATGTTGAAAATTAAACTTCGATTTCGGCACTATCACAGGATCGTAGCCGGGAGCAAGGCTGGAGACAGCGAGAAAGCCGTGATTCGCGGTCGCCTTCTTGGCTAATCCCCGGCTAAGGTTGTTGTTGACATTGCGGTATCGTTTTGTTACCTTCGCCGTGTGGCGCCGGAGGAGCTGAAACGAAAACGGGAAAGGCTGGGGTTGACGCAAGCTGAGTTGGCTAAACGCCTGGGGATCACCAAGCTCACGGTGCTGCGATATGAAAATGGACAGACAGAAATTCCGCGGGTTGTTGAACTCGCATTGAAGGAAATCGAGCGCGAAGCATAGCAAAATTTTTTGTCCGGCGAGGTAACAAAATGATATCAAATCCGAGAGTCGCAAGAGTTGTTGCTACTGGAAAGCCACCTCTAATCCGATGGACATCTTGGCGTCCGCCCTAATTTTTTTTGTGCGTCAGGGTAACGAAATGATATCGCGAGCGCCAGGAGTGCAAAAACCCGAGTCAGGAGAAAAGGAGAATAGCCATGTTGAAGAGCAAACCGAAGCAAAGGAGGGCAGGGGCACCTGCCCGCGTTCATATTTCCAGTTATCGATTCAAGACTTTTCACGTCGACGTCGTCAAGGAGCCCGCGGTCTATCCGCTGGGCGAGAAATTGTGCTGGTCCAAGATGGTCGCGTCGGCTGCGCGAGCGATCTTTCGTACGCTGGATGCGGACAAGGAACACTTTTTGTTGATCACGCTCAACAACAAAAATGTGTGCGGGGGCTTCAAGGTCATTTCAACCGGAAGCCTAACCGCCTCGTTGGTGCACCCTCGTGAAGTTTGGGGCGCGGCTATTCGCCTTACTGCAGCGGCCGTCGTGTTCGTCCACAACCATCCCAGCGGCGATCCGACGCCCAGTCAAGAAGACATCGAAATCACCCGCCGGCTCAAGGAGGTTGGCGACGTTATGGGCGTGAGAGTCCTGGATCATGTCGTCTTAGGCGACAAAAGATTTTTCTCGTTTAGCGACAAAGGAATGCTGTGATCATGCCGCGATCCAGCGTAGTGCCGGCGTCGAGCCTCCGGGCGCGCGCGGCCGTTTCGGGGCGAGATGGGCTCCGAGTTAGGTATGCCGGATTCACCGTGAAACTTTTGCGTGAACGAAGTGATCCTGGCGCAAGCGGTTTTGTGGCGAACGGCAGCTTTTTCTTTGCATCTCTCGCATCTAGTGGTGTACGGCGCACCCAGTTTTTGAAATCTTCCCCTACAAACCACAAGATGCATCCAGGATGGACGCAAGCGCACGTTCTTCTTTCCAGCTTTTCCAGGCGGTGTGTTTCTTCCCATCCTTTTTTTGAAATATCCCCCAGCAAGCCGCAAGATGGATGCAAGCGGACAGGCTAGGGGAAGGAGAGAAAAATGGAGCCTTGGGTTTTGACGACAAAAGAGGTCAGTAAATTGTTGGGCGTTTCGCGCACGTCGGTTCGAAGATATGGAGCATCCGGCAAGTTGCCTTCCGTCGCGGTGGGGCCCGGGCAAAGGCTTTTTTCGTTGGATGGCGTTGAGCAGTTTTTGAAAGAGCGCAAGGCCGTGCGATCGAAGCGGCGCCGTCCGCGTGGAAAAACCAACGGCAATTAAGAAAAGAAAGGAGCGCGCTGTGAAGCAGAAAAAAGGGGGACCTATGAAAGGCATTAAAAGCACAGGAGGACTCATGGAACAAATTGAGCTGCTCGAAAAATTTCACGGAGAATTGACCGAACTGAGAGAGGCCGCGAAGCGCATCCGGCCTTTGCCAAACGAGGCGCTGGGGATAATCGGCAATGTCCTCTTAGAGGTCCGACAGGATATTGACGACCTCAAGGAAAATCGCCGAACGGAGTTGCCGCTTCCGATAGAGGAGATGATCGACTCCTGGCGCAAACTCATTCCAGAGATCGAAGATCCAGAACAACAGCTCAGACAGACGATCCGCGAGGAGTCCGCTGAACGCAAGGCGTCAAGAAAGGGGCATATCGAACGGCTGGAAGAAGCCGAGCGGTGGCTAGTTAAGGAACACCAGAGGCTTAATGATCTTACGCAAAGTGTGGTCCTAACAACGGATGGAGAGGGTAATCTTAATCGAACAGTCATGGCCGGAATCGCGGGCGGCGCTCCAACCAAGAACTCGATAACTAGGTCGAATTTTCGTTCGGTAAAACGGGCGATGGATACTCTCGGATACAAATACCTCCCGATGATCCAGGCTCTATGTGAGCAGTTGCGGCTAGGAAAAGGTTTGCGCCCCGACTTCGATCTTGAGGCGTTTTTAGTCGAGATGCGTGCCGGCATTCCGAAAGAGTTTCCCCTGGAGGTCATCGGCCAAAAGCCTGGAACCGCCGCGCCGACGCTCGACGTCCAACGCGGTGCGGGAGAAAGCGGCGGGGCGAAATCTAAGTACAGCCAATGGCTACGCGAAGTTTTGTCTCCTCCAGGGGACTAGATCGCAGAACGGCCAAATTGGCCTTTAAACGATGCAGTTGGCTCGATGGCTACGGTTATAGCGCGAATTCGGTGTTTCGAAATTGGCGGGGCAATTGGGCCGCAATCGCGGGGGGTTTTGCGTGACCTGTAGACATTGCAAGGGCGAGATTCCTTCTAGGCCGATGGGCAGGGGTAGAAAGCGGACCGCTTTCTGCGATGACCAATGCAAAAAGCTCTTCAACGCTGAAGTCAGGATCGAGGCTGCGAAAATCATCTCCCGGCGCAAGGAACGAAAGAGAATGCCGGCAAAGCCGCGCATCAACGCTAGGCTCCGGGAGGTCGCGGTTAAAAGAGGCCTTGGGCTCTATGGGCTCGGGCTTTTTTGATTACAGATCGAGGGGAGCCTTGGAGTGCAATCTCGAAAAACATCTATACCGGGCGAGACTAACGGCCCAAAACGGCAACTTAGAGCAAAAGTTTCACGGTGAATCCGGTCTACCCAAGCGGGACCGACGCGATTGGAACCGACATGCAAAAGACGAAAGCCGACGAATTGCAGCAACTCGAGCGAGGCCTGGCGGGCGCGAGTCTACGCGATGTAGTCGGGAAGCTCGCGAGCGAAAATAAGGCGGAGGATCTCTGCGGCAAGGGCGTCTACTACGTTCGCCGGAGCGGATACACGATGGCGATCGCCGGAATCTACTTCCTTGCCATGAAAGAAAAGATGGGTCACGGGCCGTTCAAGAAATCTTTTCGAAACGCTCCGGTCTCTTACATGACCGCCTGGACGTGCATGAAGGCCGCGCGAGTGGTGAGCGAGCATCCGGTTTTCGGCGAGCTTAGGTCTTCGCGCGCTTTCCGCGAACTGCTTCTTCTTCCTGCGCCGGATCGAAAAGCTTTGGCCGATGCGATGGAAAACATTCCCGAGGGCCAGATTGGAGAGTTTTTGCCCGAGAAAATACAGAAGCGATATGCGCAGTTAAAATCTCACAGGACCGAGAGCGAATCGGAAAGCAAGCACCGGCCACTCCCAGGACGATCAATCCCAGCTGAAGATCGGGAGTGGAGCGAAATCTGGTCTCTTTACGTCAAGGCGTTCTCGGCAATGTCGCTGCTCGCGAAAAAACTTGAGTCGACTGAGATCAAGCCAGCTTGGTTTGATCAGATATTTGAGCAAAAAATGGTTAGAGAGATCGGAAAATTCCATGAGGTGATGATTGAAAAATTTCATCCCATCGAAGAGGTAACGAAGCGGGCGGAAATACGGCACGTTCCTGGATTCGCCAAGGAGTAGACATGCGCATCGGTGATGACTTCCGGGAGCTTTTTCTTCATTCCGTAGTCAACAAGAGCGGACGTGAGCTGAAGGCGATCATTGACGATTACCACCAGAGGACCGGCATTTCCGTGGGTCACCTTTACAGATTAGCCGGAGAGGTCAGATTTAACGACCGTGCGTCACGCAGCGATGCGGGGAAACGGAAAATAGATCTGACGCAGGAGCAACTGGATTTCTGTATGGATCTCACCATCAAAGACGATTTCTCCGCGGAACACGCTATCGAGGTTGCCGAGTTGAACGGCATCATTGAAAAAGGCAAAGTGAGCCCCGCTTATTACAACGCCCTGTTACGCGAGATTGGCATCACTCGCGACCGTCTCAAGAAAGACGTCGGGCCGGCGAGTAGCTGGGGAGCGAAAGGGCCAAACATCATCCACGAATTTGACACGACGAAGCTGGAACAGCTTCACATCAACAAAGATGACGTGCTTACCTGGGACCCGCGCGCGAACCGTAAAAACTCACGCGGCGAAAAACCCGACGAGATCTGGCTCTATTCGCTTATCGACAAGTTTTCGCGGGCGAAGTACGCCTTTCTTTATCGCTCTCTCAATCAGTACAATCACCTCGATTTCTTCTATCGCGCCTGGTCGGAAAAGCCGGCGCCTGCCGAATTTCCGTTTTTTGGATTGCCAACCCATATATACATGGACAAGGGCGGCGGCAACTATGCGCTGAAGGTTTTGACCGCGCTTAGGAAGCTTGGCGTTCATCTCATTCCGACAACGCCGTCGACGAGCGAACCTCACGGGGCCCGCAAGCATGGCGGGATCGAGAATGTATTTAAGAGTTACGGAGAGTGGCTCAAGAACTTCCACCGGCGCGCGCACACTTGGCAAGAAGCGCAGGAGTCCTTGTATTGCTACGTGCTCAAACTCAACCGGCGCGTTCACTCGGTCACCGGAGCGGCGCCGTTTCAGCGCTGGCTAGCGATCGGAACCCCGCAACACACACCCTCGGAAGAGCTTTATCGATTGTTCCGCTACGATCACAGCACGCGCTATGTGTCGGCTTATTTGACCTTCACGATTGATCGACACGTCTACAAGCTCCCTGAGAAGCGTCCGTACAACAATTGGGTTAAAGAAAGGATCGAGGTTTACTGGGAGCCCGGACATTATGAGACGGTTTTCGCCGTGCATAACAGTAAGGAAATCGAGCTGAAAGAATGCACCGACAACTTGGTGCGGCCGGCGTTCAGCTATCCGCGGGAGAAACCGGACTTAACAAACGTTGACGCGGCCCGCGCGGCCGCCAACGCGCGCCCCGGCGATGAGAACATCAAACTATGGGAGACAGACAGGCGCGCCGCTTCCTACATGCCACGCGAAGGTCAAGATTTCGACAAAGAACGCATCTCTCAAAAGAGCGTCGAGACTGAATCCGGCCGGCGCTGGAGCTTCGCTGCCGAGCACTGGATGGATCGTTTCGAGGCATGGAATTATCTCAAGGGGGAGGAGTTCTTTGAGATCGATGACTCGCTTCCCGGGGTACAAAAGAAACAGCAAAAAGACGCCAATATTGCATGGCTCCGCGCGCTGCTCAACGACCGCGGAATGGTCAGTGAGACCGCGTTGAAAGATGCCATGATTCTCGCACGGGCGCGCCGTGAAAATGAGGCGGCCACCGAAGGCTGATGTCTATGAAGAAACACGAACGGCTCGCGGTAAGATTGCGCGAGTTGGGTATTTCCCATCGGGCGGCGGCGCGGGATCTCGGCGTGGCGACTTCGACCTTCGGATTTTACGTGAAGGACGGAAGGTTGTCGGCGGCTCTCGAGGGTTCGGACTTTGTCGCGCGTCTGGAGCGTTACATCGCAATCAAAGAGAAGGAAATTCCGCGGAAGAAGGAAGTCAAGGCCGAGTCGATGCGCGGAAAGTTTTCCCAGCTCGGCATGACGCTCGACGAGCTAGCAAAGACCACCGGCGTCTCGCGGCTGGTGCTGACGCGCGGCATTTACCGCGGGTTGTGGCCGGACGAACACACACTCAGGTCGGTGACGGCTTGGATGGAACGGGAACTTCAACAAGAGGGGGATAAAAAGATGTTGACGAAAATTTCACTGCCGCAGGAGGTGCAAGACCATTTCACTTTAAAGAATGACCCGTTCACTAACGAAATGGAGGACGTTGATGACATCCTCGACACTAAGGAGAACTCCAAGGCGGAGAGAAAGATCATGAACGCGGTGGAACGGTCTGGTTGGTGCGCGATCACCGGACCGGTGGGATCCGGCAAGACGACGCTGCTCAAGAAAATCGAGGGGCGGTTGGCGAAGCGGCGCGACGTGGTGGTAGTGAAGCCGCGCACGATCGAAAAACAATTCCTCGGCGCGTCTCACGTGTGCGACTCGATCCTCGAAGACCTGGGCGGGCAGAGCGTCAGCGGACAACGGACACTCGAATACAAAGCGCGCTTGGTTGGACACATTTTGGAAGAGGCATTCAAGGAAGGCAAGAAGATCGTCATCATTATAGATGAAGCGCATCTCTTACGGCCGGACGCGCTGCTGGCGCTGAAGCGCATTTATGAATTCGAGATCGGCTTTAAAAAACTGCTCTCGATCGTGCTCGTCGGCCAACAATCGCTCGCACGGCAATTGAAAACCAACTTCACATTGGCGGAAGTCTCCCAGCGCGTGGACCTCTACGAGCTCGGCTCGCTCAACGGCGCGCTCGGCTCTTACATCCGTCACAAGCTGGAGCGCGCCGGCGCGCCCGCGCGGGAAATTTTCGAAGCCGGCGCGATCAAGGCGATGGCGAAAAAAGTTGACACTCCGTTGTCGGTCAATAATCTGGCGGCGGCGGCGCTCATTGCCGCGCAAGACGTGGGAGACAAGACCGTAAGCGCGGCCGTGATCGACTCTATCCAGGCGGGTTATTAAAAAAGCGGCCCGGCGCCCGCCGTTTGGGGGTTCATTTGAAGCAACGAAAACGCCCGGAGGTTTATTATCTGCAAAATGTCGTCATTCACTCGGCGATCGCCGAGTTGGTCTCGCGCGGCGTTTTTGAATCTGAAGGGTCTCTTGATCGCGTGCGCGAGTTGGCGGGGGTAAAAATTAATCTGGGAATTTTATCTATCTCGCGCCTTTCTTTGAAACAACGTGAGTTGTTAATCGAGAGGCTCAGACAAATGGGCGCGACGGTGCGAAACCCGCAAATATACGCGTCCGACCTGCGCGCCGAACCGGCACTGTCAGGGAAAAAGCTCGGCAAAATAGTTTTATTTTCTGAACCGAAAGAACACCAGTTAAGGATGCTCGACACCCTGGCCGCCAAGATTCGATGGAAAGAGCAGGATGGCTACCTGCGATTTTGCCAAAAAATGGTCAAATCGCCGCGCCCGCGAAACTCAAAAGAGGTGACAAAGCTTCGTCTCGCGATGGAATCTATAATCGACCAGCAAAAAGGAGTGACATGGGATGGAAGGTCAGACGGGGCATAAGAGGAGATTGAGGGAACTCGCGCGGCGTGAAAAACGCGAGGAAAAGCGGCGGCGATTGGCGGATAGGCGCAAACTGAAGGCCGCAAACCGCGCTGGTGAATCGGGGGCGAAATGAACATGGGACGAGTGGTGAAAGAATCGCCCAAATGGACAGAAGAGCAATGCGAACGGCTCGCGCAGCATTTCGAGACTCAACTAGGGTTGATCGGGGTCGATTGGGCACCCAAAGGGCTGCCGCACGCCAGGCCCATTGAGATAATTCCCTTCCAAGATTGGCACGGCGAGGACCCGGCGAACCTTTTTCGGTGGGCGTATGTGCGCGTTCTATGGTTTCCTTGGATTGACCTGGCGTTATTGCAGCAATCGAATGGGCTAGTTGCCCTGCCTTTAGATGGTCCCTCTATGTTGTCGTTTTCCGGGTTTAGAATGTGCGCAGCACCTTTCTCGTATGGACGACTTTTTCGGATTGCAATCCACGAAGGGGCACACGTTCTAAGGTGGTATGAGCTGATACGAAATACTGGCAACAAATTCACTCCTGAGCAAAGAGCAAAGGCTGAACGCTCAGGTCACGACCGCGTTTTTAAGCGGTATGATTGTCAACTTCTACATCAAGCGCAACATCTTGGCCTTCGCAAGCGTAAATACGTTCCCAACGATATCGCGGATCTATTTTAAAGACCGATTGGCCGAGAGGCGCAAACTAAGAGCCGCAGATCGCGCTGTTGAATAGGAGGCAAAATGAATGAGGTTCTGGGTTTTTATAAGTCAATCCTTGAAGCGGCAGGTAGTCTTCTCGTTCGGCAGTTGGCTGAGTTCACTATCAAACTCGCAGCCTTTGAATTCCTGTTATCGTCCCTTGGGGAGACGGTGCGTCCCTATCTAATTACGCAATCCTGGGACCGGTTGGTTTTGGGCGTTCATGCCAAAGATCACCAAATTTGCCCGCAGTGTTTTCAGGTTAAGCCGTATGGTGATTATCTTCGGCTACTTGATCTCAGGAACAAGTGTGGAGACTGCCGCGGCGCTAATGAACGTCGTCGAAAACGAGTCGCGCAGCATTGGAAAGAAGAGCAACGGAGAGTTGAAGGGTTGCGCGAGAAACTTTTTAGTGAATTCAGGCAGCATCGGACGATTCTAGGAGAGCCAGCGGAAGGTGAAAGGGCCTCTTTAGAAGGCGATCTCGAACAGCGTCTGGATCAAGTTCCAGCTGGTCACACACCCAGAGAAAGCCGCCCGGCTCCTGGCACTCGGATATAAACCATGCTCGCGCCGATGTTTGTAAAAAATGTCGATTAAGTCGCGTGGCGTGAAGTTGAAACCCGGCCAGGTCATACAGTGCGCGCATAAGGACGTACGACCAAAGCCGGCGCTCGCCCACCACATTAGAAGAACTCAAAGTTTGGTTTTGGTACAACTTTTAGTACTGACTTAGCCGCGCGGCCCGGTCCAGACGGCCGGCCGGCGCGCCCGAGAAAAATCGCCGCTCGAAGATCTCGCCGAATAATAAAGCAACGGGGCAAACAGTCAATAAAAATCGCCTACCTTGAGGTAGCCGCTGGCCGGGAAACCCACTCGCCGCGCGCGGCTTATTTTCCGGAAACACCTGGCGGGTTTTTGGTCCTGAACCGATTTTCCTCCGGTATTGAAAAAGTACAATTCCGACCCTATAACCCATTAATATGAAAAGTTATCACCTACCGACCCTCCCCCCATTCACATTTCTTTTCACAGGCCCAGACTGTTGGAATTAGCACCCATGGCTCGGGCGCGGGGGGGCTTGGAGCCACAGGCCCATCGGCTGCGGCCGGAAGGCTTGTCGCTTCGCGCCACGTTCCGAGGAATCGGGGTTAGTCTCATGTTCCGAAATCT
>JBGPIK010000178.1:0-12505 GCA_041484845.1 Binatia bacterium | reverse complement strand
TAGAAATATTTCGAAACCTCCACTCCCTCATCGAATTCGTACATCTTGATGGCGTCCCACGGACAAATTTTCTTGTCCAGCCGATCTTCGGATTCCGTACCGATAAGCTCGAGTTGAAATTTCTTTGGAACCTCTTCCTTCTCAAGCGGCCTTTTGGAACTATCGTAATACCGGCCGGCATACTCGCGAAATATTTCCCCTGTTTCCTTATGCCGATGGATCTTGGTTAAATCATCGCTGAAACACATCTGGCAGCCGATACACTTGTCGTTATCCACCCAAACCCGATACGGCTTTAGTCCGCCGCCGGGAGTTTCCTCGTAGAGCAAATTAATGCAATTCTCTACGGGACAATGCAGTTCACATAGAGGCGAGCCGGCACAGCTGCTGCAATTTTCGTCCATGACCGCAAGGAGAGCAGTGCCTTTCCGTTTCTTTTTCTCTTCAGGTTGCGCTGTTAGATCTGGCATGGTTACTCCTGTGTCCGCAGACACGAAAAGCGGGCCTTGTAATTCCTTCGCTCGCTTACACGGCAAACGAGGTGCCGCATCCACACGTTCCTTTGACGTTAGGGTTATTAAACACGAACCCCGATTGCATCAGCGAGTCTTTGTAATCGAGCTCCGTTCCATTCAAGTGAAGCATGCTCTTCGGATCGAGGAAGATTCGGGCGCCGTTTTTCTCAAAGACCCGGTCTTCTGTCGCGCGCACATCAATAACCATTTTGTATTCAAAGCCTGAGCATCCTCCCTCGACGACTTGGACACGCAGCCCATTCCCCTCGTTTGCCCCTGCAAGAAGTTTCTGGATCTTTTCTGCGGCGCGATCCGTGAGGGTAATCTCTCCAATCATATCGGAGCACCTCCTTGGCTTAGCGTGCAAACTCCGGCTCATGTTTGTTATTCTTGACGAGCCATTTCTCCCGCATGATCTTGTCCTGGATCCTCAGCAGTCCCTCTGTCAGCGCTTCCGGCCGGGGCGGACAGCCGGGAACATAAACGTCTACGGGAATGATCTTGTCTACTCCTTTACAAACGGAATAGGCGACCTGAAAAAGCCCGCCACAGTTGGCGCAGCTCCCCATCGAGATGACATACTTCGGATCAGGCATCTGATCGTAGAGAAGCTTAGTTCGTTTGGCCATTTTGTAAGTTAACGTTCCGGCCACGATCATCAGATCCGATTGGCGAGGCGTAGCGCGCGGGACAGCGCCAAACCGATCGATATCGGCGCGGGGACCTCCCGTCTGCATCAATTCGATAGCGCAACAGGCCAAGCCAAACAGCATGTACCACTGCGAAGAGGCTCGCCCCCAATTAAGGAGTTCGTCTACTTTTGTGGTAAAGACGGTTTCGGGTAAACTATTTGTTAATGGCATTACGCCCTCCACTTATTAAATGCTTAAGAAGATCTCACTGCCATCATAGATCTCCATCGATGATCTCAATCTCATTGGGAAATACATTCAGCGTGAGACCGTTATCCCAACGAACATTTATGAGGTGACGACCAAGGTTTTCGATTTCGTACTGGATGGTCCCTTCCATGGAAGCGCTAACCGTCCCGTGGTAGCTTTGGATATTTCGGACGGCACGGCATTTCATTCCCTCTGAGCTTAAGTCGATCATCGGTGTGCCTCTGGAAAAGACGACCTATTAGGTCCATAATTTCACGAAAAAAATTTAGTCGTGTAGGCTAATAAGCCGCTCCCTTAAACCGGTTTGGTCTGCGATATTGCGGATAGTTACGCTAGTCAAGTAATTTGCCAAAAGACTCTGCGCTCTGTCCCAAACCGATATCTGAGTGCATACTGAGCAATACGGACAATACTGATCGCCTTTCTCAAGACACTCCATGAGGACGATGGGTCTTTCGACGGTGTCATAGACCTCTTTGATGCTGATGGTCTCTGCCGGTCTTGCAATACTAAATCCTCCTTTGGAGCCGATGTGAGAGTGAACCAGTCCGCCAGCGACAAGATCCTTCATGATCTTCGAGAGATAATGCGAAGGTATATCTTGCTTCTTTTCAATTTCCGCCCTGCTGATAACCTTGCCCGGAGGCTGACCGGCCAGATAACTGAGGGCACGGACCGCATAGTCAACGCGCCGGCCCGCATTCATCAGGGAGCTTCTTTCGATTCCCACGTTGGACCCTCTCATAGAACTAACCCCGCCAAAGATCTATATCCTCCGCCTTAATGGAAGCTCTTTTCTTTCACTGTGGTCTCATCGCTTTCCTCATCTCCCAGGAAAATCAAGGCCTGGATATGGTTAATCTCATCGTGAATAATCCCCTGCAAGGCTATCCTTTCCCCCTCGTCCTCCACCACATTTGCTAGCTGGAGATAGAACTGAAGCGATTCTTGCTCCTCCCGAATGGCACACTGGAGAGCCTCGGCAGATTCCTTAATTGTCGCCAATCTCCTTACCACCACCTCTTCTGGTGTCGGCATGATGATGTTAACTTCATTACACAATTCAGGGTAGACCCACTCGAACCTGCTAAGCAAGGTGAAAAGGTGATCCAGCTCATCCCGCGCAATACGATTGAAGACTTTCTTTACTTTCTCAGAGCCTGCGTGCACCGCGGCGCGACTATAGAGCGCAAAAGACGCCTTCTCTCTGTTTATGGCTAACTGGATTAATTCCCGCCCACTGAGTGTCGCCTGCATCTTTTCCTCTTCTGCTAAGATCAAATATAGATCTATAAGGTCTATATTGTCAACGCTCCCCACCCGAAAGCACTTTATGCTTAGGAGAAAATTTTGCCGTCAGGCATTCATATTGACTTACGGGCGCAATCAACAAAGGGGGGCAGAGAGGTAAACGTTGTTGACTGCATTGAATTGCATAAACGGGGCACTGAGCCCAGCAACCACACCATCAGAAACTTTTATATTTGATTACCTTCGATCCTGCTAGCCGGCTAAATTCCGACGGTAGACTTCAAACCGGTCTGACACTTATTCAACCTAGTCAAGGACGTCACTGTCTTCGCCCCGATAACAAAGTGCCGAGCCGCTGTCAATCAGAATGCTGTCCACTCGGTGAGAGCTGACACTTTGGCGTCCCTCTTAACGCAAGTGATTTCTCCTTCGGGCGAACAGGACCGGCATGATGACAAACAAACCGAGCATCACGAGATACACTGTGCCCGCCATCGGATCTCGGTTCGCGAAGTATTCGTGGATATTTAAGCCTCGCAGATAGAGGACAAACGTAAATTCGCAGAACAACAAAAAACTCAGCGCCACGAGCCCCATCCCCAGCAGACGAAAAGCTGTTGACGGCCTAGCAAACCGCCGGGCTACCCATCGCGCCGCGAAGACGATCACGAGCAACATGATGGGCGTTTCGATCAGTTCAGCAGTCCTTTCGCCGACGCGGGGAACCAACCACAGAATTCGAAGCGGACCGAGAATGAAGCCCGTCCCGAACACAACGGCGAAATAGATGGCGCCAGCCTTTTGAATCTGCAATTCTCGATGTCCGCCGTCAGCCAGCGCCGTAGACGCTCGGCTGACGCGCCGTTAGCAACCCAGCGACGTTACCGAAGTACAACGTATGCTTCACGATTTGGGAATAGACGCGCCACGTCAGGATCAGATTGCGGCGGGCCTTACGTGTATCCCATTCAATCTTTATCAACATCGATAAGACAGGACTGCTACGTCTGATCAAGGGGCTAACTACAAAGCTCTTGTTCCGTATAGCACGACATAACTTCAGTATAGTACGGCACTCGTGTTATCTCTGCGGTCGGTTTTTACAACGGTCACAATGAGTTGAAAAGAGTGTGTGCCGTCGGACGGCAACAATGGCTGAAAACTGTTTCCGTGTACTAAGATCCGGCGGGGTCAATTTCTGTGGGATCTACCGCTCTGAAAAGGACTGAGCAGCGCTATCAAGGGGTGATTGAAGTATCACGTAGCCTAAATTGACCGCGCTAGAGGAAGGTCCAGTGGTCCCTTCCTCTAGCTTCGGCCTGGGCAAAAACAAAAACACGAAATGATGTTATTCCGAGTCGGGTTTCGGAGGCGGTGGCTGAGGGTCATCGTCTGCGTAGCTGATAGGCGCGGAGAGATTGATAATAGAGCTGATCATATTTAGACCGATAACGATTGCGAACGCGATGGCTAGCTTTTTCATTAATTTCACCTCCTTTCTATTTTAATTCTCGCCGAGAGCAGCGGCCTTTCCTTCAGTAATGAATCTGAAGCGTTTCTAGAGCAACGACAATGCCAACCCAGCGGATACGCCAATTCAAGCCTTTTTGTTACGACAAGCCGGATCGATTGTAGTAAATTGCTACAACCGCAATGCTAAATTCACGGTATAATGTTGTATCTCCGCGAAACTTTTGTGTAATTGATGAACGTTGCAAACATCCGCGTGCTGTGGCACTTTGCAATGGCGCCGGCCGCTGATTTGAACTCAAACCTTCCGTGCGATCCTATTTATGGCGCGAGCCCTGCGCAATTATACGGCCTCGGGTCTCGGCATATCGATTGCGTCACAAAGATAACGCCATGAAACTTGGAACCAAATTGGTTACGTGGCTGATTACCACCGTTATTGTTACTATGGCCATTCATGGCTACTTGAGCATTCGGCAGGACCAGGACAATATCGTTCGCGAAATTCGGGTGGGAATGAGGGGGTTTAGCCGCGCGATCCAAGCAGCCTTGCAAGAGCATTACGCCGAGCACCACAATTTCAGTGGCATTCAGCCCTTTCTCGATGCCGTCGGACCGCGGAACAACATCCATAATCTGGTGCTTTACAATACCCATGCGGAAGTAATCGGTCGGTCCGCGTCGGTGACCGACACGTCTACGTTTCCAGAATTGGATCCAAGTGCGTTAATGAAACTTGATCCGCGGCCGGTCCTAAAGGGAGCGAGGGATACCGACGGGCTGATCCGCGACGAGAAAACGTTGATTTACTACCGCATCCAGCCAATCTTGGATTCCAACAAAGAAGTCGTCGGCGTTTTTGTTTTAGCGCGACATGGTTCTCGACTGGTACAAAGCATTGCCGAGCGACGCGACCGGATCATAGGCACGACCACAGCGCTGGTGGTTTTGCTGTCCGTCTTGATACTGATTACCGTGCGGCGCAATGTCAGCCGCCCGATCAGCGAATTGATCCAACGGATTAGAGAGATTGGCCGCGGCCGATGGGAGCAGCGGATTAGCACTTCCGGGCAGGATGAAATTGCTTCGTTGGCCCGAGAGTTCAATCTGATGTCCGAGGAACTTCAGCGGACTTACGCGAATTTCGTCAAAGAACAGGGAGAGAAAATCAAGTTGGAACGGGACCTGCGCCACTCGGAGCGGCTCGCTTCCGTTGGTCAACTTGCTGCAGGACTAGCGCATGAGCTAGGGACCCCCTTGAATATTATCAGCGGGCGAGCGGAATACTTGTCACGCCGCTCTCGAAGCGAGGACGAGACAAAAGATAATCTCGATGTTATCCGCTCCCAGAGCGACCGAATTGCTAGCATCGTCCGTCGCCTTCTGGAATTTGCGCGACGCAAAGAACCTAACTTCCGTCCCGTCGATGTGCCGGCGCTGCTGGACAATATTCACCATATGCTGGAGCACCAACTTCAGGCGAAACACATTCGAGTCGAATTCGACAGCCCGCAGAGCCTGCCTATCCTTCACGGCGATCCAGACCTCTTGCACCAGGTATTCCTCAATCTCTATTCCAACGCGCTCCATGCTTTGCGTGACGGCGGGCTGATCCGCATCGCCGCGGAAATCACGGACGAACAGAATTGTCTTCCGCTTTCCGAAAACGGCGCGCAGCGCTTGCGCATTATTTTTGAGGACAACGGCACCGGCATTGCGCGCGAGCACTTAGACCGTGTCTTCGATCCGTTTTTCACGACCAAGGACATAGGCGAGGGTACCGGCCTGGGTTTGTCCGTTATTTACGGGATCATCAAAGATCATGGAGGGGAGATTCGCGTGGAGAGCGAATACGGTCAATTTACCCGTTTCGTCATCGACCTGCCTACGGAACCATTTAAGTCAGGCGCACCCTCTTTGGGGTCAAGCTCATGAGATCCGCAGCCGAAACGCAAAATCCTAGTGCCGGCCGAATCCTCGTGGTTGAAGACGATCGGGAAATGTCCCGCTTCTTGGACCAGCTCCTAAGCGAAGAAAGGTACACGGTCGAGCTCGCTCCTGACGGACCCGCGGCTTTGGAAATGTGTCAGCAAACATGCTTCGACCTCATCGTCAGCGATCTGATGATGCCGCGCATGAAGGGCACTGAGCTGATCCGCCGTCTCCAAGAAAACCATTCCCGGATCCCGGTTCTCGTGATTACGGCGTTCGGCACCATCGAGAGCGCCGTCGAAGCCATGAAGGCGGGCGCCCTGAACTACATCACGAAGCCGTTTCGAACCGATGAGTTTCTTATCCACGTGCAACGCGCGTTGGAAAACCAACGTCTGCACAGCGAGCTCGACCGATTGCGCACCGAAGTGGGCGGGCGCTATCAATTCGAGAACCTGATCGGACAAAACGAAAAGATGCAAAGGGTCTTTGATATAATCACGCGCGTAAGCGATCTGCCGGCGAATGTTCTCATTCTGGGAGAAAGCGGTACCGGCAAGGAGATGATCGCCCGTGCCATTCACGTTCATGGCCCGCGCGCCCAAGGTCCCTTTATCCCGCTCAATTGCGCCGCCATTCCGGAAACATTATTGGAAAGCGAGCTGTTCGGGCACGTACGCGGGGCGTTTACCGACGCCAGGAGGGATCGGCCGGGGCTGTTTCAAGAAGCAAGCGGCGGCGTACTGTTTCTGGATGAGATCAGCGAGCTGACCCTGGCGTTTCAGGCGAAGCTCTTGCGCATTCTGGAAGACAAAGAGGTCCGGCCTTTGGGATCCAACAAAACGATCAAGGTGGATGTTCTGCTTCTCTCCGCCAGCAACCGAGATCTGGCGCAACTGGTTCAAGCCGGCGCCTTCCGCCAGGACCTTTATTATCGCCTCAACGTCATCCGCCTGGAGCTTCCGCCGCTACGAGAGCGGCCTGAAGATATTCCGCTGCTGGTCGACTACTTCGTACAGAAATTTGCCAGGAACACCAAGCGGTCGGTCAACGGTATCGAAAAAGAAGCCCTGGCAGCGCTCATGCGCCACAACTGGCCGGGAAACGTACGCGAGCTGGAACACGTCATTGAACGGGCCGTCTTGCTCGGGAACCAAGCGAGCATCGGGCTCGAAGATCTTCCTGCTTACGGCGCCGAAGACAATTCGCCGAGCGCCCCTTTGACTGCAGCCGTCGCCAGGGGCTACACGTTGCGGGAGCTCGAACGCGAATATATTCAGCGGGTCCTAGAAGACGCCAATGGGAACAAGACCGAAGCGGCCAAAATTCTCGGCGTCGATCGCACGACGCTCTATAGGAAACTGGAAGATTATAAGATCAAAGAGTAGCGGCGGTGTTCCCGGTCGATTGAGCGACGCTTGTCTTCACATCCCCAACTCTTTCTGCGCCAGCCGCGCGTCGCTCAAGTCCACGTACTTTTCAGGCCCGGGTAAAAGCTCCTCCAAGTTCAGCCGATGTTTAGACTCTGCTGTTTCGCCGTGAATTACTTCTTGCCGAACGCCGCGATAAACGACCGGTCGACCATGTCGTCGATAGTGATTTTCTTTTTAAGTCTTCCGGTCTCAAACTCCTGGTCGATGACGATGCCGATTCCTTTTTCGGCGATCTTGCCGTCCACGGGAAATGAATCGCGGTACTGATCATAGCCGGCGGGAGCAACCGCCGGATCCATCTTCACGAATTTCCTGAGGGCCGCAATCGCTTCCTCGCGGTTGTCGCGGGTTTGGCGGGTTCCCTTTTGATAAGCGCGCAGAAAGCGATTGGCCTGATCCCTCTCCTTGGCCAACCACGATTCCCGAGCGGCAAAGGCCTCATAGGGCCATTCAGGATACATGTCTTTAAGGTCAAACAGCTTCCGATAGCCGAGCGCTTTGGCTTGCTCCGTTACCGGAAACCAAATAATCGTGGCGTCGACCCCTCCCGCGCTCAGGGCCGCAAATCGCGCCGGGGTGCTGCCGATTTGCAGAATCGTCACGTCCTTAGGGTCGACGCCGAAATGAAGCAGGCTGGAGCGGGTGAGAAAATCGGAGAGCGAACCGAACCGGCTGATCGCAAACCGCTTGCCCTTAGCGTCTTTCATGGAAGTCAGTTTGGATTGCGAATAGAGTTCAAAAGGCATCAAGTTGCAGATTCCCCAAAAATTTTTCACGTCCATGCCGCTGGCCCTGCCGAGAACCGTTTCGGCGACCGCGCCGGCCATAATTTGAACGTCGCCACCGATCAGCGCTTGGAGATTGGTATTGCCGGCATTAAACATGACCGGAACGATATCTAAACCCTCGTCTTTGAAATAGCCCTTCTCTATCGTTACGTAGAGCGGCAGAAACGCCACGTTGACGGAAGAAATCCCAACGACGATTTTGGCGGCGGAACTCCGTTGCGGCAAAAAGGCCAACATGAATATTGCAATTAGAAAAAAAGAATTGCGCGCGTGACGTTTCATTGATATCTCCCTTCAGACGGTCGGTTTAAAGCTTTTGGATTACCTTATCACCAAATAAGCGCATGGACGATAAAATTTCTTCCTGTGCCAGCCCCGGCGTCCAATCAAATCGCGGCAGCATGTACGCGATACCGAGACGCGCCTCGTACTCTTTGATTTGATCGAGACATTCTTCCGGTGACCCCAGGATAAAACGCCCTCGCGCTAGACGGTCGAAGGACCAGCTCAGTTCGTTGGGATCACTCATCGCCTCGTTTTGTTTCCATTGTACGTAGATGGCCCGATAAAGCTGCTCCAAACACGGCCGCGCCTTTTCCACGGCTTCGCTGTGACTTTTGGCCACGAATGTTTCCCGGATAATTGGAATCTCAGGCTTTCCCGCTTTGCCTGCCGCGGTCCATGCCGTTCGGCACAGTTCGACCTGCCGCGCCAATTCGTCAATCGCCGAGTGCGGTCCAATCATCCACCCGTCGCCCATTCTTGCAGCTCTCACGACGGCCGCATCCGAGTTTGCGGCGATCCAGATCGGCGGACGCGGCTTTTGCAAAGGCTTGGGGTCGACCGTCGCGTCTTTTATGCGAAATTCTTTTCCTTCAAAGCTGACATGGTCTTCGGTCCAAAGCCGCTTGATGATCTCTACGCCTTCAATGAAACGATGAAATCTTTTCGTCTTGGTCAAATTGAAAGCGTTGAGCTCATCGTCCCGATATCCCAAGCCAAAGGCGAAGAAAGATTTTCCATTATTAATAACGTCGAGGCTTGCCAACTCGCTCGCCACGGTTACCGGATTTCGCAGGCCGAGCAGCAACACCGCGGTACCGACCGCGCATCTTTTCACCTCGCCACAGAGGCGCGCCAACGCCGCCACCTGATTCAGACGCTGCAGCCCGGGGATATTGTAGTGGTCGCCCATGGAGAACGCATCGAACCCGGCCGCATCGGCGACCCGCGCTTGTTCGATCAGCGTCGGCATCAATTCGGCGCCCGGCTTTTCGATGGAAACCTGCGGGTTCAGTTGGAGACAAAATTTCATCCGTCAAGCACCATGGAGTCCCTATTACTATAGTTGAAAGATTTCGCAAATGGGGCAAACTTTTGATCGCGTAGGGTGCGCTTTGCGCACCGTCGAGCCAAGGGGTGCGCAAAGCGCACCCTACGAACTCCATGAACGACAATGACAACAATAACCGGTGTCATCGCCCTTGTTGCGCATCCCTCAACGCGCGCCAAAGCCGCTCCGGCGTGATCGGTAATTTGCGGATTCTTACGCCCGTGGCGCGAAAAATCGCATTGCCGATGGCCGGCGCTACTGAAACAATACCGGACTCCCCCATCCCTTTCGCTCCATACGGGCCGGGGCCGTCTTCGTTTTCAATCAGTGCCGATTCAAAGTGCTCGGGGAGATCCGAGAAGCGCGGCACGCGATAATCCACCAGATTCGCGTTCAACGGCTGGCCGTTGTCGTACTGCAAGGACTCGAACAGCGTGTGACCGAAGCCTTGAATCGCCGCGCCTTCATCCTGGCCTTCGGCCTGCGCGGGATTGATCGCCTTGCCGACATCGGCGATGGTAACGTACCGCTCGATTTTGACGGCGCCGGTCTCAAGATCGACGTAGACCGAAGCGGCGCCCATGCCGGTTTCCCAGAACAACGGAAACTTCGACCCGATACCATCGCCCGGGCGCACGTAACCCCGGCCGATTAATTCGCCTCCCGGCATGCCGAAATAGTGACACACGACGTTCCCGTAGCTCATTCGCCTGTCACCGGCAAGGGCTTCGCCTTGTTGTAAAGTGATGCTGCCGGGCTCTACCTCGAGCGCTTCCGCTGCCGCCGCGACCAGTTGTTTGCGCAAATCGCCCGCCGCGGCTTTAACGGCGCTACCCATCACCGTAGTCGAGCGGCTGGCCCCAGTGGAACGATCAAACGGCGTCGCCAGCGTGTCCGTGCCTCTCATGGTGATGCACGCAAACGGGACGTCCAATTCCTGCGCGACGATTTGGCTGAGCACGGTGCGTGCTCCCTGCCCTACTTCTGTTGTTCCCGCGATCAGCACCACGCTGCCGTCGGCCAATAATCTGACCAATGCGACGGATACCGGCATCGCTTCGGAATCAGAGACGCCAATGGCCAAGCCGCAGCCGTAGCCCAAATTCTTGGGCGCGCCTTGCCAGTTGATCCGCGCAGCCGCGAGCTTCGTTCCCTCACGCAAATCCGCGTCTACCGGGGTCGCGCCTTTTTTCAATTCTTCGCCCCGGCAGAGCAGGTTGCGCAAGCGAAACTCAAGAGGATCGGAGCGAAGTTTCTCTGCGATGCTGTCCATGTGCGATTCCAGCGCCCAGATGGTTTGCGGTCCGCCGATGGAGCGCATCGAACCTGCGGGCACGGTATGGGTGTAAACCGCGAGGACATCGACTTTACAATGTTGCAGCTTATAGGGCCCAATCAGACGGCTAATGGCCCGTTTCGCGACTCGCGGACCATTGTCGGCATAAGCGCCGGTGTCCATCACCACTTCCGCTTCCCGGGCCACCAACGTTCCGTCTTTTTTCACTCCCGTGCGAATACGGCAGCGCGCTGAATGGCGCCGAGTCGTCAGCATCGACTCGGGAACGCTTTGCGCAATGCGCACGGGCCGGCCCGCGGTTTTTCGCGCCATGGCCACCGCCAGCGGCTCAATCTTGAAATAAGATTTGCTGCCGTACGCGCCGCCCACGAAAGGCACGATGACTTCGACATGAGAGTGCGAATAGCCAAACATGTGCGCCAATTCCGCGCGCACCAAAAACGGGTGGGCTGATGACGTCCAGAGCGTGATTCCCGCAGGTGTGACGCAGGCCACCGACGTGTGCGGTTCCATGGCGTACTGGTAGATCATCGGGAATTCGAATGTCTCTTCTATAATTTCATCCGCAGCGGCAAACCCGCGCGCGATATCACCGTGTTTATAGCCTTCGTAATGGCAAACGTTCGGTCGGGGGTCGCACCCCAGCCCCACAACTTCGTGAAACTCTCCGACACCGGCGGCGCTCTCGTGCACAAGCGGCGCGTGATCGGCAAGCGCATCGTCGATCGTGGCGACGCAGGGCAGCTCTCGGTAATGGACATCGATCAAAGAGAGCGCTTCCTCGGCGATCATGCCGTTTTCCGCGGCGGCGACGGCTACGGGCTCACCGACGAAGCGGACCTTCTCCAACGCAACCAGCGGGCGGTCGCGCAGGCAGTTGCCGTAAAAGGGATTGATGTCTTGAACGTCGGCGCGCGTAAGAACCGCCATAACCCCGGGAAGCTTTTCGGCCCTCGCGGTATCTATGGATTCGATGAGCGCATGAGGGAACGGGCTCCGTAAAACCTTCGCTTCCAAGAGTTCGGGTAGGTTTAGATCACCGGTGAATTGGGCACGACCGGTCACCTTTTCAACGCCGTCGACGCGAGCCGTATTTGTGCCGACGATCATTCTGTGCCTCGGCGCGAGGGTTAGATGACCGATTGCTCCGGCAGGATGGTTTTCAGCACGCGCAAGTAATTGCCGCCGAGAATGAGAGCGATCTCTTCTTCCTTGTAGCCGTGCTTTTTGAGACCTTCGATCAAGTTCGGCAAATCTTCGATCTCCTCGAAGCCCTTCACCAGATCGGGTTTGTGCAGCGGGTGGTGGCGGTCTTTGAGCGTGCGCGGTCCGTCGTATTTCACGAAATCCATTCCCAGCGCCAGATGCTCGACGCCGACGAGCTTGATCATGTAATCCATGTGTCTCAGCAAGTCCTCGAGCGCGGCATCTTTTTTCGCCAGTCGTTCCGGTAAGGCCAAGATCCCTACCAGACCGCCCTGCTGCGCGATGGCCCTGATCTGATCGTCGGCAAGGTTGCGAACGCTATCGAGCATGCCGCAAGCGTTGGCGTGGCTCACGATAAGCGGTGCGGTGGCGACTTCC
>JBGPIK010000177.1:0-12518 GCA_041484845.1 Binatia bacterium | reverse complement strand
TGCTCGGTTCGCCGCTTGCGCTTTGCCACGGGCGTTCGCCCCAGCAACTCGGTTTGCGGGCTGCTCCAAGGCACAGGCTCATTGCCTCGGTCTGGAGAGCTCGCCTCTCGATTGACTTTGATGTGAGAAATGCGGGCTAGCAGGGTGCTAAACAAGGTTCGGAATGCTTCGAGGGCCTCAGCATGAACGGAAAAACTTTAATCACATCAAAAACTCTCCGTTCGTCCTGAGCATTGTCGCAGGACTCCGAGAGACTTTTTCAGCAACCTGCCAGGAGGAACCAATGCTTTACGATTCGGAACGGGGTGATTTCACCGTGGTCTTGACCGGGGACAGCATGTTAACCCGGCGGCTGTCCGTTTTCCACGAGGAAAATTATTCGAAACTTGTGAATCTCCTGAGGGCGGCAGACGCGGCGTTTACCAATCTCGAGACCACGATTCACACTTGGGACGAAGGTTCGCCGGGCATCACGCAAGGAACTTTCATGACAACGGACCCTCGACTGGTCGAAGAGTTTTCTTGGATGGGCATTAAGACGGTATCGTGCGCCAACAATCATGCATTCGACTACGGCGAAGGCGGAATTCTCGCGACCCTCAGCCATCTCGACAAAGCCGGGCTGAGCCACGCTGGAACAGGAAAAAATCTAGCCGAGGCCAGGGCACCCGGTTATCTCGATACGCCGCGTGGCCGCCTGGGGTTGATCTCAGCCACCGCGACCTACAGGCCGTGGAACCGAGCCGGCGCTCAGCGTCCCGACCTGAAAGGCCGTCCCGGAGTTAATCCTTTGGGGTTTCAAACGACCTACGCGGTCGACCCGCGCGCGTTCCAGGAATTGCGCCGCGCTTCCTCGGCGCTGGGTTTAGATCTGGGCAAGGAAAGGAATCGAGGCCATTTTTACAGCGCGAAAGAGATCCCCGATGAAAAGGAGCAAGAGCTGGATTTTCTCAGCCAGCGCTTCATTCTGAGCGAGGGCTTTGCGATTTCCACAAAGCTGAACCAGCGCGATCTCGAGGAGAATCTGAGATCCATTAGCGAGGCGCGTAGACAATCCGATTGGGTTTTAGTGAGTCTCCATTGCCACGAATTCGGCGGGGCAAGCTTATTGAAAGCGCGACGGCGCACGGAGCTTGAGGAGCCGGCGGATCTTGTCAAGGCCTTTGCTCATGAGGCGATCGATGCCGGAGCGGATATCTTTGTCGGCCACGGCTCTCATTTCCCTCTGGGCATCGAAATCTATAAAAACAAACCGATCTTTTATAGCGTGGGGAATTTTATCTTTCAAAATGAAACGGTTGGAATCTTTCCAGCTGAAGCCTATGAACGTTTCGATTTGGACAGTCGCGCAACTCCCGCCGATTTTTTGGACGCGCGCACCGACGGGGGAAGAAAAGGCCATCCTAGCGATCCTCTGTATTGGGAAAACATCGTAGTGAACTGCCAATTTAAAGAAAGAAGACTCAGCGAGGTCAAACTTTATCCCATTGATCAGGGTCACGGCAGAGCGCGGGCGCAACGAGGGCGACCCGTTCTCGCTGATGGCGAGATCGGAGTCCGCATCCTCGAGCGGGTCCGCAGGCTTTCCCAAGCCTACGGTGTACAAGTGGAAATTAAGGACGGTGTCGGCTTGATTAAAGCTTGAGAGAATAAGAATACTTCATGCTGCTTCAGAGCATACGTAAAACTCAGACCCGGAATTTCGCGCCCGACCACGAATGCGATCGAAGCGTCGGGAGGAATAAAGCCATCACTCAAACAAGACCCCAAATCGTTCCCCCGCGAGGGTTGGGCAATACGCGGCATACCGCCACCCCTCACACAAGATTTATCCGGCAAGAAAAAAAATAACGTCCCCCTTATTATGACGGTGAATTCGCCATGTCCCAGTATGAAGGCAAGAGTGGCGGCGGACAAAACTGGTCTACGTTGGCTCGAAGAATCTTGAAGGAAAAAAAGTTGACACGTTATCCATTTAACAATACAAACCGAGCAATGTTATCGAAATCTTGCTTCCGTGACAGGAAGACCGAGCTACTCAATAGTTCGCCGCATAGAGCATGAAAGCCCCGTTCGAGTTACTGACACCTTGGGAGCCGATTGATTCTACGAACAGTGCCAAGTTCGAGGATGAGTATGCCGTGGAGATTGGGAAGGCTCATCTTTTGTATGGTGTACCCGTAAAGGCGATCGCTCGTCGCGTTGATCGGGGTGACGTGCTGTTTCAGTTACTTCATCATTTGAGCATGAGGGAGTCAAATCTTTATCTTTGATATTGGCGCCCTAAAGGCAATATCATCCGGGGTGGGTTTGGGAGCACGTTTCGGCGGATCGTGTGTCACGAGAATTGCCGGGAGCCGGAGCCGTGCAAGCTGCGGTCGGTTTGTCCCTATACCGCTGTGTTTCATTCTTTCGTACCTGAAGGTTTGAAGAAGATCACCACGAACCGGGATTATTTCGTTAGCCAGCGAATCTTGATGAGGCGTTCGACGGCCTCGAACTCCGGGTCATCGGTCAAAACGGTTGCGTCCAAGCGTTGGGCGGTGGCAACGCAAAAGGCATCGGCATAAGAGAGCGCATGCTCGCTTTTGATTTCGGCTGCGGCTTGAACTAGGGGTTGATCCACCGGGACAAGCTCGACCGGCAGCTGTTCGAGAAGGCGAAGCACATCCATCGTCTTGGCAGGACCCACGCGTCTCTTGACGATGTAGAAAAATTCACCCCAGTTGATCCAACTCAGAAACGCGCGGCTGTGAGCCTTTTCTTGATCGTAAAGAGCACGCTGAACACCTTGCCAGCCGGGTTCGCGGTGATACAGACTCACCAGAGCAAAGCTATCGAGAACGAGCTTTTCGCTCACGGCGTGCCTCTTCCCGGTGTTCCCGGCGAAGATCTTGAGTTAAGGAAAACCGGCCCTTCAAAAAACCCGTGGCTGCCTGAATGGGATCAGGAGGAACCGGGGTGAGGACCAATCATCCTTCTTCTTCGGCCAAATGCACCTTGCCGCCAGGCTTGAGCCCCAGCTTCCGGCGCAGGTGCTTGGGAACCAGAATCTGCCCCTTTTGGGTGAGTTGGGCTACGGACATAGATTTTTCCTCCGTTAGAAAGAAAGTATACCGAGACCAAAGAATGTAGGCAAGCGCGATAGCAGTTGTTGACCCCGACGATGGCCGCGACTTCGGCGCTCGCGGGGTGCGCCGGAACTTCCTCGCTCGAGGCGAGTTGGAGTAATTTTCCATCATTCAGAACGCGAATGCGTTTACCCATCATGCCGGCTTCGTGCAGATCGTGAGTAACGAGCACCGTGGTAATGCCGGTTTCCTTCAATATCTCTTGGAGATCCATTAGAAGAGCTTCACGAGTCGGCGCATGCAGCGCCGCGAACGGTTCGTCCAAGAGGAGCAATTCGGGATTGAGGTCTAAAGCACGAGCGAGGCTGGTCCGCTGCGCTTCGCCACCTGAAAGCGTGCGGACGTGCCGCGAAACAAGCCCGGCGATGCCCAAGCGCTCGAGCCAGAGCCGAAGCCGATTATCGATTTGATCTCGGGGCAGACCGCGAAGCTTTAATCCGAGGGACCGCCCCGAGCACGAGATGCATAGAAATGAAATATGCTATTAGGGCTTAGGAAATGGGGAAACAAACAAAATGCGAGCGGATAATCATGTGGACGACGCACCAAACGAATGCAATGAACAGTAAGAGCGATCGGGCGGTACTGATTAGCTCGTAGCGCATCATTTCTTAACGATCAGCACAGGACATTGGGCCAGTCGGAGCGTCCTTTCTGCGACGCTGCCGAGAAGTAAGCGCTGTAAACCCGTCCGGCCGTGACTGCCCATGATGATCATGCTTGCCTTAAGCTTTTTAGCTTGGCGCGCGATAATCTCAGCCGGGTTCGCCCCGCGGGTCAAGACGGTTTGCACTCCACTCGGGCTTAACTTCTTCCGTTGCATGAGCCGGGCGAGATTGTTCCGCGCATCGCGCTCCAGCAATTCATACAAATCGAATCTCGTTCCTTCCGAACGAACGACCATCGCGGCGGGAACGACGTGAAGCAAGATGAGCCGTGCCTTGTTTTCTCGCGCCATCGCCAAAGCGTAATCAAGCGCCGCTTCGCATCCCTTGGAAAAATCCAGGGGCAACAGATAGGTTTTTGATTTCGGCATTGCTTTTTCTCGCGCGCCGGACTCGTCGTTAGCGCAACCCCGCGAGTTCTTGTAGCGTACGCCAATTTTGCAACCGATCTTGCTGAGCTTGCAACAATGCCGGCGACGGATTGCCATCTTTGTCGAACTGCTTGGCGAATCGTCCCTCGGTGCGGGCAAAATCAACGAATGTCATCGGTTTGTCGCTTTTGGGCGGCGTCCACCAATCCTCTTTTTGAGCCGGGTTCCCCACTAAGCTCAAGCGCTCACGGATTCTCTCGCCTTTGCGCGGGTCGTGGATGAACAGCGGAAACGCGCGCGCCTCAACCGCCATCTTTGCTTGCTGGGAGGACATGGAATCGGCGACTCCGTGCTCGGGCTGACATGTCGCATAGACACTAATCACCGCTGGTCCGCGGTATTCGTTGGCGTCCATGATCGCTCGGTAAAAATGGTTGATGTGGGAGGGTGTGGTCTGAGCGACGAAGACGTCGGGATGCATAAGACAAATTTGCGCTAGCTCCTTGCGGCGCTCGCGCTTGCCCGGAACCTCGCGGCCGAACGCAGCCATCTTGGCGTCCTGCCCCGGAAAAGAAGCGGTTGAAGCCTGGCCGCCGGTGTTCGAGTAAACCTGGGTGTCCAGCACCAAGACCTTGATGTCCATGCCGCTGGCCAGCATCCGGCTCAAGCTCTGAAAACCGATATCGTACATCGCGCCGTCGCCGCCGATCACCCATAATCTTTTTTCGCGCCACCCCATTTGGTCCCAGCGCGCGCGCACGCCCATCGCCGTCGCCGGAGCGTTCTCGAATAATGAGTTGGTCCAGGGCACCAGATAAGGATTGTACGGATAAGTCGAGCTGTAGACGCTGTTGCAGCCGGTCGCCGCGACGATGCCGATGTTTTCCGGTTTGTGCACAAACCCTGTCGCCGCGAGCATCATGCGAATCGCAGTTGCCTCGCCGCAGCCCATGCACGAACCCGCGCCGCCCACGTACAGCAACGTCGCGTCTTCCGCGAGCATAAAATCGGCAAGCGCGCGCTCATTGATGTAGCGCTCCGGCGTCGGTCCGATCTTGCGAAACACGTCGAAGGTCGCGCGATAGCGCGGCAACGTCGTCTTATCCTTCTGCACCATTTGCAGCGCATGATACTCGAGCGCGTCACAAACCTGAACGCACTCGGCGCAGCCCTTGCATTTGGTGGGATCGATAAAAATGCCGAACAGCGCGCCTTCCTCGCCCTTTTTTGCCGGGATGTCGTGATATTTGCGCGTGGACGCCCAGTGAGACCTTACCCAGGCGCGTTCATCTTTGTCTTGAATCTCACTTAGCACCGCTTCGACTTTAGACGCGGGAATCGCCTTGCCGAGGATCGCCGTGTCGGGGCACTCCGTAACGCAAGTCATGCAACCAACGCATTTTTCTGCGTCGAATTCTGGGATTTCGGAAGCGATATAACTGAAATCGCGCAGCGCTCCCGTGCCCGGTGGAATCAAACTGCGCGCCATGCCGATGTCGGCAGGCAACACCGCCGAAGCCTTGCCGTCCCGATAAGCGCTGATCACGCGCCCGTTAAAGTCGTCCACGTAGCGATCGAGATCAAGCTCTATGATGTTCTTTTTCGCAACAGTGGCTTCACAGGCCTCCATGGCGGCGCCGCGCGGCTTCATGCCGAGGACCGCAAAGGGCTCCTGAGGTTCCACTTCTAACGGATTGAAGAGAGGGTCTTGCTCAGCCATTTGAATCTCCGAGAGTGACTAATCGCCCGCGTGTTTTGCGAGATCGGTGACCGAAAGAATACTCACGGGCGAATATGATCCGCCGACTCTGCGACCACGACCAGTCGGTGGATTCGTTTTTCATGCAGCCGTCGCGCGGCCTTATCAACACCCGTTTCGGGGGAGATGCTGATTGCGGGATTGCTCATGAGATGCCCCGCGGCCACGACCGCGCCTTGCTTAGGCTGCGGCGACCATGATCTCGCGCGGAATTTCAAAAACCTCGCTTCGGCCACGTTTGACAGCTTGAAGGTTTTCCCGAACAATTTTCTCACCGCGTTTTCCGAAAAATTTTCGTAATGAATCTTCAACCGCCGCGTAGACTTGTTCGTCGCTAAGTTGGCGTTGGGCGACGAAAGGCGCGACGCGCAGAAAAACGCCCAATAAAACAATCCCTTGCATCCGCTGCGCCAGTTGTGGGTGGCTCGAGACCTCGCGCGCGACCTTAACTGCGTCCAATATCATCACGTGGATTCCGTTCCGGCGAATGAACTCGCGCGCGTCGCCAGGAATCGACTGCCATACTTGAGTCGGGTCCATGCTTGAGTGTTGAACGAACGTCGTCCCGCCCGGCACCAAGCCGCTCAGCGGATTTCCTATATTGAATGCATTGACCGTGTTGATGGGGACAAAATCGACGTGGCGCAATTCGGCGTGAGCGCGGATCGGCTCTTCGGCAACGGTCAAAAAGTAAGTTGTCGGCAAGCCTTTCTTTTCCGAACCATACATCGGATAAGCCTGCACGTGGAGACCGAACAAATCGCCCACGATAGTGGCGATCACTTTGTTGGTGGTCACCGATCCGTAACCGCCGACGGAATGGCCGCGCATGGAAAAGGCACCCTTCGGCCGCACGTCCGGTTCGTCCTTAACCGGAAGCGCCAATTCGTGCCGGACGCCCAAAACGAAAAACCGCTGTTCTTCTTCGGCGCGCATGTGGTCGACGACTGCCATAAAGTCGCCCGGCCGCACATCGCGACTGCCCAATCCTGCCGCTCCCGAATAGATCAAGGGTATACGATCGATCTTAGGATAGCCGGGAGCCCCTGACATAGCATCGGAGAACGCTGCTTTGATCTCGGCGCTCAAGGGATTCGACTGCGCCATCGGATTATCCATGCGCTCAATGATTGCAATCGCTTTGACGTCCTTCAGCGCTGCCACGATTTCCGGTCCGGGAAAGGGGCGAAAAGACGTGATGTTGAGCGTGCCCACTTTCACTTTTTTCTGAGCGCGTAAATACTGCGCCGTCGCGGTCGCGGTTTCCGCCAGGCTGCCCATACCGACCAGCGCGTACTCTGCGTCTTCAAGGCTGAACGGATCGCTTGCCCGATACTGTCGTCCCGTCAGACTATAAAACTCATCCATCACTCGCCGCGTGATCGGCGCAATTCGATCATAGAAATAGCGCTGCGCGATTTTCCCTTTCATGTAGCTGTCTTGATTCTGCACAACCCCACTCATGATCGGATGCGTGGGATCCATTAAATTGCGCAGCCGATGTTTCCCTTTGGGATCGCCGACGAATTGCTTCATCAGTTCCGGCTCGGGCAGGCGTAATGTTTCGATCGTATGGGTAGTGAGAAATCCGTCTTGAATATTGAAGAAAGGAGTTTCGGCCTCTTCGGCGACGCGGCGCGCGATCAGGGCAAGATCCGCGGTTTCCTGGACATTGCGCGCGAAGAGCATTCCCCAACCGCAATCCGCCACTCCCATGACATCGTCGTGACCTGCGTGAATATTCAACCCCTGCGACGTCAATGCGCGGGCGCCAATGTGAAACACGACCGGCAAGCGCTTGCCCGCAATGACATACAAAACTTCTTTCATCAGAATCAGTCCCTGGCCGGACGTGAAGTTGGAAACCCGGCCGCCGGCAAGGGCGAAACCTTCGCAGGTGCTCGCGGCGCTATGCTCAGATTCCAACTCGAGAAAGGCCAGCGATTCACCCCACAGGTTGCGCTGGCCGTTCGCGACCGCCATTTGGTAACCACCGCCCATATTTGTTGACGGCGTTATCGGGTACGCGCAGGCACCCTGCGTAACGCGGGTTTCGACCCATACCACCGCTTCTGAACCATCGGCGGTTGTGAGAATCCCAGGGAATGGAAAGTTTGTTTGGTTTAGTCCTACGTGTCTTTCCATATAGCTTTCAATTTGCGCAACAAATCGGAGGCGGTTAAAACTGGCACTATGGCTCCGCCATCGCTAAGCACCGCCATAATGCCGACGTGAGACTCCGGTAGCATCGTCGGGATATCCGCAGGCATCGATTCGGGGCCCCAGCTATTGGGTTCGCACACCGCGACCCCGGTATGGGTTGGGACCGCACGTTCGTAGGGGATTTTTTCTTTCACCAGAGCTTGATATTCGATTAGTATCGGCATACCCATCTCCTTGTTTGTAAGCTCTTGTTACGCAATGGGAATGCCAGGGCAATTTACAACCATTTTTGGCTAAAACTAGTTATTTTTCTTAAAGCTGAGAAGCCGCCAACGCAGCTGTCCCAGGAATCGGAAGAATTAGGCATATTTTGTTCGCGAGCTCATATCCAGAAATGTAGGGACACCGGATTTCAATCCGGCTATGGGTCTCGCCTTTTCTATCCAACGAACGCGACCAGCGCGACGAACAGAACAATGAGAAAAAATGCTTAGCTTCTTCTTATTTGTCATGAAGACTCGCCCGCACCCGGAGATTCGCCCAAAGGGCAGGGAGACGCTGGCGTTTGTTGATGGAAAATTTCCGGTTCAAGCGTAATTGCGCTTTTGATTGAGTTCGAGACGAAACAGTTGTGTTTCGCTTTTTCGATGATGCGCGAGATTCGTTCAATATCTTTAGGGGAAGCGACGACGATTTTAGGCTTTCTTTATGGTTATCTCGGTCACCTGGTAGCTGGCGCCTTCGACTCTCTCCAGTTTTCCTTTGGCGCTCGAAACAAAACTGACCAACGGAATTTTAGAGTTTTCAGCGATGGCCAAAAGAGTCAACATGTAACAACTGTTCACCGACGCAACCAGGAGGTGCTCCGGCGACCAGCGTCCCTTGTGCCCATTGAACTCAGGCGGAGCGCCGACACCGATGGAAGGCAAGTCGGCTCCAGCAAGGCTCCCCGTTCTTTCACCCTTCCACTCGACTTCGGTTTCATAAAAGAAACTCGCTGCTTGAGTCATATCGCTCCCTCTCGATCGACACGAATGGTTGTGGCTGCGCACCTATCCTTCGTCGCCTCCGACAAATTCGCGCAGCAAATCGGTATACGTGATAATTCCGATTAGGTTGCTTTCTTCGTCCACCACCGGCAAACCACCGACGTGCCAACGCAACATGAGTTCAGCCGCCTTCTTGAGTGTCGTGTCATGTCTGACCTTGATTGGATCAAAAACCGCGGCTTGCTGCACCGCGATTGACCATAACTGAACCATCGCGTCGTCTTTGCCTACGAACGCCAACGATGGCCGGATCAAGCGAATATCGCGGTCCGACAGCATACCGATCAATTTCCCGGCATCGTCGACCACCGGCAAATGGCGGAAGTGGCCGCGCTCCATTTTCCAAATCGCCTCCTGGAGTCCATCCTCCGGCTTGACGGTCGCGGGCTTTCTGGTCATGCGCTCCTTGACCTTAGCGGCTTTTTTTTCTTTGCGTACCGAGGGGAGGGGAAAATGAGTCGGTGTATGCTTGATGTATTCACTCAACAAGTTTTCATACTCTACCAATTGGACTTTGCCGTCGGCGAGAATTTCCTCGACTTCTCGTGGCGCGGAGAGTCCGTTTTCGATCCAGAACGCCGCAACTTCTTTGGTAACCGCATCCTTCGCGAGATTACCTAAATCGATGCCGTCGTCCGGATAAATTTGAACGATATCGATTTTCCCCGGGAAATCGCAGAGACCGCTATAGCAGCGAAGACCCAATAAGCTCTGGCGAGTGGGACAAATCGGAATAATCTCCAAGCCTAGACCCAAAAGCTTCTCCAACGTGACAAAGCTCACGCTGTCCGGATCACTGCTGGCGCCCACTACGGCTATTCTGCGGCAATTTTCTAGAATCGTTTTGCGTTGCCGACGCAGGAGATAAACTTTGCGCGTGCGATCACCCGCCCAGTATTTTTCTATCATTTCTTGACTTTGGCGGCTTGGTGTCACTTCTTCTTCGAGTAGGGTCATCGGCCACTCCTTTTCTCGACAGCTCGGCCGGGCGTGCTGCAATCACTACATCGTGTTCTTACAGTTTCAACTATCGCGCTATGACAATGAGCAAGAGATGTACCAGAAGGTTTCTGCAGATAGAGTGGTGGCTAGTACGAGCCTTTTTTGCAGAATTCGGAAAAAATCGATCTCAATACTGTCAAGTATTCGATTAGACTGCGCGCACGCTGCCATTCTACCATCAGTAACCGTCCGATCGTTTAATAAATCAGCCTTTGACTATCCGAGTGCTGATTCCCTGTTTGAGTTTAAAAAAGTCTGGCATAGCTAATTCGCAAGATTGCGAAGAACTCGGAGTTCGATGCGCAGAGCATCGATAAATTCCTGCTTCTAAAGATCGCGCCACCATCTCTCGTAGGTCGCGTTCATACATAGGGTCAGGAAGTGGTCCGCAAAGGGTTGGATGGTTTTGATGAATCTCCCCGCACCAAGCTGCGGGGTATAGAAGGTAGGTTTGTTTAATAGCCAAATGTAGGGTGAGTAGAGGCGCACAGCCCCGAAACCCACCGCTTAGAACGATGGGTTTCGCTAACGCTCAACCCATCCTACCCTTGATTCGCAGCGCAGCAAGCTGCGGGGAATTAACCCGCAGAGGTCAAATATGGCCGGATTGATCGGCAAATTTTCGAAACCAATCCGGCAGCGTGAAGTTGTCGGCGCAATATTGCGGGCGGTAGCCTTTAATGTCGAGGATCGGAGTGTCATTAAAAAAATCGAGCCCCTGAACGAAAAGCCGATTTTTCTCGCGCCGTAGAAAACGCACGAGCGTTAGCCCGATGGGGTTGGGGCGCGTCGGTGAGTCTAGTGCGAGAACTCCCAGGGACGGAAGCTCCTCTAGCGTGAATCCCCTTCTCACCAGCCCCCGCGGCTTCACCCGCAAAGGGCCGATCTGCTCCGCCCGCAGACGATCAAAATAAACGATCACGAACAAGTGAGAATAGCCGTCGATACCCTCCAGAGCTTCTTCAAACTCCGGGTAGATCACCAGTTCGCCTTCCACGTTGCCGCTTGCTTTCGTCTCTGCTTCTGTCGCGTGGGTTCTCACCACTCCGATGGGCGCGAACTTGATTTGCATGCTTCAACCCTCCTGCGTGCTTACACAATGCCGTCGGCCGTCTTGTATCTCATTGATAAAGTTTACGGTCGTGACTGGGTCACCCGAGGCCATATGCAAGCCTTGGTCGTTCCGTCCAGTCTCGCGAAAAGCTCGAACAGTTTTTCTGGTTTGTATCAGCGTGCCACTGACAGACCTGAGTTGGTCCTTTCCGCCACCACTCGAGCGGTTTCCCGCGCAATGATTTTTTCTTCGTCAGTATGAATGACATAAGCTTTCACTGCAGATCGGGGCTGCGCAATGCAGCCGTCGCTCCCTATCAACGCGGCATTCGCTGCAGAATCCAATCGTAAGCCGCACCAGCCCATTTCTGCGCAAATTTTCGCGCGCACCAATGGCGAGTTTTCACCGATTCCGCCGCTGAATACGACCGCATCCGCTCCGCCCAGAGCCGCAAGGTACGCGCCGAGATATTTGCGCGCATGGTAGCAAAAAACATCAACGGCAAGGCGCGCCCGTGGATCTTCGTTATAGGCGGCCGTGAGCTCGCGCATATCATTTGAAATACCGGACAGCCCGAGCAGACCGGACCGTTTGTTTAGCCAATTTTCCACTTCGTCCGCGCTCACTTCTTCTTTGCGTGCCAGGAATGGAACCACTGCAGGGTCGATGTCGCCGGAGCGCGTGCCCATAACCAAACCTTCAAGCGGTGTAAAGCCCATCGAGGTATCAACCGAAATACCGCCGCGGATCGCGCAGGCCGAGCAGCCGTTTCCCAAATGGAGGGTTATGATGTTGATTTGCTCGGGCGGCACCGCGGTCAGGTCGCCATAACACATCACCGAATATTGATGCGCGAGACCGTGGAAGCCATAACGCCGGATACCGTGCTTTAGCGCAATCTCTCGGGGAATCGCGTAGGTTCGCGCCGTTTCCGGTAGTGTGTGATGGAAAGAGGTGTCGAAAGCGGCCACCATCGGCATAGCTTTGCCCAAGACTTTCCGCGCCGCTCGGATACCGCTCACGCCTGCGGGATTGTGCAGCGGGGCCAATTCGCATAACGAGTCAAGAGTCTCGACCATGCGATCATCAATCCAGGCGGAGGTCGTAAATTGATCGCCGCCATGTACAATGCGATGTCCAACGGCGTCTATGGAGCGCAGCTCCGGCATCGAATTCAACCACTGGATAACTAGAGCCACCGCTTTTTCATGGTCGTCAACGGTGAGCCGATTTTCCACGGGCGTCGATCCGGCGACTTCGAAGTGACACGATGCCGGTCCACCGATGCGATCCACGAGCCCGCGCGCGAGTTTGCGAGGTCTCC
>JBGPIK010000176.1:0-12550 GCA_041484845.1 Binatia bacterium | reverse complement strand
GTGAATGAGGAAATACAGCGGAACGATCTCACCATCGTCGCTCAGATTGTCGGTGTGAACGAGACGATTCCCCCGGCGCGCGCCTATGATTTCAGCTTCGCGACTGAAGCGGACCAACAACTCAATAAGTCGGGATGGAAGCCGTGAGAGGGCTATCCGCATGAATATCCCCGCAGCAAGCTGACGGAGTATTAGAACATAGCGGTGAGATTTTATCGCAACAGCGTCACCCTCGAATGTTTTTATCGGGGTTCGATTGTGCTCACCACGACCCTGAGCCACGTCGAATGGGTCGGGGGTCCAGTTCCGAACCCGCCTGTGGTGAGCACAGTCGAACCACCGCTTACGCCATGCGGGAATGACGGACTTCGGATAAGCAATTTACTTAACGCAGCAAGCTGCGGGGAATTGACCCATAGAGATTGAAAATCCTACGACGGAGTCTGTTCCCATTTGTTTAGCTTTCACCATAATCACAAGCATCAGGAGAGACAAAATGAAACAAAAGAAAAATTTATTGTTTGTTTGGCGAGCGAGTTTGCTCCTTGCGCTCGTTTTGGGTACGGCGCTGTGTGCTGTCCAAACCGCTCAGCCTCAGTCGAAGGGGTCGTCCGAAAAATTTCCCAGCCACCCGGTAAGACTGGTTATCACGCATAAAGCCGGGGGCATCACAGACTTGCCTGCCAGGATCGTACAGCCCTATTTAGAGAAGTATCTTGGGGCAACGGTTGTTATCGAGAATATGGACGGGGCAGGAGGAAACATCGCCCGATCCTACGTTTATAAGCAACCGGCCGACGGCTACACGCTTTTGGTATCGGTTCAGCCTTCGTTGAGCTCCGGTGCCGTTGTGTCCGACGGTGACTACGATCCCCTAAAGTTTGTGCCGGTCTACAATATCACCGGGAAAGGCTATCAGGGGGTCGGCGTGCACTACGCATCTTCCTTCAAGAATATGAAGGACCTGATCGCGGCTGCGAGAAAGAAGCCGATGACCGCCGGAGGGGCCGGGGTGGGAGGTAACTCTTTTATCGTAATGGCGCTCCTGAATCAAAAAACCGGGACCAAGTTCGAGTACGTCCCTTTCAATAGTACGACGGAAGCGGCCTTAGCTCTTGCAGGAGGACACATCGATACAGCTCTGAGCGGCTACCCGGCCCTGATTCCTCTTCAGGACCAGAAAAAAGTGAGGATCATCGCGATGTCGGGCCCCGAACGCGCTGAGCTGCTGCCGGATGTTCAGACCATTACGGAGCAGGGCTTCCCAGGGATTGAAGTGGATCAGTTAGTGTCTGTGTTTGCGCCACCGGGATTACCGAAAGCGCGGCTTGATGTGCTGATCGCCGCTTTTGAAAAAGCTTTTAAGGATCAAGGTCTGTTAAAGGCCGCAAAGGAAGGTAAATTTGTCCTCAAGCCGATGGGAGGAGAAAAGCTCCGTAAAGAGACGGTTGTGTTGCACAAAATGATCCAGGAGATCGCCCCGGTCTTAAAAGAAGCGATGAAATAGGGCCTAGCTGATCATTCGAGAAATTCGCGCCCGCGGTTGGGCCGTGATTTAGAGCGGCTCACCGTCGAAGTGATAAAGATCGTTTGCTGCGCACAATTGGAGAAGGGCAAATGAGAGAACACTTGCTGAAATTTGAAACGTTTGCGGTCGCGACCATTGCCGTATTCTCCGGCCTTTTTCTTTCTCAGACCTATGAATATGGGCGCCGGGCCGCACTTTTCCCGCGAGTCGTATCCGTTACGATTCTCTTTCTGACCGGCTTCTTCATCGTTTCGCGAATACGCCGGGCTATGGCGAAACAACGGACTCCCATGAAAGAAGCGGTGGTCAGGGTGGAGGTCAGGAGCGAAGTTAGCCAAGCCGGAGGAATAAACTGGCTTCTGACGTTAAGCGCCGCGACGGGTTTTTTCGTCCTGATCTATCTCGTTGGCTTCGGTCCATCGACGTTTTTTTATGTGACCGCGCATCTTTATCTCGCAGGATACCGGCGGCATCGCGTGATCTTCTTGTTTGCTTTAGCTATGGCCATCGTCATTTTCTTGACCGGGTATCTCTTTACCATTCCACTTCCTGAGGGCGTGCTTGTACAGATGATCGTCGGAGAACGTTAACCTGCAAACGGAGTTTTTCAGTAGCTGCTAAACGTGGGCAATAATATCGGATGATGGAAATGTGGCTCCAGGGGTTCCTTGTAGCCTTACAAGGAACCAATTTGCTGTACCTGTTGGTCGGGACGATCTTCGGACTCATCGTAGGAGCATTGCCGGGGCTGGGCCCCATGTTTGCCGTTTCGTTGGCGCTCCCTTTAACTTATGGCATGCCTGCAGCCTCGGCCATCATACTGCTGGCCGCTATCCATGCGTCAACTTCTTACGGTGACTCATTCGCCTCGATTTTAATTAATACCCCTGGCGGACCCACATCTGTTGCCTCGTGTTGGGACGGCTTTCCACTGGCTCAAAAAGGAAAGGCCGGCTTCGCTATGGGTATTTCAACGGGAGGCGCGTTAACCGGGGGCATTATTGGATGGTTGTCTTTGGTGTTGATAGCCCCTTTCCTTTCCGACTTGTCCATGGGCATGGGACCGGCGGAGTACTTTATGGTCGGCCTGTTGGCCCTGTCCCTTCTTTCGATGGCATCTCAAGGCGAGACGATTAAAGGTATGATCCTAGGTGCGTTTGGCTTACTCATTTCTTTCATCGGCCGTGATCCTATCACAGCAACCAAGAGATTGACTTTGGGCACAGTCTATCTCGAGGACGGCCTTCCGGTGGCAGTCGTTTTTGTCGGCCTCTTCGCGCTGTCTCAGATCATTATTTTGGCCGAGGAGGGCGGCAGCGTCGCTGAAGTGAGAGAACCGAAAGGTGGTGTACTGAATGGGGTACTCGATGTCCTGCACCACCCGCTCACCGTCATACGTTCAGGGCTGGTCGGAATTTTCATGGGTATCATGCCCGCGTTGGGACCTTCGACCGCCACCGTGATCTCGTACCTGGTAGAGAAGAAATCCTCGAAGCATCCGGAGACATTCGGACAAGGAGAACCTGCCGGCCTGCTTGCCCCGGAAGTGGCCAAGAGCTCCTGCATTATTGGAGATCTGATCCCGACTTTTACCCTCGGCGTGCCAGGTTCGGGGGTGACTGCGCTGTTTCTTGCCGCCCTGATCCTCCATGGAATACAGCCCGGTCCGGATTTCTTTTCGAAGGGAGTGCTCCCCTATGCAGTTTTTGCCGGAATCCTATTAGCGCAATTCACCTTTTTCCTCATGGGTCTCGGGTTTGCCGGTAAAATCGCGAAGGTTGTTCTGGTTCCCAATATCTTTTTGGTACCGGCCGTCGTTGTCTTCTGTTTCTTTGGCGCCTTTGCTGTTAGGAATTTCCTTACCGATGTAATCATCACACTTGTTTTTGGAGTCATCGGTTTTGTTCTGTACAAGAGCAAGTGGCCATTGCCCTGTCTGGTGCTAGGCTTCGTACTGGGTGACATCCTCGAGTCCAACTTCCATCGAACCCTGATCATTGGGCACGGTTCGCTTGCGCCCTTTTTTACCAGGCCCGTGCCGCTCGTATTGTTCTTATCATGCATAGTGTTGCTTTGCTGGCCGTATATTAGCGCGTTTCTGTTGCGCCGGCGCAACGTGAATCATGACGTGATCGCAACCACCATGGAAGATGAGGTGGAAAGGTAGAATCAGGGCCCGACGCTGAGTCACTCTGCTCCGTTTGCCGGCGTGACCGAACGCATTGCCCGGCGCGCGCCTGTGATTTCAGCTTCTCATGCTATGATGAGAATGCATGAGAGGAATTTCTTCAATGATGCCACGTCACGTCCCGTTCGCACCGAGACTCTCGAACAAGGGAGATCAAAATGAGTAGTCTGCGAGTACCAGGGCGAGGTCCCATCGTTGGCCATACGACAACAACGAGTTGCCGCATCTGGATAAGAGCGGGTGATCCGGAAGATGAAGGAACAGTACTCGATGAGAACCGTCGTACCATTGGAATCATCGCCGTAATAGAAGAAGAGGGTCAACCGATACCGGAACCAAGCCGGGAGGTGCATTATTTTCGTTTGCACCGCGAATTCGATCGGACCGGCACCTTCAACCTGGGTGTCGATTCCAGCATCGGTACGGCGAAGGCTTCTGCCAAGCTCAAGCCCGGCAAAAAGTATGTCGTACGGGTGGCTACTTTGACCATCGACGATCCTTTTCCTAACGATGAAAGGGTTTCCGACGAAACATTAGCTAGACGTTTGCCAAGACCCGATGAAGCAGGTTGGTATGACGAACTTCTAAAATTGAAGGCGGAGACTTCAGAGGCCCGCTTCAAGACTTTTCCCGAACAGGCGGACGACCTAAGCTTTATCTTAGGCTCGTGCCGCTATCCTGGGTTGCTATGGAAAGTAAAAGAAGCGGACCAGATATTCGGTCCCCTTTGGAACGAAGCCCAGGGAGAGGGCCCGGAATTACCCGGCGACCCAACCAAACGGGAACCTGTCAGTTTTGTATTGATGGTCGGCGACCAAATCTACGCGGACATGCTCAATCGGAGTATCTCGCTGGCGCGGGCCGACACCTTTGCGGAGTTTCAGGAGCGGTATCTCACTGCTTTTGGCTCGCGAAATATGCAGGCGCTACTTCGGCAGATACCCAACTATATGATCCTCGACGATCATGAGATCGAAGACAATTGGACACAAGATCGCATCTCCGACGTTGCCAGTCGGGAGATTTTCAATCTGGCAATGTCCGCCTATCTTAGCTACCAGTGGAGCCACGGGCCGCGCACCTATGGCCACCGTCTTTTCTACCAGTTCGAGTGCGGTGGCTATCCGTTCTTTGTGCTCGACACTCGCACGCAACGTTTCATGGATGACGATCCCACGTCTTTGGGTGATAACCATTTGGTTGGGCGGCCCTCGTTAGATCCCTTAGAGCCCAGCCAGCTAGACCTATTGCTTCAATGGCTAGAAAATTGTCAGAAGAGCAGCGGAAATATTCCCAAGTTTATCGTGAGTTCAAGTGTTTTCGTTCCCAACCCAATTTCAGCGAGAGAAGGGCGTACGGGAACCCCGCAACAAGTTGTCGACTGGAGACAACAGAGCGATTCGTGGCCTGCCTTTCCGAATACGAGACGATCTATCCTTCAATGCATACTGACAAACAAAATTCAGAATGTTGTATTTCTTTCTGGGGATATTCACTGTTCCAATGTCGCCGAGATGAGTTTCCAAGGACCAGGAAATGACAAAGATATCAAAACATTCTCCGTAACTTCGTCGGCCTTTTACTGGCCGTTCCCATTTGCCGACGGCGACCCATCTGGATATGTCCATGATTCCCAGCAGAAAGGCCAGGAAGATACGTTTGTTATAGACTCCACATCGGGTTCAACCATGGATTACACCGCATGGAATTTCACTCAAGAAGATAACTATTGTCGGATCGACATAGATCGACAAAATAGCACGATGACAGTCCTCCCGTTTGATAAATCCGGCCAACTTATTGAGCAAGGGAGCTGGATCCCAGGCATTCAAAGCAAGCCGCTAATCGCGCGGCTGAAGCTCACTCCATGGTAATGGATTTTCGCGGATCGGGCGGATTTAAATGGAGGTGATATGAGCGCGAACGTTGCCTACAGTGCAAGGAAGGAAGACCTTATTTCTCCCTACAAAGGCGCCGATTTTTTCCCGGCTGGCATTCCGAAAACCGATGGGGCTTTATGTGCAGAGATGGCGCGGCTCGCCTATTGCCACGGATCATCTGGTTTTGCTTTTGACCAGGAACGGATTAAAAATGTTCTTAACCGAGTTGGGTTTTCGAACTGCCAGTTTTTTGAAAGCGTAGGCCATTTCCAAGGCGGGGGGACGCATTGTTTTTTGGCGTTGCGCGATGATGGCGACAAATCCAAGAAATTAGCGATACTATCATTCCGAGGTACTGACGCGGATGACCCGACTGACTTAGCGGTTGATGCCGACACGCTTCTAACACCGTGGGAGGCTGGTGGCACCGTGCACGAGGGCTTCGCCAAAGCGCTCAATGAAGTCAGGCCAACTCTCGACCGAGCCCTTCAAACCATCAACTCAAAAATATTTTTCACCGGACACAGTCTTGGTGCTGCGTTGGCAACATTGCAAGCGAGCGTGCGAAAGCCAGACTGTCTTTACACTTTCGGCTCACCACGAGTCGGTGATTCACATTTTGTTACCCCATTAAACGGTCTGCCCGGCCGCCGTTATGTTGATTGCTGCGATATCGTGACTCACTTGCCGCCGGAGACTCTTGGTTTCGTTCACGTCGGGGATCCTTACTATATCAAACTGGACCGAACCGTCGAGTTCAACCCGCAACCTGGTCTATTGAAAGTCGATCAGGATCAAGCCCGCGAAGAGTACCTCATCAACTACGCTTGGAAAATCGGCAACGTGCCGGTGCGCGACTTGGCCGATCATTCGCCTATCAACTATGTCACTGCCGTGACAGTGAATGATCTATAATGGCGACTTTAAGGAAGGGACCCGCGGGGTTAATTTAAGAAACCAGCCGGAGTGAACGGGGAAAAACAAGGGAATAAGGTTCAATTTTTACTTTTCGTGAACAAAGAATCTCCGTTGCGGCTCACCCTAAGCCCGATTTCTAAGCGCGGATTAATTTAAAGGGGCAAGTTCGATCTCGTAGACTATGCCACGTATCCTCAAGATCATTCTGCCTCTCCTTCTTTTCTTGCCATTTCTCGCGGAAGCCCCGAGGCAGCAAGTGCGCGAGTTCTTCGCCGGTCCTGCGCGCCCGGCTCTTTCCGTGCTCTTTGTCGGTAACAGTTTAACTTTCACCAATGATTTACCAAACGAGGTCAGACGCTTCGCTGCCGGCTCTCCCCTTCGCTCCGAAATCACCGTACGCTCTATCACGCCGGGCAGCGCACGCTTTTCGGATCACTGGCGCAAGGGTCAAGTTACCGCCGAGTTGCGCCGGTATCGGCCCGATATTCTCATCCTCCAGGGCCAGAGCACGGAGCCGCTTTACGAGCCGCGGGATTTTGCTCACTACGCCGAACTCCTCAAAGCCGACGCGGATCGTGTGCGTACGACCACCGTATTGTTCGCGACCTGGGCACGACCGCGCGGGGACGCGTACTACCGCGATCCAAGCTCGGGCGGTTCGCCTGACGAAATGCAAACGCGCCTTAACGCGGCCTACGCGTCTCTCGCTTTGGACCTCGGCGCCGTTCTGGCCCCAGTGGGCGTGGCGTGGCAGCGCGCCCAGCGCGATATTCCTGATATTGAACTTCTAGACGGCACTCAGCATCCAACCCCGGCGGGTAGCTATCTGGCTGCGGCAGTGCTGTGCCGCGTTCTCTTACAGCAATCTTCCGTGAGTTCCTCTTACTATGCCGGCTTACCGAAGCAGACAGCACTGTCTTTGCAGCGCATCGCCAATGCCACTCCGTTCGGCCGGAAGACCTCGAAGTAACACGGTGTAGATACAAACAAAACGCTGACTAACAGAATCCTTGCTAGGCCGCGTTATTGACGGTTGGAGGAAACCCGACGTCGATCGAGACGTAAGCCTGGCAGAGCGAGGGTGGAGGGTGAGTTCAAAGTTCAAAGCTCAAGGTTCGAGTTCAATTGAACGTTGAACGTGGAACCTTGAACCCTGTTTCTTGTGCCTCGCTCTGTAGGTCTCGCCTCTCGATCGCGCTCACTCGTGAATGATTCGGAATCCGCGATTAACTTAGGACGTCACTTCCCACCAGTTCCGGCTAATGTCACTGAAGATGAAATGGGCTCGTCCATTTTGTTGTTCCAGGTCGCAAAGCTCGTTGATGCCGATTTTTTTGCCGTTCAGGGAAAAATCTTTATGCGCTTCTTCGACTTCCTCAGCGGATCCCACTTTGATGGTGAAGCGATTGGAGGGCGACAAATAGTCGCGCCGCGTGGTCGGCAAGACCACGACGTACCAGGGGGTGTCAGGGTGGCTGATGTAGGTCGAAGTTCTACCGCCGCCGATGATCGTTAGGCCGAGCACTTCCTCTATAAACCGGTCGTTGATCGCCTTGTCATCGCAGTTGAGCGTTCCGTGCGTCATCGCTTGGGGAACGTAACCGCGCCCCGGAAAGCGCTCTTCCGGCAACTTTTCGTTCCAGTGCGGAGCGGCAATCTTTCGCCCGTGCTTCACGGCCTGGGGATTGTAATATTCGATCTCGAGGTCATTTCCTCCCGGTTCTTTGAAATAAATCGAGTAGGCGAAATGCGCCTCGTGAGGCCGCGTTACGCTCTTAATTTTATACTGGGCTTTGTGTTCTTCGATGTATTTGTGAGCCGCTTCGATTTCCTTGTGATCGGCCACGCGAAAGCCGTAATGATTGCTGTGCGGCTTGTTCGCGGCGTTCGGTCCCCCTTCGTGAACGACCAGGCACCACTCCGTGTTAGGATGCTTCAGCACCGCTTCTTTTTCTTTTCTTTCCAAAACCTCCAGGGCCAACAAATCCGTAAAAATCGGCAACGTCTCGTCCAACGAGCGACACTCATAGTGGCCATTGATGAGTCCCACCGGTCTAAGCATGAGCACCCCCTATCTAAGGCTTAAGAAATTGTGCGTGGAGTACTAATATTATTAGGAAAAGCGGCGCGATGTCAATTCACCCCCGGGCGATCACCGGCATCTTGACCGCCGCCCCGGATTTCGTCCCGGCTTAAACTGGAAATCCGAAAGTCTGATTAGCAGGCCAGAGTCGAATTCAATAATGTGCCTAAGAGCACGGATGAGTGAGTGACCGTTTGGTCCAATGAGACCCAACAGGGCTCTGGTACAAAAGTAACGGGCAATCCGGTTGAAGAGCTCAACCCCGCCCTAACAAAAGAGGTGCGCCTAACAGTAGAGACCTTGACAAGCTTTTCATGAGTGACACCATTTCACCGACACCTGCTTTGACTCTTCACCGTCTGGTGAGTCTTCGCATAACGGAGTTATTCCAGTTAGGAAACAACGTCCCCTAAGGGGCGCCGAATCATTGGAGGGAGAACCACAGAGGCTCGCGTCCAATGCCGGACCGGGCAAGCAATTCGTCATCATGATAAAAAAACCTGGGATAACGTTGAGGACGGTCAGAAGCTATCGCCGCCGTTGTTGAAGAGTCAAGGAAAAGGACCGGAGGGAGACGCTCCGTTGGTGCTGGTTCAGGTCAATGTGCGCTAGCGCTGATGAGCAGTTCTTTGTAGGGAACGGTCGCGACCGGTCTATACGACTACTTCCGCGCCAACTCTCGACGCGCCTCGGTGGGATAGGGCACGTCAAGAGCTAAAAGCGGACTCGTTTTCCTTTTTGATTAGTCTTCGTGTAACAGACTTATTCCAGCTAGGAAACAACGTCCCGTAAGTCCCCCTACAGTAGTCATCGCCCGGAGGGCAATTTCCGTTATCAGTAGTGTTCAGCTTCGTAGCGGTCGAGTCATGCCGTTTCCTAGCATTAGATGAAACAATATTCAATACCAAAGATTTGACCCTAAGCCCTTCACCTTTACGGTATATCCTTCGCCTCAGTTCCTGCAGATTAACGGAAGGTTTTATCATGCCTCCCCTGCCTCACCTCGCGGTCGAAGAAATCAAACTCAGCATGGCCCCTTTGCTCCAGAGACATTACTCTCCTTCTTCGCTCCTACGGGCCACTCCGCCATCCTGCTGCCTTCAGCCCCTTTCCCGTGTTAGCAGTTATAGGGCCGAGCTTCTCCGAAGATTTCTCTCCGGGGCATACAGGACTTCTCCAGTTTCTGTCGTCGCCCTGTCACCGTGTCGCCGCCATTACCCCACCGGTGTGCACTATCCCGTCATCCAGTCTGAAATAGTCCATGCTGTCTTCGCCGAATTACTAGCGGCTCGACCACCGGAATTTGACATTAACGAGGCTTGCTCAGCGTTCACTCACGTTGCAACCCGGTCATTCGCTCATCAGCCCGAAGCTGACTTCGTCGGTAGGCTCCAGCATCCCGATTACTCTCCATGCTGCTACCCAAGCTAGGCGGCTCCTGGCTTTTACCGCCGTGGGACTTCCCTCATCAAATGAGAGTCACCCTATGGATCACGACAGCGTTTCATCTGGACACACAATAATTAAATGTCTGACACTATTGCCTCCGTGCTTCTTCGTTAGGTATCCGCCCCTTAATAGCTAACAGCAGACGTGACCCCTTTGTCCCACCCATTTCGTGTCCCTGGCGGATCAATAAAAAACCGGAACTCAATCAGAATAACCAACAACAATTTCAATGTGATCCGGTGTCTTCTTGTCATTGACCCAAACACTTATACGACATCGACAACCCACATTCGGAACAGTAAGAATCTCTTCATTAAGTGCGGTAGAAACCGAAATTTCGCAGTTTGGCGTCTCAATGGTCCCATTGTATGCGAGTAACAGACCCTCGGTTATCACCCGCTCGTCGGTGGTTAGTACAATTAATGTTTCGCCCTCAGAGTCCGGCAATGTACCAATGGCAACGCAGGACGATGTTGCGCTAACAAGTTGTGTACTCATGCTGTCGGGAGTATCTCCGTGTTTTCTATCGAAAACAAACACCACCGAATAGGGGACAGCAATTTTGGTTTCTAATCTCATTTTTGCATTTTCCGAATTTCTTTGATTATATCTAACCCTTGTTGGCGACTGCAGTCAACGCACTGCGGATAAAGGCGCTGAGGTTGCCCCGGGGTAATAAATCTCGAAGGCGGCTGATGATCGGGTACAAAATTTCCCGTCGTTGTACCGGGATCAGTAGTTCCGCAACTGTGGCATCTCCCAATTTTATTAATTTGACTTCGCTCGGAAGTTGTAAAGTCTCTTAGGGGAGACCTGGCAGGGATCGACTCTCCCCCGTAAGGCCCCGGTTCGAACGTAGCCCCCCCCCGCCCGACGTGGGAGGTTTACCGTCGGGTAGCCTCCCGACGCCACCCTCTCCAAAGCCGCCAGGAGCCATGCAACTCGTGAAATCTCTGCATTTAGTACCAGCTAGCTGAAACGATCCGTCTCCGGCACAAAAATCATCACCTGCACAGCTATTTCGTTGACTGTTTGCTGGATCGGTTGTGGGTTCATTTGTCTTTGCGTTTCTCGTGTTCTGTGGAACATTACTCCCGCTCTGTCCGGACGCTATTTTATCCTTTGGGAGTTCCGAGTTGTTGCGTAGCTGCGTACTCCAAAACGCTGCTGCACCTAATCCTTTGGCCGCAGCGGCAAAAACGGCACCGGCGACTTGAGGTGCAGTCATTTCGGCGGTAATCGCCGGTAGTAGATACGCTTGAGCCGCTGCCGACACGATGGTAACAATCGCCTCAATTAGATCATCGAAACCGAAGATATAACCGCTCGGATCGACATAGCTCTGAGGATTGTTGAGCACATAGCTATACCTGTTTAGATTCTGCGGCTCGTCCGGTTCTTGCACATACGGATCGGGGGACACAAACCGGCTAATTTCCTGGTCGTAATATCTCCCGCCGTAATAATAGAGGCCGGTTTCAGGATCGAGTTCCTGCCCGGTAAAGCGGTGGGTTTGATCGATGTTGCCCTCGGACCGTGACACGCCGCCCCACGGATCGTACTCGTTCAGTTGGGCTCGGTTACCATTGATATCGGTAATGACATTCACGCCGCTCAGATGATCGTTGTGGTAAAAGTACTGAGTTGTCGTTCCGTCCGGCTGCCGCTTCTTTGAGGCTAAGGTCTCGTTGCCGCTTCTGATGAATTTTGTGATGACGCCATTCGGGGCGATCTCATACCCCTTGAACGGATAGAGACTGATACCGCCAGGCGCGTCCTTCTTGATGCGCATGCCGGTATAATCGTAATCCATGTTGGTCGCGCCGCCACCCTGGATCGAAATGCTGGTTACGCGATTATCGATATTCCAGCTAAAGGTCTGACTCCCGCGTGTCTTCATGTTGCCGTTATTATCGTAGTCGTAGTTCTTGCCGGGTATGGCAGATACAGCGGAAGGATGCATGGCATAGCCATAGGTAAACGCGATGCCGCACTTGCTCATGAGATTGCCGATCGCGTTGTAGATGTAGCTGTTGGCGCCGGTGCAGTCTTTTTGGCTCTGGTTGGGACCGAAAGTTCCGGAGGCAGTACTTAGCCGGTTCAGATCGTCATAAGTGAACGTCCGAGTGCCCGTGAACAAGCCGTCCGCAATCGAAAGCACGTTGCCGACGGGATCGTAACCGTACGTGAGATTTTGTTGGCCGTTGGAAGTTGATCGGTTGTAGAGCCGGAAATCCGGCGGCGCGCCGAGCCGATCAACCGGATCGTTGTAAACGAAGGTGCTCGTGAGGCCATTAAAATAGGTAATCGATTTCTTCTGCCCGCGCGCGTTGTACAGGATCTCGTTTACGTAGTTATCGACTGATTTGAGCCACCCGGCCTCGTTGTAATTGTAAGTGACCGTTTCGCTATCCGGCACCGGGAAAGTTTCGGTTTTGATTCGCCCGAGCGAATCATAAGTCTGACTCATATTGTAGGGTGTGCCCAGAAGCACTCTCTGCGAC
>JBGPIK010000175.1:0-12567 GCA_041484845.1 Binatia bacterium | reverse complement strand
TGAGAGAGCGGGACATAAAATTCAGAGGTCAGAGGTCAGAGATCAGAGATCGGAAACTCCATTAGTTTAGGACCCTAGTTGTCGGAGACTGGCCCGTCGTGCGAGCAAGCAGGGACTCCAGCCGCGGGATGAGTTCCTTGTCGAGAAAATCGGCGCTCAAACTCGCATGACTGAGATCGATGTTAATTACCGATCCGCCACCGCCGCCGCCACCATTTCCACCGCCAGGCGTCGATGCCGACATCAAACCGCCCTTTCCTCCAGAGCCGAATAAAAGTGACTGAAGAGTGCTGATCTCCATTGCGACCGGGTCCGATGTCGCGGTCCACGCGCCACCGAGTCCTATAGTCCACTGTTGATACCATTTGTCGTCCAAATATCGCTTCATTAGGTCTCCCGCGAGGGAAAGATTCGTCCCCATATTGATGTTGTTTGAAGAAGCGGTATTGGCAAAATTGGAGACCACGCCCGGCGCGTAGGATTTAAAGTAATCGGAGAAGGACATCGTCGGGGAACCTGACGCCATCACATCGAGCATGATGTTCCCAGCCTGGTAGTTGCCCTGCAAGGCCCGAAAGCCGGTGGCCGGATCGAAAGAAAAACTGTTGTTTCCGAGCGCCCCTGGTCCCGCGACATTGATGGACACGATCTTGTCGTGGATGCTGTTCAGCTCGTTTTTAACTCTCTCGGCCTCGCTAATCGCCTGGGAGCCGTCTGCTTTGATGTAGAGTTTTTCGTCGCTGATCTGCTTGAACGAACTCTCCACTTTTGAGAATGCGCCCTGCAAGCTGGCCGGAATCTCGTCGCCGAAGGCCGTACGCAGATCCTCCTTAAACTTCTTCAGCCCGGCGTCCATCGCCTCAAAGCCGCCGCTAAGAGTGATCATCTTTCCGGACCAAACGTCGAAGACCTGCGCCGTCGGCCCGCGCGCCAGATCGTCCATCTGAGTTTTGAAGCTCGCGATCGCGTCTACAAACGGCTTTTCCTGCGGCGACGCCGCGCTGCGTCCAACCTCCTCGAGCGCCTTCGAGTACTCGCGCGCGCTCATCGCGCCGCTCTGAAATTTCCGCTCCAACTCAAATTCCGCCGTCGCGAAAGCATCCAGTTGCGTCTTCGGCATCGTCGCGCTGACGCCCACGTCGGCAAGAGCTTTAGTTAGGATGGGCATACCGTCGGCTGCGTTTTTCGCGTCGTCCTTGAGCCTTTTCAGAAAGTCTAATCTTGCGGTTTCCTCCGGTCCGGCGCCGCGCTTCAGGGCGTTGATTTCGATTTCTATCTGCTTTAGCGGATCATCGGCCGCTTTCAGGAGGTCTATCTGCTGCTGCAGGCCGTGATTGGACTCGCCGATCTTCCCGCTCATGTTCGCGTCGTTTATTGCAATAAAGGCGTCCTTAGTTTCCCGCGACGCATCTTTAAGCCCACGCTGGAAGGCTGTCACGAGCCTCAGATCGCCAGCGAGGCGTTCCTGCTCGGCGGAATTTTGTCCAATGGCGGCAGTCTGGAATTCGATTTGGAGGCCGGTCTCCTGAAAACTCTTCGCCAGAATACCCTGCTGCGCGGCCACAGCTTTTGCCTTCTCGGCCTCGGTCTCACCGATCTGGCGCTGCTTGGTAGCCGCGCGATCGGCTGAAAGAGTAAACCGGTTCCAAAAGTCGTCGCCGCCCGCCTGCCCGCGTCGGAGCGCATCGAGATCTGCCGTGAGGCTCACTAGCTTCTGGTCGGATTTGTCTATTTCAGTCGCGAAAAACCCGAGGTCTCCGGTTCTGACCGCTTGGCGAAAATGCTCCGCAGCGTCCTTTGCGGCGTGAAAATGCTCCACTAAAAGAGCGACGGCCGTGGCCGCAGTCGCTACGCCGATCCCGATTATCCCCACTCCCGCCGTCGCGGTGATCAAGCCACTGGCCGCAATATGGCCGGCCTCTCCCATGCCGCCGACGGTGCTCGCCAGCATTCCAAGAGCCTGGCGGGCGCCAAGTCCTCTTCGCCGCAACGCTTCGATCGCATTCGCGGGCACTTCGAAGCTCGGCGCGGATCCGGCGAAAGCGCCCTTGGTCTCATTGACGGCGTTCGTGATGTTTTTCAACACCACGTCGCCGTTGGAGTTAAAAGCGATGGTGAAGTTTACGTCCGACATTGCTCTTCCCTTTGCAGGTCCTGATACCAAGCAAAAAAATTGTCACGTGGTATCCTGATCACGCGCCCGATGCGAACATGCGGAAGCGAGCCCTCGCTGACCAGGTTATAGATCGAACGAAGTGAGACATGCAAAAACGCAGCGACTTCGCGGACTGTCAAATTTTGTCTTTTTGGCAAGTCCTCGTTTTCCATGCACGCAGTGTAATTATGTACGGATAAAAAGTCGAGTCCGATTTTGGTATGAAAAAGTAGACCGCAGTGAACGCCGAGAAAAGGCGGAGACCGGAGCGCTACTTTAAAAACTCCACTTCCGTGGACGCCGTATGGCCGGCGAGGTATTGAAGCGCTGCGATGCGCGTCTTGAAAATGGCGCTTGCGCCGGGCTCGATATCGGCCGGGCTCGTGGCTTGTTTTCCCTCGACGAGTTTGACATTTTCTTTCGTGTTTACCATGTAACGGATCTGCACGTTTCGCGCCTTTGCTAGCCCGGCGTTGAACACTTCGCCGATAAGGCTAATCTCAGAAGGTCCGCTTTGCTCAAATCTCGTCCACAGGACTCGGACGTCTGGAATTGTTTCGAATCTCACCGCCTGAGTTTCTGGCGAGGGTTTGAGCGCGCCGGCGCCGAGAGTGAATCGCCCGACCGTAAGAGCGCCCGCGCCTGATATGTAAGGCCGGCCGCCAACCGATAACTCGCCGCCAGGGGCGACCGGCTCTATCCTCGTTTCATCTTGGATGACCGGGAAACCAGAACAATCGTAAAGCGTCAATCTTGCCGCGACCCTCTCCCGCACAGCCGACGTGCTGACGATCTTTGCTTGCCATGAAAATCGCGTCCAATCCGATCCCTTCTCGATTAGTTTGATCTGAATGTCTTTCAATGAGATCTGCGGCGTTTCTGTTGACGGAGAGATTGCTTTGGGCGTCCGCGTCTCTCCAACCTTGAATGGGATGCAGGGCTCATCTGTTTTCATTTTCTCCGGTAACGAATTGTCCTTTATCGTCGAAGCATCGCGCACAGCTGCAGCTGGGGGCGTCTGCGAAAAGTGCCACTGGCCTTTTTCATCTTTCCATTTGTAAATGTCCTGTGCGAGGGCAGGAATTGCGACGAAGAGTGTGAGCATCAGGACGGCGAGCTTCATGGTTGTGCCTCACTGAAAGCGTTTAATGGCTACATGGAAGATTTTCGACGAGCGTGGCGCTTTCTCCTTTGCAGACTCTCTATCACTTCCTCGGTTTGCGGATTTTAGTTTTCGGCGCGCGCGCGGGCTTGGACTTAACGGTTGCCGGTGATTCTTTGGCGGCGTCTGCTTTTGCCTTGCGCTCCTCAAGATATCTCTTTGTCACCGCTGCTCTTGTGCAGCTCGTACTACAATAAGCCCGATCGCCGACTCTTGGCTTCTTGCCCTCACGGAGAAAAATGCGACCACAATTTTCACACCTTCGAATCCGGCATTCCTCGCGCCGGGAATAGAGGATGTGCAACCATAGGGCCTGGATGACGGGGTTTAATCCAGTCGTGAAAATGAGCTGAAACGGGTGTGCCTCCGTCACCGCTCGTAGAACCATCGAAGCCGACGAGGTCCCCTTGCCTAACTCTAGCTTTAGGAAACCATTCTCTTCGGCGACTCGGGACAGGACGTCGCCAAAATTCTTGCGCTCGGCCTCCATGCGCTCCGGCGTGATGGCTTTTAAAAATTCTTCAGGCGGCCCGGTGAGGTTGTCGATGTGATAGAGAGCGTAGTCGTCTCCCTGTAGGTTGCTGTCCCTGACGAATTCATAAAAACGGTGTCTGATCTGATCGGGGCCTTCCCATCCAAACATACCCGGGCTTTGTTCACAAAACTCGATCGCCCATTTTAGATGCTGGGCGTGAAGGTTCTCCCTGCTCGCTGCATTTTTCATGCGTGTTGCACTCAAACGGCAAAATTGCGGTTGACAGTAGAATCGCACTTTGCTAAGTTGCACTCATGTTACAAAAATCGCAGAAACCACTTATAGCAGATCGTGGCAACGGGCCGCAAGTTGGTGGGGGAAAGACCTTTCTCACGAGCGCGGAAGTGCAGGCGATAGCCGGAGTGTCACACACCTGCATTTTTAAGTGGTGCCGTGCCGGCAAGCTCGACGCCATCCGCGTGGGCAACCGGATCGGCTATCACGGCGGGCAGATGAGACTGTTCTCGAGATCTGAAGTCTTGCGATTTCTCGCCGAGCGCAATCGTCGCCGAAGAAAGACACAACGGCGCAGTTTTAAGAGATCGTCGGAGTCTCGCGATGGATAAACCGGTTGCCCCTGGCGGGGCGTTGATGACCGCAGTCGAAGTAATGCAACGCCTCGGATGCTCCGAGGCTAAGCTGGTCACCTGCCGAGAACACCTCGGCGCCGTGCGATGCGGCGACGATTGGCTCTTCGTCGAAGATGCCGTCGCAGAGTTCGCCGAACGTTTCTGGAGGCAGGCATGATGAAGGCTTTTCAGTCTCCCGTCACCTGGTATGAGCGGATGACGGGCATGGCGGGGCTAGGGTTTCTCCACCCGATCGGCGCGGCGCTATTCTTTCTCGCCGCGCCTGCCTTCGCTATGAATTATTGGCACTAACCGGAAAGGAGTCTGGAATGGAAGAGAAAAAACGATCAGCTACCGAGCAAGACGAAGCCGACCGAATTGCGCGGGCTGGAGAATTTCAACGCAAAGAGGCCGAGCGGAAGCAGCGCCACTTTGACAGTTTGCCGTCGGGGATGAGGAAAGTTTTACGAGAAGCACGGAGCAAGATCTGCGCCATCGATCAGCAGGCGCGCGACCGAATTCAAATGAGTGCGTCTTGGACCGACCCGACTGGGAGGCTGCGCCGCAGGACCGGAACATCGTTTTCGTTGGATGCCGATATATCTAATTCGCCTGATCTGTTTGTGCGAGACAATCTGAGATCGGTCCGCAATATCACCCGCTCGTGCCAACGGGCAATGAAAATGATCGATGATCTGCTTGACGTGCTCCAAAGAAACCGGGAGGCGCTGCCGGTCGATCTTAAAAATCACGTTGACCAGATCGTCTCCGATATCCCGTCGCTTGACTCGATTAAACTCGAAACGACCCGCGAGCCCGAGCAGGGGGCGCCCGGCGCCGCAAAAGGTTCGGCGAAGGTCTGAAGGCGGCAACCCGCCGAAACGGCAGATTCGCCATAAAACGACGCGGTTACTCCGATGGCTAGGGTAATAGCGCCAATTCGGTGTTTCGCAAATCCTAGGGGAACCAGGCCGCAGAAATGGGGGTAATTGGGCATGGCCTGTCGATATTGCGAGGATGAGATCCCTTCCGGGCCAAAAAGGCGAGGACGGAATCGCACGGTTTTCTGCAGTGACCGCTGCAAGGATCTCTTCAACGCTGAAGTCAGAGTCGAGGCTGCAAAAATTATCTCCCGACGCAAGGGACGAAAACGAAGGCCGCCGAAGCTTCGCATCAACTATAGGCTCCGAGAAGTCGCCGTTAGAAGGGGACTTGGGCTCTATGGGCTCGGGCTTTTTTAGCCACAAAATAGAAAGGGCAAAAGTCCGACTGTTCGGACTTTTGAACGGCATCGGGGGGCGTAATGAGCAGGGGTAGAAAACCAGTAATTGAAGCTCAAGATTTAGATACCGGGCTTTCCCAAGTCGAAGATCCTTACGGGATCAAGGACCTTTTGAAGCTGGGGGTCGATGATCTCACGGCACAAACGGAACGGGAAATGCGCTACGCAATAGTGTCGTTGGTCCATGTGGGGCGTCACTTAAGGGCGCTAAAGATGAAAGTCGGTCACGGCAATTGGGAAGCGTTTGTCAATGCGCGGCGGTGGAGTTGGAATCATGTTCACGGGTCAATGAGGTTCCTTGATGTCGTAGTTAAATTTCCCAAGGTGCTCCACCTTCCGCCCGGGCGTGTCACGAGCGAGCTCATCCGCCTGCCTATGGCGGAAATCGAGTCCGTGATGCAGCAGCTACCACCGGAAGCGGTTAAAACACTTACGCTTGGGGAGATGGACCGATTAGTGAAAACTCTGCCCAAGACGACTGCTGGCAACAACGATCGCAGCGCCAAAGAGGCGCAGTGGGCGACGGAAGCTTACCCAATACCGACCGAGCTTGACGGTTTGGTTTTCGAGGCCGAGTCGGCACTGAACAAGATTGCAGAGCTGCACCTTACCAAGCCGGAGCATGAGCGGGCGATGAAGCACTGGGACAAGCTTTCGCTATGCTGGCGTAAAGCCGCCCGCAACCTCACAGATCCTGAGCATAAGAGACCTGACTACATTCCTCCCAGCGACGAATTTCCGCCCGAAGAAGATCAACAATGAAGTGCGGAAGCTACACGCGCGAGGAGATCCGTGACGGCCTTGCCGGAAAGAGCGGGTCGGACTTTTACGAGGCTGCGAAGGAGATGAGCGAGCGGCTGGGGCTTTCGATCGGTCATATTTATCGGCTCGCGAAAGGGACGGGATACAGAAGGAGGCAACGCGCGGATCGTGGCAAGCGCCGTGTTAATATCCCCGCTGAGATCCAATTGTTCATGCGCGGCCTGACTGCGCAAGCTGACTTCTCAGCCGACCATGTAATCTTCGTCACGGCGCGGCACTTCGGATTGCCGAACAACTTTATCTCGATTGCAACGTACAACAAGTGGCTTCGCCAAGAGCGAGTGAGCCGGCGCCTCCTCAAGAAAGATCTGCGTCCGTATCGGTCCACCGAAGCAGCGAAGTCCAACGGTCTCCACCAATATGACACGACGGTTGCCGAGGCGTTTTACATCAACGACGACGGATCGATCGGCAACGAACCGGGATACGAGCGCTATAAAAATAAGCCGGGTAACCGGCGCCCACGCCTCGTTCTTTATTCTCTGATAGACGACCACTCCCGGGTGATCTTCGCGCGATTCTACGTCTCTGAGAATGCCTTAAATCTGCTCGATTTTGTTTTCCGCGCATGGTCGCAGAAAGATGATCCGCGTTTTCCATTCTACGGCATACCTGAATGTCTCTACTGCGACCAGGGAGCTCCGGCGAAATCGGCAAAGTTTAAGAACGCAGAGCAGAAGCTCGGCTTTAGGATTCTCAAGACGACACCGTCTCACGCAACGGAGTTCGGCTCGAGGAAGCACGGCAAAGTTGAACGCACCTTCGGGAATGGACTTCTCGGCGAACTTATGAAGGAGACAAAAATATTTCGCTATGCCTCGATCGAGGAGTTAAACGCTTCACTGTGGGACTGGCTCATTCACATCAACAACAAGCGTTCCTCGACGACGGGCGAAGTCCGCTTCTCTCGCTGGCTACACGGAATCGGGACGCTGCGCTGCATGCCATCAGAGGAAATGTTCAAGCTGCTGCACTACGACCGGGCAACGCCAACGGTGCGCGGGAATCTCCAATTTCAGCTAAACGGCAAGGTCTTTCAATTGCCTTACCGAAAGCCCTTTATCAATTGGGTCGACGCCAAGATCGAAGCCTACTGGTATCCGGGGCACGAGGAAGCCGTCACTGTCGTATACGATTTTCACGAGGAGGAAATCAAAGCACTGGCACCAATAGTTGACACGGCTCTGGAGTACAGGCGAATCGAGACGACCGACCGGGAGAAGGCGATCGAGCAGTTTAAGGGCGTGAACTACTCATCGGTGAATTTTCCCCAGATGTACAAACCGCAGAAGGATCTACCCTACTTGCGCCGCAAGGGCGACATGTTCGATGAAAGCAAGCTCGCGGAGAAAAAAGTCCGCAAACAGAATGCCATGACTGGAGATGACGAATGGAAACCGTCATTCGCTCCGGAACACTGGCTTGAATTCATTCCGGCGCTGATTCATCTCCGCAACGAAGGGTTCTTCGGTGAGGACAAGCAGATCACGGACGCGGACAAGGTTTGGCTCAAGGGTCTCTTCAGCGGGCGCGCAAAAATTTCCGAGACCGAGTTGCAAGATCAGCTCATACTAGCACGAGCGCGCCGAGAGAATGAAGCGGCCGAGGCGTGATGATGAGCGTACATAGACGACAGGCCGAAAAGTTGCATCGCTTCGATATCTCGTATCGTGTGGCGGCGGGGGATCTCAACGTCGCGCCGTCTACGTTCTTCTCATACTTGCACGATGGACGTCTGACGGCACGGCTTGCAGCCGAGGACTTCCCCGCGCGGCTGGAGCGGTACATTGAAGTAAAAGCGGCGGAAGTCGTGCGCGGCAAGGAAGTGAGAGGACCGGAGCTGCGCGGCCGATTTGCCCAGCTCGGCATGACACTGGACGATGTAGCACAAGCGACCGGAGTGTCGCGCCCGGTGTTGAAGCGGGGTATTTACAAACGGGTTTGGCCCGACGAATCGACCGCGATCACCATTCAAAATTGGCTAGAAAAACAAATTTCAACGGAGGATAAAAAGATGTTGACCAAAATTTCACTCGGGGAGGAGGCGTTGGAATATTGGAAGCTGAAGTTCGATCCGTTTACAAACGAACTTCAGGATCAGGACGACATTTTTATCACGACGGAAAACACCAGGGCGAAGAAGAAGATCATAAATGCCGTGGAGAACGGCGGATGGAGTGTCATCACCGGGCCGGTGGGCTCTGGCAAAACCACGATGATTAAAGAGATCGAGGCGACGCTCGCGAAGCGGCCCGATGTGGCGGTGGTCAAACCACGCACGATCGAAAAGCAATTTCTGGGCGCTAGTCACGTTTGCGATTCGATTTTGGAAGACTTAGGCGGGCAGACGGTGAGCGGGCAACGCACGCTCGAGTACAAGGCGCGCCTGGTCGGCCGCGTGCTCGAAGAAGCGTTCAAGGAAGGCAAGCGAATAGTCCTGCTCTTGGATGAAGCTCATCTATTGCGGCCTGACGCGTTATTGGCGCTCAAGCGAATCTACGAGTTCGAGATCGGCTTCAAAAAACTGCTCTCCATCGTGCTCGTGGGGCAGCAGTCGCTAGCGCGGCAGTTGAAGACCAATTTCACCCTCGCCGAGGTCAGCCAGCGCGTGGATTTGTACGAGCTCGGCTCGCTCAACGGCGCCCTAGGCTCTTATGTGCGGCACAAATTGGAGCGTGCCGGCGCCGGAACGCGGGAGATCTTCGAACCATCGGCGATCAAAGCAATGGGGAAAAAAGCAGACACACCGCTCTCGGTCAATAATTTGAGCGCCGCGGCGTTGATCACGGCGCAGGACGTCGGCGAGAAAACAGTGACGGCTCAGATAATCGACTCGATCCACTCATCTGTTTGAAAAAAATCAGCCCGGAGGTGCTGGAATCACCTGACCGGGCCTGAAAGGGGCACTATGCGAGTAACCGCGTCTTTCGCACGCAATATATCATTTCCCCTCAAGCGCGTACAGCACCCGCCGCCGTGTCGGTGTTGATCACCTATCACGCGATCGTCTGAACAACAGCGGCGTTTTAAGTACAACTGAGCGTTGCCTAGAGGAGGGCGGTAAATGACGAGCAAAAAAGCCGGAAAAGACATTGATGAAGTGGCACGCGAAATTATCGCGAAGACCGATATCGCTGACGTGGCGAGTGATGATCCGCAGAAGTGGAACAACCTGTCCTTCAAATTAATCGACTCCATGACCTTACGAGATTTGAACAAGTTGAGGAATGCAATCGCGCCCGGCTGGCGAAAGAGCCACCGTGACAACAAGGCGCTCTATGACAAGATTTTCAAAAAAGTCGGGGTGCTGGCCCGTGACTATGCCGATTCATGGGTACCGCAGAATACCGCTAACATCGGCGCTTGGTTTGCTCTGGGGTTTGCCACTCTCGTACAAACTGTCTGCCCGTACGAACCCGTACCCGCGCGGATGAGCAAGAATATCAACAAGGCGAAAAGGCAAATCACAGTCATCCAGCTGGCGCGGATGATTGTTAAGAGGTTCGGCATTGCTTTCTACCCGGCCGCCGACTTTGAGCGATTGAACGGTTTTACGTGTTTCTTGCAAATGATGAGCGGTACTGACCTTCAATTGGCACCGAACCTTGAACAGTTGAAGGACCTTATCTCCTCGAAGTGGCGTGAGAGCAAGGCGGAGGAAAAGGCGCTTCACGAAAAAATACTGAAGAAGACCCCACTTGTGGACGAATATTGCCTGGACCCGGAGGGCATAGAAAAAAACATCATTTACTACACCCTCGGATTTGAGTCGGCAAAAAGATTAATAGGTATGTGACAAGCGGATCATCCAAAAAAAGGAGACTCCACAATGAAAAAAGACAAACGTGCAAGACGACGTGAACAGGTTGGCGCGAGAGCTTGTTCACAAATATGGCGGCGAGAAAATTGGGCTGCTATGGCGAACGCGCGAATCGATGAGCGAAGAAGAATTCAATCGGCTGATGGACGCAGTGTTGCCGGAGTGGCGCAGCAGCGCAAAGAAGACGGCCGAACTCTATGTCCGTCTTCGTAAAAAAGCCGGTACGCTTGCGGATAGGTATGCCGATGGCCTGATCGACGAACGGTACGTAGAGGGCAGAGCCTGTTTCGCCCTTGGGTTTCAAACAGCAATCGCGTTGCTGGGACTGTAGAAGGCACATGTGGAATCCCAACGCAAACCACGGGCGCGGAGCTACGGCTTCGCGCCTGTCGTTTCTGATCGGGGAGTAAAGTGGTGAAGCAGCAGAAAAAACCCGAGGTTTACTATCTGCAGAACGTCGTCATCCACTCGGCGATCGCCGACTTGGTGTCACGCGGCGTTTTTGGATCTGATGGGGCTCTCAATCGCGTGCGTGAGTTGGCGGGAAAAATTAATCTGGGAATTTTATCGATCTCCCGGCTTTCTTTGAAACAGCGCGAGCTGCTGATCAATAACCTCCGAGAAATGGGCGCGACCATTAGAAATCCGCACATTTACCAGTCGGATCTGGCGGCGGAGCACACGCTTTCCGGGAAGAAGGTGCAAAAAATAGTTTTATTTTCTGAACCGAAAGAACACCAGCTACGGATGCTCGACGCCCTGGCCGCCCGGATCCGCTGGAAAGAGGCGGACGGTTACCTGCGATTCTGCCACAAGATGCTCAAATCACCGCGGCCGCGAAATTCAAAAGAGGTTACCAAACTTCGCTTGGCCCTGGAGTCGATCCTTAAACAGCAGGAGAAAGGAGACAAGGCGGATGAGAGAGCAGACGTCGTACAAGAAGAGATTGAAAGAAGTCGCACGGCGCGAAAAACAGGAGGAGAAGCGGCGCCGTCTAGCTGAGCGACAAAAACGGGCAAAGGAAGCTCGCGCAGTGGATGGAACGTCGCGCACGGATGCTGGCCGGGAGGTAATATGAACAAAGTTTACGCTTACTATCGAGCGTTGATCAATTCAGAGCCGGGTTACGTTAAACATAACCTTGTTTTTGTAGTTCTCGATTTTTTAGCACCTACGGTAGACGCGGCAGCGCTGCGCTATCTCGTCCTGGGTCCCCTGGAGCGGTTGCTTATCGGCCTTGACGCTCACGGGCAGCAGATTTGCGGACAATGCCTTCATGTGAGACCTTACGGCGATTTTAATCGCCTGCTAGACAGGAGAAGCAAATGCTCCGAGTGTCGCGCTGCCAATATCCGCGCCCGAAAAGAGATAATTAGTAAGTGGAAAGCTGAAAGACGGAACGGTGGCGGAGACGGTTTGGATGATCTCAGGCTGCTCCTATCCTTTCGGCGGAGCCTTGCACAAGGTCGCAGATCGGCCTTTTCAGGAGCCGGTCTCGCACTGCCTCCGGATCGAGATCGAGTTGCCCGCAAATCCAAACAAAACTCCCCGGATCTTGTCGATCGGACATGATCCAGTCGCGCCCGCTTTTTGAAGAAATCGACGCTGAATACCATAAAGTTCGAAGCCCGCCAGATCATAAATAGCCTGGAGAAGTACGGACGCCCAAAGACCGCGCTCGCCGGCCGCGCGACGGAAGGGATCAGGGCGGATATTTTGATGCGGTGTGTACAAAAGAAGCGTTAACCCTGGCGACTATAACGCACCACTTTCCGGCCGAAAAATTTTTCAAAAGCTCGACACGTTTAGAATCAGAAAACGCGGGCCACGGCGCCCGAACTCGGAAACAACTGGGGCGTTTTCAGTCCAAAAACGGTTTTGGTCCGGTCCGAAAAAGGTCCAATTTCCAACCTCCAACCGTCCGAAATGAAAAGTTATTGCAATCAGGGCTCCCCCCGGTTAACAATCTCTCTCAGGGTGATGTTCCGTGCGGTCGGGGCCTGCGAGCAACCTGTACGCTCAGGTGCCCGCGGCTTCCGGTCTCACCGCCTTTGCTCCGTGCTCTTGGTCCGCAAGTTTTGTCGGATTAGGGTTGGAAGCCTAAAAATCGGGCGATCTGCAATACTTGGTAACCGGCCCTGGTGTCCACAAGTGATTGCGTGATAAAAGGCTTCAGGAAAATGAACGCGAGATTTTCTTACGACAAAGTGGGTGCTCAATAG
>JBGPIK010000174.1:0-12617 GCA_041484845.1 Binatia bacterium | reverse complement strand
TGCTCGGTTCGCCGCTTGCGCTTTGCCACGGGCGTTCGCTCCAGCAACTCGGTTTGCGGGCTGCTCCAAGGCACAGGCTCATTGCCTCGGTCTGGAGAGCTCGCCTCTCGATTGACTTTGATGTGAGAAATGCGGGCTAGTTCCGCGGTTCGAAAGGAGCAATCAACATGAGCTCTTTGGATGAATTCAATGATGAGCTGGCCGAGAAAAACCTGCTCGGCTTCTGGACTGCTGGAAATCGTCCCGAAACCTACGAGCCGGAGCCTTCCTATCAACCGTGCATTTGGCGTTGGCGGGATGTCTACGGCAGTTTGATAAAAGCAGGTGAGATCCTGACTCTCGATCAAACTGCGCGGCGATTCATTGGCTTTCACACCCCGACAAAGTTTCGTACCACGCACACCCTTGCCATGGGCGTGCAGCTGGTCAATTCCGGCGAAGTCGCAGAGGCCCACCGGCACACGATGGGAGCTGTCCGATTCGTGATCCAAGGCGGCGGCGCGCAGACAACCGTCGAAGGCGAAGCCTTCCCCATGGAAAAGGGCGACCTCATCACCACGCCGAACAGGACGTGGCACGATCACTACAATGGTTCTGCTGATCCGATTGTCTGGATCGATGGCACCGATCTTCCGATGGTCAAGTTTTTCGAAATAAGTTTTGGCGACGCGTATCCAACCAAGCAACAACAAATTTCAAAACCAAAAAACTACACCCTCCATGAGCTTGGGCCCGCGCGCCCCAAATGGATCAACGCCGACTCGGTCCAGCCGCCACCGTACCGTTACCGTTGGGAGGACACGGAGAAAGCATTGATCGATTTGGGCGAGAGCCCGGGCGACCCGTTCGACGGCGTTGTCCTGCGTTATATTAATCCACTGACGGGCGGCTCTACTTTACCGACGCTTTCTTGCGAGATTCAGATGCTGCGTCCGGGAGAAATAACCTGGTCGCACCGGCACACCAGCAGCGCGATTTATCACGCGTTCCGGGGCAGAGGCGTCACTACCGTTGGTGACCAAACCTTTGAATGGGAGGAAGGCGACAGTTTTACCGTCCCGCAATGGCTCTGGCACAACCACGCCAGCCAGTCGAAGGATGCGGTGATTCTTTTCGCCATAAACGATAAACCGGTGCTCGATCTGCTCGGCTTTTACCGGGAAGAAGCGAAAGCATAGACCGCCTTAACGATTTGAACCGTTTAAACGGATTGAACGAGTTATTCTACGAAAGGACATTAAATAAATGCTTTACTCGGACCTGCGCGGCTGGATGGATAAAGTCGACGAATTTGGCGAGTTGCGAAAAGTCGATGGGGCCGATTGGCAATACGAAATGGGCGCGATCACGGAAGTCTATGTGCGCAATCCCCCCTATTCGGCGATTCTTTTCGATAACATCAGAAATTATCCCCCCGGTCACCGGGTGCTCGTCGGCGTTCATCACCAATCCCTGAAACGCCAATGCCTGACGACCCATCTGCCGCTCGACTCCAATCGCACACAATTCATCCAGGCATGGCGGCAACGATTGAATAATCCGCAGTATATTCCGCCTCGTGTCGTAAAAAGCGGCCCGGTGCTGGAGAACGTATATGAAGGCACGGATATCGATCTCTTCTCGCTGCCGGTTCCGCATTGGCACGAAGAAGACGGCGGACGATACATCGGCACGGCTCACCTCGTGATTACGCGCGACGTTGACGAGGGTTGGGTCAATCTTGGCTGCTACCGCGTGATGGTGCACGATCGCGATACGCTCGCGCTCTATATCTCGCCGGGAAAACAGGGACGGATCATGCGCCAGAAGTATTTCGACCAGGGGCGCCCCTGCCCCGTAGCCATCAGTTTCGGCGACGATCCTCTGTTGCTGATGACGGCCGCGAACAGCCTGCCGTGGGGAAAGTCGGAGTATGATTACGCCGGCGGTATTCGCGGTGAAGCGGTCGATGTTATTCTCGGCAAACACACCGGACTGCCGATTCCTGCTTACTCCGAGATTACCATCGAAGGAGAAGTCTTGCCGGACGGCCAGAGACGCGAAGGCCCTTACGGCGAATGGACCGGCTACTACGCCAGCGGCGAGCGCACCGAACCCATTTTAAAAGTTAAGCGCCTGATGCACCGCAACAACCCGATTTTGACCGGCGCGCCGTCATCCCGTCCTCCCGCCGGCGCCGACGACGGCCTATTGCGCTCTGCGTTTATCTGGGATCAGTTGGAAAAAGCCGGCGTGCCGGACGTCAAAGGTGTCGGCTGCTATCAAGGCAGATTCTTCACCGCGGTTTCAATCAAGCAGCGCTATCCGGGCCACGCGAAACAAGCCGGCGTCATCGCGGCTCAGTGCCAAACCGGAGCCTATCTCGGGCGCTATGTCGTCGTCGTCGATGACGATATCGATCCGTATGACATGAACGACGTCATCTGGGCGATGTGTACCAGAGCTGATCCGGTCAACGATACTGATTTTATTCGCCGCGCCTGGAGCGGGCCGCTCGATCCGGTGATTCCGAGAGACAAAAAGGGCTTCAGCTCTCGTGCCATAATTGACGCGACCCGCCCGTACGAATGGATGAAAGACTATCCCCACGTATCCGGCTCCAGTCCTGAGCTAATTAAGCAGGTGGTTAAAAAGTACGGCCGATTTTTCTCATAATTTTGCAGGGGGGGGTGTTCCATGGCCAAAAACATAGCGCCCTTGATGGCTCTCTTTCTCGTCGCGATGGCTGTCTCCCATGCTCGCGCCCAGCAACTCGTGCGCGTCGGATACAGCGGCACTGGCGTCGCCAAAAACCTGCACAAAACGATCGAACGGGCCGGCTTGTGGAAAAAGCGCAATCTCGAAATCCGACTGATCTACTTCACCAGCGGCGCAACCATGGCCCAAGCCATGGTCAGCGGAAACCTCGATGTCGCCGACTCCGACGTTCCGGCTATGTTGAATGCAGTATCGTCGGGGGTGCTCGACGGCAAACTGATCAGCGTCTATGTCAATCGTTTTCCATTTGCGTTTGTCGCGCGCAACGAAATCAAAACTCCCGAGGACCTGAAAGGAAAACGGCTCGCGATCAGCCGCTTCGGCTCGTCCTCGGAAGTCACGACCCGAATGTTGTTGCGCCATTGGAAATTGGATCCCGATAAAGACGTGCGGATTATTCAAGCCGCCGGCACCACGCGGCTCCCCGCAATGGTGGCCGGACAAGTCGATGGAACTCTTTTGGGAACTTATGACGTACCGGCGATCCTGGAGTCCGGATGCTGCCGTGTGCTCGTGGACCTATTGGATATTCCTCTCGATTACGCGCGCTTCGGCCAGGTGGTGCCAACCGGCTTGTTAAAAACTCACCGCGACTTGTTGGTAAAATTTATCGAAGGCCTGATCGAAGGAATCTACGTGTTTAAAACCAACAAGGAACTGGCGCTTTCAGTCCTCAAGCAAGAAGGCATCAAAGGGGCGGAGTACGGCTACCCGCGTGTGGCTGAGGCGATGCGCGAACGACCGTACCCGGAACTGACAGGAGTTCAATCGGTCCTCGATTCCGTCAGAACGCCGAAATCGAAAGTGACGTTGGCCAGAGACACAATCGACGCGAGTTTAGTCGAAGAGGTCGACAAGAGCGGATATATCGCCAAGCTCTATGCGAAATAAGCTGACTTGGCGTCCTTCTCCGGCGCCGTGGCGCGGCCCACTCGATCCCGGTCATCAACGCAGATCAAAAACGCTTCGGCTTCCGCGCCGCGAGCGAAAGTTTTTCCGATAGAGGTCTATACCTCGCCATGGATTGCGAACGAGAGAACAATTGCAAACGCCAATCCACTGACCTGGCAGAGTGAACCAATGAGAAGTCACGATACGGATAAAGTCTTCGCCGGTTCAATTCCGGAGCTATATGAAACGCATCTGGTTCCATTAATCTTCGAGCCATACGCCGTCGATCTCGCGAGACGACTAGCTTCGAGATCCTTGACACGCGTACTGGAAATTGCAGCCGGCACCGGTGTTGTCACTCGTGCCCTGGCATCCGCGCTACCCGATAGCGTGTCTATTGTCGCTACCGATCTGAATCAGCCGATGCTCGACCATGCTTCCGCCCTTGGGACTCAGCGCGCGGTCGAATGGCGTCAAGCGGATGCGATGCAACTCCCCTTTCCAGACAAGACGTTTGATGCCGTCGTCTGTCAGTTCGGCGTAATGTTCTTCTCTGAAAAATCGAGGGCGTATTCCGAAGCATGTCGAGTGCTCAGGCCGGGGGGCATCTTCATCTTCAACGTTTGGGATAGGATCGAAGAGAACGAATTCGCCGACACCGTGACAACGGCGCTCGAATCCCTATTTCCCGGAGACCCGCCTCGTTTTCTTCCGCGCGCGCCTCACGGTTACTACAACCAGGAGACCATAGAGCAAGATCTGGCAAATGGCGGCTTCACTGCCTCGCCCGAGATAATTACACTCGCGGCTCGCAGTCGGGCACAGTCTTTCCGAATTCCAGCAATCGCTTATTGCCAAGGAACACCCTTGCGAAACGAGATTAACGCGCGTAATGCCTCGCGGCTTGGCGAAGCAACTGATATCGCTGCGGAAGCTATCGCTCAGCGGTTCGGGCGCGGGGTTGTGGATGCAAAGATCCAAGCACACATAATCACCATCAAAGCTTAACCGTGGGCAATGAGGAGAGGAAGAGTTTCCCTGCTATCGCTGCCGGAAAGGACAGGGCCATAACTCCGCTCTAAGGGCCTCTCACCATAGGTAAGATGATTCGCCCAACGGGCGAGGGCTCTCCCCTCGTGGAAACCGCCTTAGAGCGGAGTTATGGACAGGGCATGTCATCTGGCCTCACGATGAGGTTAAGTGTAAGATGCCGCTGTGCGCATCGAATATACCAAACCGTCAGGAGGTAACTATGCGGTTCCTATTGAAGGTCAACATCCCTGTTGAAGCCGGGAACGCGGCCGCCAAGGCCGGCAGACTCGGCGCGACCATACAATTGATATTGGCGGATTTGAAGCCGGAGGCCGTTTATTTTACGGACGACAACGGCCAGCGCACGGCGTTCGTCTTTCTCCAGATGCAAGATGCTTCTCAAATCCCGTCTATCGCTGAACCGTGGTTTCTTGCATTCAATGCAACGATCGAACTTCATCCGGTGATGGTACCTGACGACCTGGCTAAGGCCGGCGGCGCCATTGAGAACGCAGTCAAAAAATACGCCTGATTACTCGAACGGCGTCTCTTCGGCTGGAACGGATCGCCTAAGGAGCAGGCCGCTTCATCAGGGACCATTGTTGTTGCTGAGCGCTGATACCACGTAGGCTAAGCGCCGAGCTATGTACCCCCGGAGCAGAGTCCGTGGATTGGATTGATCCCGAAACCCGCCGCTAAAATTTCGGCGCAATGCTCTTTTGAAGTTCCAAAAGCTTCGACATGGTCGGGTCGTCATCAACGACGCACGTGATATTGCCAGAGGGGGGAATTGAAAGTCTCCCTTTGTAAAGGGAGATTTAGAGGGATTTGCAATACTGTCAACACTACATTGACGAGACCCTGTTATCACCCCGCAGCAATTGACCCCAACGGATGGAGCCGCTAATATGGCCGGCTTATTACCAGTAAAAGGACCTTAACCCCGAGTGTCGAAAAGTGAAGAAAAGCAGCCTCACAGCGATCAGCCGGTTTTGCCCATCCGCCCCTGGTCTTCATTTCTGATTCGCGACTACCGTCTGATATTTGTCGCCATTCTCTGCGCCAACACCTCGATGAACATGCGCAACGTCACCAGTCTTTATCAGGTCTACCATTTAACGGGATCTTCGATGCAATTGGGCTTGGCCGGCTTCTTTCAAGCGTTCCCGTTTGTCTGTTTTGGACTTCTCGGAGGTGTGTTAGCGGACACTTTCAATCGCAAACGAATGATCATTTCCACTCAGCTGCTCAATGTGATTCCCGGTTTTGTTCTGGGCCTGCTCACCTTTACCGGAACGGTTCAAGTCTGGCACGTTAACGTATTGAATTTGGTTAGCTCGTCGCTGCAGGTTTTGAGCGGGCCGGCGCGGCAGGCGCTGGTTCCGAGTCTTGTCCCTGTTTCACACTTGATGAACGCCGTCACTCTGACAACCATGATGGCGCAGGGAACACAGTTGATCGGTCCGGTGCTCGCCGGTTATTTAATCGAGCTTGTCGGCATCGACAAAGCCTACTTCGTCGATGCTTTGCTCTTGTTGCCTTCGATCGGTTCGGTGCTCATGCTTCGGAGTTCCGGACAACCCGGAGGCGCGCGGCGGCAGATCAGCTTGCGCAGCCTTATCGAAGGATTCGAGTTCCTATGGCACACGCGAGTCATTCTGTCGCTTTTCTTGCTTGATTTCTTCGCCGTCTTGGTCGGCTACTACCGTCCCATTCTCCCCATCTTTGCCGGTGATATCTTCAAGGTCGGCGCGGGCGGCCTCGGAGCGCTCTATGCCGCACCGGCCATCGGCGCCTTGATCGGCTCAGGACTGCTGCTCACTGCCGGAGATATAAAACGGAAAGGCGTGATGACCATCAGCGCAACTTTCCTGTTCGCGCTTAGTTTAGGTCTGTTGGGCCTATCCAAACGATTTGCGCTTGGTCTGTTGGCCGTGGGCGCGCTGGGCTTTAGCGATTCCATCAGCGTCACCATCAGACGCACCATGGTTCAGCTGCTCGCTCCCGATCACATGCGCGGACGGGCTTCGAGCTTTCTGACGGTCTTCGCGCAGACGACCAATTCTCTCGGAGCCGTGATCGCCGGGGCGGGCGCTGCTCTCGTCGGCGCCTCCAACGCGCTGCTATTGGGATGTCTCCTGTGCGCACTATCCATTGTCGGGACTTGCTGGGCTATCCCGCAACTATGGAGCTACCGGCGAGAGTAAGGCGCAACGACAGGCGCTCGTTACGAATTCGAGACGGTTATTTTGCCGCGACGATCTCTTCGTACGTCGGAGTCGGCATCCCCGGCTTCCAAGTGGGATCGCACAGCTCCAGCATATTGCCGCTGGGATCTAAGAAATAGAGCTCGCGCCCGGTAAAGTGCCCCTTCTCGCGGTACACGATGGGTTCGGCAATTTTGACGCCGTTTTGGCGCAGCATCTTGCAGCCTCTCACCCACATTTCCGGGCTAACGGTAAAGGCGTGATGCAGACGATTGTCCTGCTGCGGCGTCCGAGTCAGCGCCTCCTTGCGCTCACACAGTAAAATATTGTGATGCTCGCCAGCTTTGAAACAGGACATCTTGGAATTGCCCAAACGTCCTTTCGCTTCGAGGCCGAGCATATCACCGTAAAACTTCTCCGCCTCGTCGAGATTATTAACCGGTATGGACCAGTGAGTCACGCCCTGGATTTTCAGTTCGGCCATCCATCACCTCCTATTTTCTCGCGCCCGCAGCGCCATATCATCACAAGCTATCATACGATTGCAAAGCGCGGCAGCACTACGACTTTTCCAGCAGCGCCACCACTTCGACTTCTTCGGTCTGCGGGAACATATCGAACGGTTGAAGCGTACGGAGGCGATAGCCTTCGTGGATAAGGCGATCCAGATCACGCGCTTGGCTTTGTGGGCTGCACGACACGTAAATGATCCTCGGAACCGCAATCGCCTGAATGCGCTCCATCGCCCCCGGTTGCACCCCTTTGCGGGGCGGATTGAGAATCAACAAATCCGGGCGTTGCACGCGATCCGCCACCCGCGCCAGCGTTTCCGCCACGTCGCCGGCAAAAAAACGGCAATTGCCCAAACCGTTGCGCCGCGCATTCTGCTTTGCCGTAATGATGGCCAATTCGCTGTCATCGATTCCCCACACTTCGCGCGCCGCAGCCCCCAGATAAAGTGAGATCGGACCGACGCCGCAGTAGAGATCCACAACACGCTCTCCGCCCTGCAGCTGCGCTAGTTCGTAAACACGCTCGTAAAGCCTGCGCGCGGTGAAGGGATTGGCCTGGGAAAACACGCCCGCGGGATAGACAAGCTTCAAGTCTCCGATGCGCTCGAGAATCGTGTCACGACCGGAAAGCGTACGGAAATTCTTTCCCCAGATCACGTTGCCCTTTTGATCGTTGATATTTTGAATCACACCGACGATGAAAGGAAAACGATGCTGCAAAAACCGCGCTAGGGCTCCGCCTTGAGGAAGCGCAGCGTGGCGAGTCACCAGCGTAACGCTCAGCTCGCGGCGCGCAAAACTGTAACGAAAATCCAGATAGCGCAAGTCGCCGCTGTCATCGCGTTCGTCGTAGGGCGCGATGCCAAGCTCGAGAATTTTTTTCTTGAGATATTGTACCACCTGATTCACCGGCCGCGGATGAATCGGGCAGGAGGAGATATCGACGACATGGTGGGACCCCGGCACGTAGAGTCCGGTCGCAATCTCCCCCTTACGGGTTCGCACCACCAGCTTGACCCGGGCGCGATAGACCAACCGCTCTGGTGAAGCAATCACAGGCGGCACTTCACAATGAGCGAGCGCCGGATAGGCGGCGAATGCTCGCGCTGCAATTTCCCGCTTTCTTAACAACTGATCGGGATAAGGAATGTTGATGAAAGGACAGCCGCTGCAGCGCGGGTAATGCGGGCAAGGAGGTTGGTAGGGGCCTCGCTCAGGCGATGAAGCGTCTGGCCGCTCGGGAGGCCTAAAATGGCTCCGAGAAGTCTTGGCGAATTTTCTCTCCACCGACAAAACATACCGGCCATTTTCCTTTAGGTCAATTCCAACATTCTCACCGAGGGACGAAAATCGCGGCCACCGCTTCCGCCGCCGTTCACTCAGTGCGCCTATTCCCCAATGATTTTTACCAACACCCGCTTGCGGCGCCGGCCGTCGAACTCGCCGTAAAAGATTTGTTCCCACGGACCGAAATCAAATTTGCCGTCGGTGACAGCGACCACGACCTCCCTTCCCATCACTTGCCGTTTGATATGCGCATCGGCGTTGTCTTCACCGGTATCGTTGTGACGGTATTGTTTAACCGGCTCATGCGGCGCCAGCTTTTCAAGCCACACGCCGTAGTCGTGATGCAGGCCCGACTCATCGTCGTTGATAAACACCGACGCTGTTATGTGCATCGCGTTGACCAGGACCAATCCCTCTCTTATTCCGCTTTCCCGCAGGCAGTCATTCACCTGCGGCGTGATGTTGACGAAGGCCACTCGTGTTCCGGTATTGAACCATAGTTCTTTGCGATAGCTTTTCATCCATTTACCCCCAAGGCAGGCTGTTTGATCTATTCGGCAATAGTTTATACAGATAATAACTGGTGATGTCAGCCTCGGTGGCTGACCCACACAAACGGTTAAACCAAGATCCCATACACCGGGCGAACGATTTGAACCTTTTGAACGGCTTGAACGTTTGAACCATTACTTCTGGAGGGTAGATGAGCGAGGTCCGTTTTATCGATACAACACTGCGAGACGGCAACCAGAGCCTGTGGGCGCTGAATATGCCGATCGGCGCGATGCTCCCCGCCGCGGAGTATATGGATCATGCCGGATTTGAATCCATGGAGTTTTTTCTTGGCGTTATGTTCAAGAAATACGTGCGCGAGCACAAAGAAAATCCCTGGTACTGGCTGCGTGAAGGCACCAAACGCCTCAAGAAGACGCGTCTGCGCTATCATGGCGGCATGCATAGCGCTTTCGAAAAGACGCCGCATTGCATTCTGAAGCTCCTGGTCGAACGACTCGTCCATTACGGCCTGACGTTGACGCGCACGTCGAACTGCTGGAATGACTATGACTCGTTCGCAGAGGAAATCGAGGATCTCAAGAAAAACGGCATGGACACGGTCGCCAACCTGATCTATTCCGTTTCGCCCCGCCATACCGATGAGTATTACGCGCGCAAAGCGCGTGAAGCTGCCGCGAGCAAGCCTTGGCGCATTTGCTTTAAAGACGTCGGCGGCCTGTTGACGCCGGAGCGCGCGCGCACTTTGATTCCGATGATTTTAAAGAGCGCCGGCGACATCCCGGTGGAATTTCACGGCCATTGCAACAGCGGGCAGGCGCCGCTTTGTTATCTCGAAGGCGTCAAGCTCGGCATGCGCATCTTGCACACGGCTGTGCCGCCGTTGGCCAATGGCTCTTCCCAACCTTCGATCTTCAACATTGCCAGTAATCTCAAAGCTCTCGGTTTCACGCCGGCGGTGGACTTAAAGCCGCTCGAACCCGTGGTCAAACATTTCACTGCGGTCGCCAAAACGCACGGTTTGCCCATCGGGAGGCCCGTTGAATACGACCATTCTCTATATTTGCATCAAGTTCCTGGCGGCATGATCTCCAACATGCGCCACCAGCTCAAGATCGTCGGCATGGAAGACAAGATGGAAGCGGCGTTAATGGAATCGGAGCACGTGCGCAAGGATTTCGGCTATCCGATCATGGTCACTCCCCTCTCCCAATATGTCGGCACCCAAGCGGCCATCAACGTCATTCTCGGCGAACGTTACAAAGAGGTGCCTGACCAGGTGATTCAATATGCATTGGGCTTCTGGGGTAAAGAGGCCGTGGATGTCATGGACCCGAACGTCAGGGATCAAATCCTCAGCCGCCCGCGCGCTAAAGAGTGGACGAAATGGGAGCAACCCGACCCCACGCTTCAGGAGGTGCGCCAAAAATTCGGCGCGAACATTTCGGACGAAGAGTTGATAATGCGCTTTTACGCCGGCGACCTATATGTCGACGCACTGCAAAATGACGGCAAACCGCGCGTATATCTAGACGGCAATCAACCGTTGGTGAAGCTAATCGAACAGTTGAGCAAGCGGAAAGAGTCGCATCAAATTTATATCAAGCGCCCGGGCTTCTCGGTCAGAATGGAAAAGCGCTGCGCTGAAGGAATAAGGGCATGAGGAGTGGTCCAGTAGCCTGCTGAAAAAGGACTCATATCTTGGTTGCGCTCAATTGCTATGTGTTAGCGATGGAGTACTGGAGTGGTGGAGTAATGGAGTGATGTATTTAAACCCAATACTCCCATACTCCAACACTCCATTTCGCCGTGAGCCCTTCTGAGATGTTTGAACTAAAACAACTTCGCATCATCGCAATCGTCGGGCGAGCGGTTGGCTAAATGGCCGAGATCGCCCCAGGTTTGGAGAAACCAGCTTCCCTGCTCGTAAACGAATACATTCAAACCCGCGTTGGTGAACTCAAAGCGGCGCGGGGCTTCGAAAGGGATCGAAAACGTATGGCGGAAAAGTCCGCTTAATACACCGCCATGCGTGATCACGACAATCGCTTCGCCCGCATGCTTTGCGCCGATCTCGTTTAAATAGGCGATATTGCGCGCAACCTGTTGCCGGACACTTTCCCCTCCGGGAATAACGTAATCTGGTCCCAGAGTCCGGTGCAACTTGTACTCCTGGGGATACTTTTCTTTCATTTCATCGCTGCTGAGTCCCTGAAATATGCCTAGATGCCGCTCGCGCAGACGCGCGTCGGTAATAATGTCGTGCCCGGTTTCATCCGCGATGATTTGCGCCGTCTGGACCGCGCGTCCGAGATCGCTGCTGTAGAGCGCGCTAAATCTCTCGCGCAAGAGTCGCTGCGCCAATGCCTTAGCCTGGGCGATCCCGATGTCGGTCAGCTCACTATCGAGATGACCCTGGCGGATGTTTGCGATATTCCATTTCGTCTGCCCATGACGGACAATTATGACTTGAGTTCGTTCCATGAAAGTTATCCTAACCAGTCCTTGTTTAGTCTCACGGTCGGAATGTCGATGTCAAACTCCTCGAAGGTTTCCAGTTTCCGGTGTCTTGTCTCCGGCTCCAGTTAATCATATACAAAAAACCCGGCTCCGTGATATTTATCGACGAGCTAAATCGATGGTAATTCGAATGCACAGAACGGTTGGAAATAGCTACAAGGTAGAAGGAAATCGACCGGGATAGGCGGTAAGCAATGGCGCAGTCTAAACAGCTCACTTAATAGTTAGGCGTGCGATGAAGCTGCTCCCTGCAGAAAAATGGGCGGCATTCCTCCTGGGCAAGCCGGAAACGGGCATGGGCTACTGGACAGGAGACGTGACTATTGCTGATGGCCGCGTGTTCACCGATGTCGTCATCAATGGCGGCTACATCACGAAGATCCGCGGCCGCGTGGATATCCCTTTTGAAGCGAGCGACGTCGTGAAAATCGAAATCACTGGTCGGCGATGGAACTGGGACGAGTGAGCCCTGCTCGGCAAGCTGAACCCGCGGCGTGCCTATCAAGACGATGCAGCCGACGCGGGCCACGAAGCCGATCGGACGGCGGGAAGTTCGCGTCGTCGGCCCGCCCGGCTGACCGCCGGCGTTAACAACTCGGGCCCTTCTCGGTTCCGCCGAGAGATTGTTCGCCGGTAACATCACCATAGGTCGAGGCTTGCTTTACTGCGTAGCCGAGTGTCAGACTTCAGAAACGTGCTTAAGACGAGACGGATGATGACTACCACAAAACGAGGCGGCCCTTCCTGGTCCAATGTAAAAGAATCAATTGCGTCGCTTGATACCAGCGAACTCATTCGACTGATTGGCAGTCTGTATGAGCTATCCAAGGGCAACAGGGATTTCCTCCATGCCCGCTTCTCGATCGGCGACGATCCAATCGCCGCGTACAAGAAGGTC
>JBGPIK010000173.1:0-12646 GCA_041484845.1 Binatia bacterium | reverse complement strand
GTTCAGCGGCACACCGTCGAAGAAATCCTGCGTGATAAAACACGCGCCATCCTTCATGCCGAGCGACACCGGCGTGATCACCAGCGGATCGTTCAGGACCTTGAGGTGCTCGATCTTCTGCCGGAACTGTGCCTGCGTGTATTCGGAAAGGCTGGCCGTCTTCCACACTTTGAGGACCAGCAGCCGTTCAGGATTTCTTTTGTGCCGGGCCTTATAGATTGCCGCCTGGGGCGCTTCTGCGATCTTTTCGGTCAGCTCGTAATTAGAGATGATCACGATAGTTGCCTCGCTGTTGGTCGCACCCTTCCCAGGGGCCGATAAAATCCGCCGCCTCCCGGGCGTTGCCCACGATGGCGCTGCGGAAGAGTTTCGCCTTGCAAATTTCTTTCACAAATCGCAGTCCGTTCGAGACGTCCCTGAAGCTGGGCAACAAACCGATTGGATCCCCTGCCGCTTCGAGCGCCTTGGCGATGAAGTTCACGGCGTCGTGAGCCTGGCTGATGATTCTGCGATTGAAAAACGTGCTTGCCATGTCGCGGCCTCCGAATTTGAAACAATTTCGGAAACGCACCTGCCCCCCGAGCGAGGGATGTCGCGTTGAAATGAATTTGCGCGGGAATTTTGTCAATGAGAGACATTCCTTCCCGGGATCTCGATCTTGGTGCTATAGACCAGAATGTGGGGTCGCCAGCCAGCGCCTGCGCTGGTTTCGATCCCCCATGTAGTGTTACCGGTTGTGAGATCAGTCCATGATTTCAAGCAATACGGAGTCCATGCCTGAAATCGCCGGATTCCAAGCAAACAGGGATTGGCGGTTATTCACCACGCCGCCCAGCTCGAGCCAGACCCGGACTCCACGCGAACAGGGAATGGGGAGTTGGTAGCCGTGTGTGCTACGTTTCCAAGGCTTGGAATCGGGCCGCATTGCTCGCCGGCGGGGTTTCAACCAAGCAAAACACAGAACAAATTTGTCAAGTGTGTACAATGAGTGTCAGAGATCCTTGAACTTTAGTACCAGGATAATAGATCTAACGTGAGATTTTATAGATAAAAGGAGTCTAAGATTTATTCCACGCGCCTCAAGTGGCTTTGAGGAGATCAACAATTTGCTCGATAGCGCTGTCGGCTTTGTGATAGGCGGCCTCCAACTTGGAAATGGGCTTATGTGTGGGATCGGGTTTGTGATGAAAGCTGCTGTGATCAAGTGGAAAACAGGCGCTCTCACTTCTCTTCCTTTTTTTCCAGCTTTGGTTTAGATTTCGGCGGACGCGCGACAGATGCCATCCCTGTAATGAGCAGACACGAATTGCACGGTGAATCACTTTAAAGCAAAGGCGATTGAAGTCGTCGCAGGCATTATCGTTGAGCATAGCCGTGTGCTCATTTGTCAGAGGAGCGCAACGTCACAGTTTCCGCTAAAATGGGAATTCCCCGGCGGCAAGGTGGAAACAGGCGAGAATCATTCAGAGGCGCTACGGCGGGAGCTGCGCGAAGAATTAGCTATTGAGGTAGAGGAATCTAAGGAGATTGAGCGTTATATGCACCATTATCGGGACATGCCACCCGTTGCACTACGATTTTATCAAATAGCGAAATATCAAGGGGAAATAAAAAATCTCATTTTTCAGCAAATTGTCTGGGCTCCGGTGCCAAATCTCGCCCAATTCGATTTTCTCGAAGGCGATTTGCCCCTGATAGAAAAACTGATGAGTCCGAATGCGGGAGGTCTGGCTTTATAAAGCTTCGCGGGGCAGCGCCAGGATCGGCATCCCAAAGCCTACATCTGCATAGGAATGATAACGACGGATTGACAGGTTAATCTCCGCAGGCTATCCTGAGTAAGTTTTTAAACCGCTAAACTGATGATCACACGACACCTGGCACTGCTTTGTATTGGTTTTTTTTCCACTGTCATTTTACCGTCAGTTGGATTCACGGACGTTTATGTCTACAAAGACAAACAAGGGGTGCTCACCTTTACTAACGTTCCGACGCATGCGGGCTATCGTCGGGTATTCCGTGACAACAACCCGCAACTCTCGGGCGCCGCGACTTCGTTCTCTAGCTACGATGAGCTCATTCGCTCGGCCTCGGGTCGATATAGCATTGATCCTGATCTCATACGGGCGGTGATCAAGACTGAATCCGATTTTAACGCAACCGCTCGATCAAATAAGGGCGCAATGGGCTTGATGCAGCTCATGCCCGAAACTGCGCGTTTGCACGACGTCGTCAATGCCTACGATCCGATCGATAATATTGAAGGCGGGGTACGACATCTAAAGTTATTGCTCGGCCACTACCAGGGGAATCTCGAACTGTCATTGGCAGCTTATAACGCCGGAATAAAGGCCGTCGAAAAATTTGGCGGCATACCGCCTTTCGCCGAAACGAAAGAGTATGTGCGGCGTGTTCTTCAGCGCTACCAAGCGTATCGGGAGAGCGGTCTACAGTTCACTCAACAAGCGCAGCAATAGTAGCCGGCAAACCATCGACAACGGAATCGGAGTCTGTTGTGGTTTGGACGATACCGAACCTCCTTAGCCTTTTTCGCATTCTCATTATTCCGGTTCTCGTTTATCTGCTAACGTATACCGACCGCGTCTCCGGCTTGTTGGCTGCGCTGTTATTTCTATTGGCTTCGGTTACCGATTATTTCGACGGGTACCTCGCGCGGCGCCATCGAAGCGTCTCCGATCTCGGCAAGATTCTCGATCCCTTGGCTGACAAGCTCATGGTCGCATCGGCTCTGATCATGCTAGCGGCCATGGACCGGCCGCATGAACTCAGTGTCCCGGCCTGGATGGTTGTACTGATTCTAGCTCGGGAAAGCGCAGTAACGGTTGTACGAGGCATTGCTTTGACAGAAGGAATCGTGATGCAGGCGGAGACATTAGGCAAGTATAAGTTTATTCTTCAATCCTTCGCCGTCTGTGGATTATTGGTGCACTACACGTATGGCGGCTTGGATTTTTTTGCCGCCGGAATGTATTTTCTTGTGATGTCGGTGATCGTCGCCGTTTGGTCAGGAATCAATTATCACATCAATTTTTTTCGCCTTCGGCAGGCGCGGGCCGCGCAGTGAGCGAGCCATCGTAAATTGACAAGCCCATAGGATTGATGTAGAAATTTTACCCATGCGGGTGTAGCTCAGTTGGCTAGAGCGTATGCTTGCCAAGCATAAGGTCGGGAGTTCGACCCTCCTCACCCGCTCCATCTTCAAGCCTCTGGTTTTCCAGGGGCTTTTTCATTTTTACCGGGGTAGGGGAGGCGCCGCTCCGTTTTTTCGAAACCGCAGGTTGCACCAAGGTTTCACTTTGGAGGATGTTTTCTTCGATCAATTCCCGCCCCATATCGGCCTGGGGAATGTACTTCGCATAATGCTTTTCGAGCGTCCGGATGCTGTCCCCGGTTTGCGCCGAGACAAAGGCTCCCGGCACTCTTTGCACTTCTGCTTTTTCCGGTTGAGGGCTTCCTCCCTAACGGGCACGCCATCCCTGTCTACCAGCGGGGTTCTACAGCTAGGGCAGACAAAGGTGCCATTTCTGAGAAGTGTTGCGTGTCCCTTCCAGTAATAACCCAGTTTGGCCTTTTCCCGGGAAACGATCACGAATCGATACCGTCGTTTTTCTTTCAGAACTTTTTCAATGTCTCCTATTTTTTCCACCACCACCGCGTGAGCCGAAGGAAGGGTTTGTCTCACTTCGCGCCGCCATTTGCTCACGAGATGAGGCGGGCAGACGACCAGAGTCTTCTCAAAACCAAGAGCGGCTGCGGCGGCGATGGAGATATAGGTTTTTCCCAGACCCATTTTTCCCACTAGAATTGCCGAATCGCGGGAACGAAGAGCCATGACGATTCCGCCGATGGCGTCGATCTGGCTGGCGATGGGCTGCCTGGAGATTTCTTTTATGAGTTTATAGATCTTCTTTCGATCACTTGCTGGATGGTAGAGCGGATTGGAATCCCGGCCGACGCTTGAAACGATAACGGAGCGGAACTCTTCAATGAAGTCGTGGATGTTCATACGATCTCAAGATATTCACCCGTGTTCAGGTCAAAGGCGTTTATCTGGGTCACGATTCTTTCTCGCTCCGTGATCTTTGTTCCTTTTTCCGTTTCCTCTTCGCATCGATCGATAATCTTCTTCGCCGTCCCTTTAATGAGAAGTCTCCGGCCGTTTGCTTCCAATATCTGGTTATTTATCAGTCCTGCGGCAATGAGCATTGCCAGGTGGGCTTTCCTGGGCGGCATGAGCGGCTGAATAGCAGGTCTTGTCTGCTCCTTTTCTTCAAGCAGACCGAGCGCCGACTCCTTCCAGAGCGTGCTCGCCTTTAGTTCTTCCGCAAGCTCGTCGGGGCCGAACTCGGCCGATCGGATGAAGAAGTCTTTACCGACGGCTGGGACACTAAATGAGAATTCCTTTAGCTGCATTTCGGGGAGATCCGCAGTTTGGATCTGACTCAAGCTTGCAAGAAGTTGGCCGTCTATCTCAGCGCGCGCCTTCTTGATCCCGGCAATGACGATTTGTCCGAATGCTTGGAACTCGTCGGTAGGAAACTTTCTGACTTTCGGATCTTCAATATAGGCGGAAAGAACTCGGGCGATTCGAATTGTGATTCGTTTTTGCGGCACCACGAAAAGGAGAAGGCCTCCTGGAGTGAGATAAGGAAGGGCATGCTTGAGGAAGGAAAGTTCCGTACGCCCGTCCTCGGCATCGAAGTCGTAAGGAGGATTCAAATATAGAATTGAAAAGCCCGCAGGGCGGGCTCTTACGCTGAAAAGATTGCCTGCAACGACTTTACTTAAGACATGCTTCGCCGCCTGCGCTCTCTCCGTGTTGATTTCGACCCCGTAGGCGTCGCATCCAGCGGCGGCTGCTATTCGGGCCGCCGGCTCTCCAGTTCCGCAACACGGGTCGAGGAGTCGTCTTGGACCCGGCTTTTTCTCCCCAATCCAGGTCTGGATGATTTCAACGACCTCAGTCGGCGTTGGATAAAAACCCGCTTTGGCTTGAGCCTCGAGTCTCATGAAAACTCAACTGTCGAAGGGGAGGAATGAAGCCTTTAGATACGCGAGGATGTCTTGGAAAACGGTAAGAGTGAGACGTTGTCGAAAAGTTTTTTGAGCTTTCCCTTTTTGAGTGCTGTGGAAATATCTTCGGCCAAGCTTTTATCGTCCAGTGTAATCTTGATCCCATGGATTCCATGGGCCGTCAGCGTTTCTACTTCCTTTCTTTGAACGGCTCTCTTATGTAGCCACGCCTTCCAGCCGGAATGGACCGGAACTGCACTGTGCTTTATGAGTGGGTTATATAGAGATCCGACTCCGTGGGTTCCGGTCTTGCCGTCAGAGCATAGTAACCCAGCGATTGGGCAGGGTCATTCTTAATGAATATCGCTGTATGAACGATCCCCGAGGGTAAAGCCTTAACACTGGTGCCGTACTTCATCCTCGGGAGCAGGCAAATCTCGTGAACGCCGACAGTGAGCCAGTGATTGGTAAGAAGCGTGGCTCTGATGGCCTTCACCGCGTCTTTGTGACCAGCTATAGAGAAGAAAACTACCCATTCTCCATCCAGCGCAAAGGCGTCTGCGAAAGCGTGAAATCCTTCAGCTTCAATGGGTATGAGAGCACCAGGAGTGCGGCCGTTCGCAGCGGCGACGTTGTTTAATTGGGGGCGCACTTTCATTTTGCTTTTTCGTTGAGCCCTTCGTTTCCTTGATTTTCGGAATTGGTTACGGATTAATATTCATTGGGGCTGAGCAGAGTCGTGTAAGATCGGTCCGATTCAGTGATGATCCAAATTTTCACGTTGTTCCGTGTTCGATAAGCACTGAGGATTCTGAAACCATTAAGAACCGAGAATTCATTTTCGCATTTGTCCTCTTCACAAAGCTCGCCCCAATCTCCCGCCTGATGTCTTTCCAGAAACTCAAAGGGATTCTGATTCGCCTCCTCAAGAGCTTTTAAGGCACCCGGCGTGGCGACAATACGTCCCAAAGAAAACTTCGGTACCAATCGATTCATATCGGTCATTTGTTTTTCCATTTTGGTTTCTTAAAGGTGCCCCGAGTCCTTGAGTGAAACGTAACTCTTCTTGCCGATGATGATGTGATCTAGAAATCGTATGGGCAGTAGATCGGCTATCTGTTTCAAAGACTTTGTTACCGAGATGTCCTCGGCGCTGGGCCTGGGATCGCCCGATGGGTGCGAGTGCAGAACGATCAGGGCGGCGGCGTTAGTCAAGAGAGCACCTTGCAGAATCGCTCTGGGTTCAAAGAGTGAAGCTGTCAAAGTTCCCCGCGATACTTCTTCAATGGAGAGAACATGATGTTTGTTGTTCAGGTACGTTGCGATCACAACTTCTCTTGGTTCATCTTCAAGAGCGGAGAAATAATCCCAAACGTCTTTGCTCGACGTAAAAGGAATGGCGGGTAGATAAGCAGCGGCATTTTCCGCCGCGACCAGGTTCACCCTTACGGTCGGTCCCTGGTAGGTTTTGCGAAAGAGATCCAGATCAAAAGAGTTCGACATCGTCCTCTTTGTTGCCTGGTAGAGGAGGTGGTGATGAGAGGCCAGACTCTTGTCCGTTTGAAGTTTCATGGAGGTGGATAACAGGAGTCTCTTCCGCCACGTCTCTCGGTACAACCCATACCGGCTTTCTACCTTCCATCTGAAGTTTCGCCCCGGACCAGCAGTGCTTTTTGAATCGACAGGTGGAGCAAGGGAAACCTAACTTCGGTTCCAGGATCTTCCCGGTGTCCTCACAGGCAGTGCAGGGCTTTCTGATTTGCTTCTTTTCTGTGAGATAGAAACCGTTGCCGTCGCACTTTTCACAGACGAGCTTGGGGCCGTACTCCCGATCGGGGAGATTTGCCGGAGTTGCGTGGATGACCTTCCGAAAACGCGCCACAACTTCTTCGTGGAGCTTAGGATCGAAAGGATGGGTAACTTCGGCTCTCTGCCATTCGTCGTCTTCGATTGGCGATTCAGGCGTATATTGAAGCCAGCCTCCGGAGGGAGTAAGAATTCGCGTTTCGATCTTTTCGACCTTCTTTGAGCAAAAAAGCTCCAGGAGATGAGAAGTTTCCTTGCGGTAACAGACCCAGAGCGCGTTGTTGAGACCTCCGCCGATGACGTAGGAGTTGAGCTGGCAGCGGTAAGTATAGTCAATCTTTCCCTGCAGAGCGTTACGGAAACCGTAATTGGACATGCTTTTCAGTTCAGCGACGGTTCGGCCATAGGATTCCAAAGTAGGAACGCCATCGGCGTGGCCGAAAATCTTTATCCCATCGATCTCGATGTAAAACTCTTTTTCGTCCGAGCCCCACGATTTCGCGCAATGTTTTCTGAATTCCTCCTTGAGCCATTTATCGACTCGTTTCCCTTCTTCAAGAACCATCAAAACCCGTGCGGCCATCGGTTCTGGCTTGAATGTAGATTGGAAGCGCTGGTAGGCGAGAGCACGGGCGCACCTACCGCTGTTGGAAAGACGGAAAGGATTGCCGGGATGCTTCTTTCCGATCTCGATGTAGTGGTCGATGACGTTTTCGATCAGCATAAAACCGAAGGCGAATTATGAAAGTTGTGCTAACTGAGAGGTATGTCCCCGCCCGTTGCGAGTAACTTAAAATCACTCGCTAGATTTTTCTTTTCCCTTTTTCTAAGACCGTGAGAAGCGCGCGTTTCGATTCGAGCCGATTTCAAGTTGACATAACGCGACCTTGTCGGATACGGTCTGCCCAAAGCTAAGGGTAAGGGACCAGTCTGTTTTCTGAAGTGGCTGCTTGAGACTCTGAAACCGCTTGCAACGGGCCGCGTTGGTGCTCCCGTCGGTGAGACGCGGGCCGGCATTGAGAAGTTGAAGCCTTGGAGAAATCTGATGAATGGGATGCCCCTGTTGTTTATTGGCCTCATCGCTCCGGCGCTCCTGGGCCTGCACGCAGGCGCGGAGTCGTAGTTCCTGTTTATGGCATCCGCGGCACAGACTCCTGTACCTCCACGGTTCACGGGATATGCGGATCTCCCGGGCGTGCGCCTCTGGTATACAGACAGTGGCGGTAGCGACGTGCCGCTCGTACTGCTCCACGCGAACACAGGCAATGCCGATGGCTGGCAGTACAATATTCCGGCCTTCGTCGCGGCGGGATATCGGGTTGTCGCCTTTGATCGAAGGGGATGGGACCGCAGTACTCCGAATCCGGACAGTGGTCCTCAGCCCGGCACCATCGCCGATGATCTGCAGGCCCTGGCGGAATATCTGAAAATCGACCGATTCCATCTCGTGGGCGTAGCGGGCGGCGGGTTCGCGGCCTATGACTACGTGCTCTGGCATCCGGAGCGGCTTCGCAGCATGGTGATTGCCGCTAGCGGCGGCGCCATTGTCGACGAAGAATTGCGCCAGCTCCGAGAAAAGACAACGCTTCCAGCGTTTAGGAGCTGGCCTCCGGAGTTTCGGGAAGTGAGTATGGGGTACATGGCGACCAACCCCGAGGGTCTCAAACGCTGGCTAGAGATTCACCATAACTCGCAACAGAAGGGCGCCCCGGCGCAGCCCCAGCGCACTACGATCACGTTCGCGAAGCTCGCGACGATTCGGGTGCCGACGCTGTTGATGCCCGGAGATCAGGACCTGCAGGCGCCCCCCTGGGTCATGCGGCGGCAGCTCGCCCATATCCCCTGCGCCCAGTTCATCGTGCTGCCCGAGGCCGCTCACTCGATCAACTGGGAGCAGCCCGAGGCCTTCAACCGCAACGTCCTGGAGTTCATCCTCAGGCATTAGAACATGCGCCTTCCGGGGAGCATGGTGCGCGCCCTGAAGGCGCGGGCCAAAGCGCGCGGCGTGCGCTATCAGCGCTTTGTTCGCGAAATCTTGAACACGCGATACATGGCCGTGCATAGAGCCGGACTTCATGCCATGCATTTTGCGAGCTGACATTTGCGAAGCACAAGTCGATGATTTTGCTACCCTGACATTTTGTCGCAAAACTTACCCTTTGCGAGAATTTGAAAAAGTGGGGGTACGGTTAGTGCGGTTTTGGGTTCAACATGCGGTGCACGCGGTCAGGATCGCGCGCGATGAGCGTCAGATAGGCCCGTGTCGGTTGATCCGGCTCCGCGCGGCCTTGTTCCCAATCCCGCAACGTCCCGAGCGGGATATGGTAGCGGGCGGCGAATTCCTCTTGCGTCAATTCCAGGGCGCGGCGAATGATCTTCGCCTGCGGCGTGCGCTTCATGCGTTTGAAGTCGGCTTCAGTCAGCGGGCGCGCGTCACGGTCGGCGCGCGCCGCGCGCTCAATGGCGGCGGCCGTCATCGGTCTAGGCGTTCTGCCTGAAGTACTGATCTTGCTCATGTTTCGTTGCCCTCCGAGCTGAAATGATGCGAATGCGTTCCGCGCGTTCGGTATAGGCTACGAACAACAGAATCTGTCCTTCCGCCATGCCGATAATGACAAAACGTTTTTCGCCATAGTCCGCGCGATCGTCAAGAAACTCGATGGCAAACGGGTCTTTGAACACCGTCGTCGCTAGTTCAAAGCTGACGCCGTGGGCTTGCAGGTTGGCCGCGGCCTTGGCGTCGTGCCATTCAAATTCCAATTTCATATACTACTGATTATCAGTAGTTGTGTCAACTGTCCAGTGAAAAAACGGAAGACTCAAAGGCCCCTTTTTGCGTCAATGAGCATAGGTGCTGACGGAAAAACGGGGGATCAGGCGATTTCAGATCTCAGAAAGGATCTGACCGCCCTCTCTGGCGTTTGGCGAGGCCGAGAGGGAGAAAACTTTATCTGAAAACTGTGTCACTGTTTCTGCGGTCTCCGAGCCGATGATAACGCTGTAGCATTTTGCTCTTGACCGATGTTTTGCTTGAATGAAGTCGGCTTTTCTATCTTTCTCGATGTTGCAAATCCCGTCGGTGATGAAAAAGAGGTCCGCTTGTGGTTGTTCTTTGAATTTGTCTTCCGCCCATCTAAGCGGTGGTCCGAAATTTGTCCCCATGTGGAATGACGCCGTTGCGAGGTCCTCCAGCCTGTTGATGTCGATCCCAAAAATCTCATTTTCGCTTGCGCCAAAGATGATCCCGTGAGATTTCCTTCGTTCCTTTTTGGCTTGAAGCATTGTGGCGATCGCCAAAGCTTTAGCCCAGATCTCCTTGGGCCCCGCCATGCTTCCCGAGCCGTCTACGGCGATCAAAATCGGCCCCTGCGTTTCTTCGACAGGATTGTTGTAACTGTAGGCCAGGAGATCTTCTTCTAGGAGCCTTTTTAGAAACAAATCTTCGCCTTGTGCTCCAATGGCGAGGGCTGCAAGGTCGTCGGGCAGGACCCTCTCGATCCCATCGAGCCCAACCGTTTCCACTCCTCGTCTTACCGGAGCCGAGTGGGTTATCCTCGATCTTTTTATTGACAGAGCTTCGAGCCTCATGCGGCCGAGCATCTTGATGATTTCCTTGATCTTGGCGTTCTTTCCCAGAAGATCGGCGAGGCGAAATTGTTCGGTTAACGGGATTCGCTGGATGCCTCCTTTTTGTCTCCCGAAGGTCTCAACCGCTTGCTTTGCCTCCTGGGCCTCCTCCAGTCCTTTTTTGAGAGATCTACGAATTGCCCAGCGAAGAGTGTCCGGGTCGATGCCCAGAGGGCCATTGTTTACATTGCCTTTCTCGGGCTCTTTCTTATCATCGTCTTTTTTCTCTTTGATGAGCTGTATGATCTGATCTGAGAATGCTCTTGTCGCCGCTGCCGAGGCAAAAAAGTCGAGCCTGGATACGGTGTGCAGTTCCTCATATTCTTTGAGTCCGAGAGCGGTTTCCATGATCTCGCGGTTTTCTTCGGACTCCCGCGGCGGATTCTGTTTGAGTCTGGCCTTGTTTTGAAAGAAAGCCGAGAAAACGTCCGAGAGAAGCGGGAAATAGTTGGGCGTTATCTCACTACCTTGATTCGCCGCTTCCCTGAGTCCTTCATAGCTCTCCACCGCGGAAACGAACTTGTGTGCCTGAAAACGTGTGCCGTCGATGCACATCCGCTCGAAAAGCGCTTTTGGGTCAGTGAGAGTGTTTGATTCGGTCTGCATAGTTTAGATTTTGAGTTTCAGGAAATTCCGCATGATGTTGGCCTGAATAGAGCGAATACTCTCCACAGCTTCTTTCTCTCTTTTGGATCTGGCTGTTTTCTCCGCCTCGCCGATAATCGCGGCGACTTCCGTTGCGGCCTGGGATGCTCGTTGAAACATTTCGCTGCCGTTCATACGGGCCTGTTCCTGCTTTAACTTTTCGAATTCCTCTCTGGCGCTGTCCAGATATTCGAGCACTTTGGCAAGGCCGGGGTCGGTGATGTTAAGAATGGCCTGCCGCACGGTCACTCTTTCCTCCGGCTGATGCCACAGAATGGACGATAGGGATTCGAGGTCCTGAAGCTCGGTCTCTGACCGTCCATCCAGAGCAGCCGAGGCCTTGAGAACCCTGACGGATACTGCCTGGTAGAGGAAATGCTCCTTCAGTTCACGGAGGATCCAACACTGCGAACCTGCCGCCACCTGTGAGGAACGTCCTTGAGAATCCCTCTTCTGAGACCGCGAGAGCCTATGTGGCGTGGTCGAGGCAAGCAAACGAAAAGCTGGCGAAGGCAAGCAAATACATCGCGCAAGCGACGCGTGAAATAGACTCAGAGGCCACCGCGTTCCGTAACGACGCTGAGAAAAGCAACGATATGGCGTTTGCGGGTCAGGGTCCAGCGGGTCTCTACTATTTCTTTTCTCCGGGCGATGAGTCTGCGGTCAAAGATGTGGCGGTGCTGAACAAGATCTGGCGAGAAGGCAGGCTTGGAGTGGTGGGAATCCCCGTCAGAGGGAAGGACGAGGAAATCGTGAATTATGTGAACGAATCCAAACCGCTTTCCCCGGTCAGGAGAAGCGACGCAGAGGTCAAACTTGTAAAAGCAGCCGAAACTCCGAATCTCTATTTAGCCCTTCCTTTGGAAAAGAAGATGTTCCGATTGGGACCAACGATCAGTGAGACGGCGATAGCGGAAACAATCGGCAATATCCTGGCCGCGCAATCCAGAGGAAGTCCCACCTTGGATTCGCTTACGTTAGATAGATGAGGAAAATTCATCGGCTGGTCCTCGGGTTAGGGTAGATCTTAACCGCATAGCCCGTTATCAAGGACGCGCTAAAAAAGCGAGAAAAGTGGGCAGTATCCTGCTTGGAGGTGGCAAAAAAGTGCCTTCCGTTGCGGGTCTGTACCCGAAAGAGCTAGTATCAACACAAGCGATGCGAGAGGGGTTTTTACTGTACGGAGAAATTTCTTGAGTCAATCAGCAAAACGTATTGCACTTGGGTTGGTCTTGGCGCTCGGTTTGTTTGTGATTTTCAGCGTTTTTAGCAAACAATACCGGCACGAACCGGACATTACTTTTAGCGAATTAATGGGGGCCGTGGAGCGCGGCGACGTTCAATCGGTCGTGATTCAAGGACATAATATTCAGGGCAAATACAAGAACGGTGGACAGTTCAGAACTTTTGCGCCGAATGATCCGGAGCTGGTGAAGTCATTGCGGGATAAGGGCGTGAAAATCGCCGCAAAGCCCGAGGACGAGTCGCCGTGGTACATGGTGCTACTGCTTAACTGGTTTCCCATGCTGCTTCT
>JBGPIK010000172.1:0-12768 GCA_041484845.1 Binatia bacterium | reverse complement strand
TCTTCGGGTTGCCTCCGAAGAGGCGAAGTTCATCCAGTCCTTTGTTCGGGTCGGCCTGGCGCCGGATTCTGGAGGAAGTTTTATACTGCCGCGTCTTGTCGGACTCAGCAAAGCGATGGAACTCCTGCTTCTCGGCGAAAGCATCGATGCCCACGAGGCGCAGCGGATCGGTTTGGTCGCGAAAGTTTTCAAGCCGGAAGAATTTTCCAGCTCGACCCAAGAGATCGCCGAGCGCGTTGCGCGCGCGCCGCGCGGCGTCGGCCTGATCAAGCGAGCGGTGAATCACGCGATGCTGCCGAGGTTCGAAGCGGATTTGGAATATGAGGCTTGTTTGCAGGAAGTTGCCGGCAGAAGCGCCGATTATGACGAAGGCGTACGCGCTTTTTTGGAGAAGCGTACGCCGACATTCACGGGGAAATAGTTTTACGGAAGTTTGAGAAAGACCATGGCTAATAAAGCAGAAAAAATTGGCGTGCTCGGCGCCGGCACCATGGGTGCCGGCATCGCGCAAGTAACGGCGCAAGCGGGTTTCGCAACCCAACTCTACGATATCTCTCAAGAGTTCATCGATAAGGGCCTAGGACGAATTCGCAGCTTCCTGCAAGGCAGCCGGGAGCGCGGGAAAATCACCGCGGAGGTTGAAAAGGAAATTCTCGGTCGCCTTCGCAGCACGACCAAGCTCGAGGATTTTAAAGGTTATAGCCTGATCATCGAGGCCGCCCCCGAGAAGTTGGAGCTCAAGAGAGAGATATTCAAACAGTTGGACACTCTCTGCGGCCCGGAAACGCTCATCGCAACCAATACCTCCTCGTTTTCCGTTACCGCGATCGCGGCTGCTACGCGACAGCCGGAACGAATTCTTGGCCTGCATTTCTTCAATCCGCCGGCTTTGATGGCGCTGGTGGAAGTTATCCAAGGCGACCGCACCAGCGAACAAACGATCGAGAAAGCGACGACGCTCGTGCGCCAGATTGGCAAAACGCCGGCCCGCGCGAAGGATACGCCGGGTTTCATCGTCAATCGCGTCGCGCGGCCATTCTATAATGAGGCGCTGCGTATTTTGGGGGACGGCGGCGCGTCGGTGGAAGTGATCGATCGCATTATGAAAGAGGCGGGAAACTTTCGCATGGGGCCCTTCGAGCTCATGGATTTGATTGGCCATGACATCAACTTCGCCGCCACCGAATCGCTCTATCATTCATTTTTTGAAGACGCGAGACTGCGCCCGAGTCCGATTCAGCACCGCATGGTCATGGGTGGCAATCTTGGGCGAAAAACGGGCAGAGGTTTTTACGTGTATGATAAAAAATAACGTCGCAATTATCGGCGACAGCCGACTGGCTCTAGAGCTAAACGACCTCTGTCGCGAAAAGGGCGTGGGCGCGTCGCAGCTGTCTCAACTGACTGAATTAACGCCCGCAACGCCCGTGGTCATTGAAACCTATGCCGGAAACAGTGAGAAAAAGAAGTTTATCTTGCACAAGCTCGATGAGTTTCTCCCGCCGACTTCTGTCATCGTCACGTCATGCTTGAGCTACGGCACGACGCACCTCGGCTCCTGGGTGAAAAACCCGCATCGCATCGTCGGCTTCGCAACATTTTATCCGCTCAAAGATCGAAAAGTAATCGAGCTCGCCGCCGGACTGCGAACTTCGGAAACTTCAATGAGCGCGGCGGAGGAGTTTTTCAAGTCAGTGAGCAAAGAGACGGTGCGCGTGAAAGACACCGCGGGGCTGACTTTTCCGCGCATTCTGAGTCTTCTTGTCAACGAAGCGGCACGCAGCCTGGAAGAAGGCGTCGCCAAGGCTGAAGAAATCGACATCGCGATGCGTCTCGGCGTCAATTATCCGCAGGGGCCGTTGCGTTGGGGCGATCAGGTCGGCTTGGATGAAGTTCTAGCAGTGCTTGAAGGGCTGCAGCGCGAGACCGGCGACGACCGATATCGTCCTACGCCGCTGCTCAAGAAATTGGTCACAGCGGGATTTTTAGGCGAGACTACCGGAAAGGGTTTTTATTCGTATAATGAAGGTCAGGTGAAATCATGAAAGAAGCAGTCATTGTCGCAGCCGTGCGCACCCCGATGGGCCGGTACGGAGGAATTTTAAAGGATATTCGCACCGACGATTTGGGCGCGTTTATCATCGCCAAGCTGGTGGAGAAAACAGGCATCAACAAAGACGAAATCGAAGACGTCTATTTCGGCTGCACGAATCAGGCCGGGGAAGACTCCCGCAATGTGGCACGCACCGCCTCGTTGCTCGCCGGGCTTCCTTATACGGTGGCAGGCGTGACGGTGAATCGCTTGTGCGGTTCCGGCCTCGAAGCCATCAATCAAGCCGGACGCGCCGTACAGACCGAGCACGGCGAACTATTCGTTGCCGGTGGCGTAGAGAGCATGACGCGCGGGCCGTTGGTCATGGCCAAAGGCTCGGCTCCATTTCAACGGGGTAACGTTACCGTTTATGACAGTTCCCTTGGCTGGCGTTTTCCTAATCGCCGCATGGGTGAACTCTATTCGCTGATTAACAATGGTGAAACCGCCGAAAATGTCGCGGAGAAATATCAAATCAGCCGCAAAGACCAGGATGTGCTGGCGTTGGGAAGCCATCAAAAGGCGCTGAAAGCGCAACAAGAAGGTCGCCTGAAGGATGAAATTGTGCCGGTCGAAATTCCGCAGCGAAAGGGCGCGCCGCTCGTGCATGGCACGGACGAAGGGCCGCGCGCGGACACCTCGCTTGAAAAGCTCGCTGCGCTACCGGCCACTTTTAAAAAGGGCGGGAGTGTTACAGCTGGAAATTCTTCGCCGCTAACCGACGGCGCGGCGGCCTTGCTTATCACGACGCCGCAAAAGGCAGAACAGCTCAAACTCAAACCGCTGGTTCGGATCGTCGCGTCGGCAGCGGCGGGAGTCCATCCGGACTATATGGGTATCGGCCCTATTCCGGCGACCCAAAAGGCTCTCAAGCGGGCCGGCCTCACCATCGATAAGATCGATCTGGTGGAAATGAATGAGGCCTTTGCTGCACAGATTCTCGCGTGTGTCCGGGAGCTGGGAATTCCTCTAGATAAACTGAACGTCAACGGCGGCGCCATCGCTCTCGGCCATCCGCTCGGCTGTAGCGGCGCGAGAGTTATGACCACACTGGTTCATGAAATGCAAAAGCGCGGCAGCCGCTACGGCTTGGCGACTATGTGTATCGGCGTCGGCCAGGGAATTGCCACGATCGTCGAACGCATCAACTGAAAACGAATCGCCTGAACGCATTATTGTCGCATCCGAACGGTCATTCCGGGATCGGGAACGTGCCGCCGTAACGCCGCATCCACCGCTCCCGGTTTGCTTCAAGATCGCTTTCCAGTCAGAATCGGGAACGGGTTTTAAGAAGATTCTCTTTCGCCCGCCATCCCCGGCGCCATGAGAATATCTCGAAAACGTATTCTGGTCGGTTTTGCAGCGTTAGTCGCAATCCTAGGTTTACTGGTTCAATCTTTCAACAGCTTGGCCAGTCGAAATCGCGAGCAGGTTCAGCAAGAACTACAAAAGGTTCTTGGCAAGGACGTTAGCTTTGACAGACTCAAAGTGAGCCTACTTGGAGGATTCGGTTTTTCCGCGAAGGGGTTCCGCGTGAGTGATGATCCGCGCTTCGCGGCCACTCCCCTTATTCAGGCCAATGAGCTCATACTCGGCGTAAGCTTTTGGGATCTCCTTCTAGGGCGAATTGTCATTGCTTCGTTGACGCTTAAAGAGCCGGAATTTCAGATCATCACCAATGAAGCCGGCCTGGTGAACCTTAGCGCTCTGGCGAGCCGGAAAAGAGAGCTGGGAGCGTTTCCCCGGTTGCGCCTGCCGACAGCGGAGCGACACCGAGCGGCGGTGAATTTCCTGGTAAGTCGCGTACGGGTCGAGAATGGCCGCATTGCCTATGTTGATCGTTCCATCAGAGAGCCCATGGAACTGCAAATCAGAAACGTCGACATGGACGTCAAAGGACTTGATCCAAATGACAAGACCCAATTCAAACTCACGGCCGCATTGACCGAGGGGCTAGCACGCGACGTGCACATCGACGGACGCGTCGGCCCGATGATCGGTGACCGTCCATGGTTGCAGCAACCCCTTGACCTGGAAATTAAATTCGATTCCTTGTATGTTCCATTACTTGCCCGTGCCGTCGCTTTCCTACGTAATAAAATTCCCCGAGAGCTTGACGTCACCGGACCCATGGCGCTCCAGATGAAGATTACCGGCCCCGTGGGAAACCCTCGGATCAGCGACTTTAGGCTTAACGTGCCGCTGTTCGGCTCCACCGATTACAACGCCGTCATCGACGGATCGATCGATTTAGCAACCAGCAATTCGTGGTCGGAGGCGCAGCTTAAAGGAAAGCTGACCTTGGACCGTATCGATTTGAAGCAACTCCGTAATCTTTCACTTTTTGAACAGAACCTGCCCGCCAGTTTCGCGACCGAGGGGACCATTAACGTTTACAGCCAATTCGAAGGCAGTTGGGACAAGCTCCGCATCGGCGCGGTAATCCGAGCCGACAAGGCCGCATTTCGCTACCGCGACTGGTTTCGCAAGCCAGCCGGAACGACGACCCGGATGCAGCTCAGAGTCTCGCGCCTGAAACATGGTCTCATTCTGCATCCGGCGGTGTTAAGAATCGGCGCCTCTCAACTGACGTATTCAGGCGCCATTGAAGATCTGGGCGCGCCGCAATTGCAGCTAAGACTTTTCGGCCCTCGGAGTCACGTGGCCGCGTGGAGTCATCTGTTTCCCGCCTTGCCGATTTACGCCAGTAGCGGCGAAATGGCTTGGGATATGGTCCTGTCCAAAAATTTAGTGTTACCCGAAGAAAGCTGGGATGCCCGTGGAAGCATTAAAGTCACTGGCGTGCAGCTCCGGCAAAAAGGCAGCAGCAGAAAAATCGACAATCTCAACGCCGACATTTTTTTCTCGGGCCGCCAGGCCCGCCTTGAAAGTGCTTCCTTTCGTTTGGGCTCTTCTAATATGACAGTGGCCATCACCGCTGCGGACATGCACTCCCTGAACGCAAGCTACGAAATCCGCTCGCCCGATCTTGACCTGTCGGACCTAGCCGGGGTTTCGAGTCTTGCGCCCGCTCGACTCCGAAACGTCACGGCAACCGGGACGATCCAAGTGGACAAGGGTCTTCCGTTGTTGAAAGGCATCGTGTCTTCTCCAGAAGGTAGCCTGAAACAAACCGTCTACCGCAACTTGCGCGCCGAGGTGAACTGGTCGCCCACGGCGATGGGGTTCAAAAATCTGTCGCTGCAGGTATTTAACGGAACCTTTCGTTCTGATGCTTATTGGGTATTTGGCTCAGAGCAAAATCATGCCTTTGAAGTCACGTCCGTGATCGAAGCTATGGACGCACAGTTCGCGCTGGCAGAACTGTTTCCAAAGCTAAAAAGTCGCTTGCAAGGTCAAATGAACTTTCACGGTAGACTGGCGATGGTAAACAAAGACTCGGCCAAGACGGAGAACACCGTCGAAGGATCCGGCGAAGCCTTGATCCATAATGGGGCGATCAACGATTTTAACCTACTCACGCAGTTGTTAACCCGAGGGAGCGGGCGATCACCGGCATTAAAGTTATCGGCGCGCATACCAGAAATTGTAGCGGCGGCGGTTCAACGGCAAGACACACCTTTTGACACTCTTAAAGCCGACTTTGCGGTGGCTGCGGCGCGTATTCGCACCGACAGCTTCATTTTATCAACTCCTGATTATACCGTTACCGGAGCGGGCTGGATTGGATTTGACAGAACAATAAAATGGAACGGCTTGCTGGTCTTGTCACCGTATATTGCACAAGCGCTCCAACGTGAGTACAAGACGCTTCGCTATTTGCTGGATCGCCGCGGCAGACTTGCCATTTCATTTCGCATTGAAGGTACGCTCCCGAACGTCACAATAAAACCGGAAAACCGCGCTCTGGCTCAGCTCCTGCGGTTGATCAGCTCGGAGCGATCGACCCAGTCTCCTTCCGGCGGAGAAAAGGGATCCGCCGATAGAGAGGGTAGACAGTGGCTTCCCGAATCTCTCGATCGATTGCTCAGGCGATAGGGGGCGGGTGATGGAATTGCATGAGATAGTTCTCGAAACTCCTCCCGAGCATATCGCCTACATCAAGTTCATTTTCGAGTCTTATGAGGAAGTCGGCATCATTCGCACGGTTGATCGTAAAAAAGCGATCATTGTCTTGCTGGCGGTTCCGGACTTCGCCCCGGTCGCGCGGCAAATCCTGGAATCGCTGAAGCGGGATCTTCCGTTGGAAGAGATTCCCCGACCTGCGGATATGAACGCCGATTGGCTGATGGCCGAGCTCGCCGGCGAATCGACCTGACGGCGACTTAACACCGCCGATGCAGTTGCCTGCCACGTAATTGCAATACCGGCAGAACCGTTAGCCCGCATTTCTCACAGTGCGAGGAAACGGATGACACTGTGTCGATCGAGAGGCGAGATCGGAAGAGCGAGGCACAGAGGTGAACAGTTTCAATGCCGTGTTCGGTGCTCGGTTCGCCGCTTGCGCTTTGCCACGGGCGTTCGCTCCAGCAACTCGGTTTGCGGGCTGCTCCAAGGCACCGGCTCATTGCCTCGGTCTGGAGAGCTCGCCTCTCGATTGACTTTGATGTGAGAAATGCGGGTTAGATACGTTATTCACCTATGGCTCAGGACTCCAAAGCACAATCGCCTTCCGCACTCCGCGCGGAACAAAAGATTCTCGCTTTTTTTTCCAAAAAGCCGAAGAGTCGTCTTACGCCCGGAGAAATCCAAAAGCGATCCGGTCTTTTCAGCGACGATCTGCAACCGGTCGTCGATACCCTCAAGAGATTGTGCCGCGAAGAACGGCTGGTGCGCCTTAAAAAAAACCACTACGCCCTACCGGACGCGCAAAATCTGGTGACAGGAAGAGTTCACGCCCATCCCGATGGCTACGGTTTTCTAATTCCGGACGATAAAGGTGCCGAAGATCTTTACTTGAATCGACGGGAGATGCGCCGAGTCTTGCACGGTGATCACGTCATGGTGCGCGTTGACCGCAAGCAGCGCGGACGGGTGGAAGCCCACATCGTGCAGATCATCGAACGAGGGCAGGAGCGTCTCATCGGAACTTACCGTGAGTTCGAGGGTCAAGGATATGTGATCCCGATGGATCCTCGTGTGGCCGGCGCCATTGCCCTCAGGAAAAGCGCCGTCAAACCGGAAAACGGCAAAGTCATTGCCGCCGAGATCGTTCGCTACGGCACCGCCGTGTTGCCACCTGAGTGCGAGCTCGTGCAGATTATGGGTGATCCTGATGACCCGGAAGTTCAGGTTCAGTCCATCGTTTTTCGCTATGGCTTGTCGACGAATTTTCCCGCCGCGGTCCATCGCGAAGCGACGCTTTGCCCCTACTCTATCGGATCGCAAGAAATCACGGCGCGCGAGGACCTGCGTGAGTTGCCCATTGTCACAATCGACGGCGAACAGGCGAGAGACTTCGATGACGCTGTATTTGTGCGGCGAAAAAACCGCGGCTATGAGCTTATCGTTTCGATTGCCGATGTGGCTTATTACGTCAGACCCCTGAGCGCCCTTGACGGGGAAGCCTATGCGCGCGGAACCAGCGTTTATTTTCCTGACCGCGCTATTCCCATGCTGCCCGAAGCGCTTTCCAACGGTATTTGTAGCTTAAACCCAAACGAGGATCGGCTCACCAAAACGGTTTGCCTCGAATTCAATGCCAAAGGAGAAGTGATCCGTAGCCGCTTTATTAATTCCGTGATCCGCAGTCATGCGCGTATGACCTACACCGATGTGGGGCGTATTTTAGTGGACAACAATCCTGACACGATAGCGAAATATAGAGACTTAGCCGATCAATTCAAGCTCATGGAAGAGCTGGCATTGTCGATCTACGAAACACGCAGGGCGCGCGGCAACCTCGACTTCGACTTGCCCGAAGCTGAAATCGTGCTCGATCTGCAAGGGATGCCGGGAAACATCATCCGCGCTGAGCGTAGTATCGCCCACCGCATCATTGAAGAGTTTATGATTGCCGCCAATGAAGCCGTGGCGCGTTACCTCACCGAACGGGAAATTCCGTTGCTTTATCGTGTTCACGAAGGTCCGGACCGAGAAGCGCTCGAAAGCCTCGCGCCTTTTCTGCTCAGTTTGGGGTATCGTTTGCCGGTAAAGAAAGAACGCGTCACGCCGCTCGAGATTCAGAAGATCATCGAGGCCGCGCGCGGCAAACCGGAAGAACGGGTCATCAATCGCGTTCTATTGCGGGCCATGAAGCAAGCTCATTATCAGCCCGAGAAAATCGGCCACTTCGGCCTGGCGTCTACTTGCTACACTCATTTTACTTCGCCTATTCGCCGCTATCCTGATCTGATCGTTCACCGCATGCTGGAGAAGGCCATGGCTGGAGACAAGCCCAAACCGAAAGAGCGCGACGAGCTCTCGGCTTACCTTGCTGAAGCCGGCAAGCAAACATCGCAACGGGAGCGCACGGCGATGGAGGCGGAGCGCGAGATGATCGATCTTAAAAAGGCGCAGTTCATGATGGATAAGATCGGTGAGGAATTCACGGGATTCATTACGAGCCTCGCCAACTTTGGCTTTTTCGTTGAGCTTGACGCCTACTTCATTGAAGGCCTGGTGAAATTGTCGTCGCTTACGGACGACGATTATTATTATTACGAGAAAGAATACGTCATCAAAGGCAATCGCCACGGCCGCAAGTTCCGCCTCGGCGATAATGTGCGCGTGAGAGTGACCCGGATCAACACGTTCCGGAGCGAGATCGACTTCGAACTCGCGCGCTAAAGGCATTGCCGATTTCCTGACTGACCTGTTAGCCATGGCTACCGCGCGTCCATGGGTCGATCGAGATCCAAAAACAATTGTCGTGCCGTTAGCTCTTCTCTTTCCGGCACGTCCGTGGTACGAGGTTTATGGTATAATTCCATCCCTATTATGAACCCAACGTCAAAGAGCAGGCCGCGGAACGTATCTCTTTCACATGGCTCGCCGATGATTTTTGTTTGTCGTCTATGAATCGTAAACTCGCTCGCTTAGCTCAGCCGGAAATCGAAATTCCTGCCGCTCATGACTGGCGTACCACCGATACGGACGAGATCAACAAGCGACGGCTCCGCGCTCGGGTGGAGCCACTTCGCGTTAGCGAAATGGGCGGTGATCATCCCATCTTCGCGAACTTCCGGATTATTTCTGGAAGCGGCATGTCTTATTGCGTAGAGATCCGTAGTCTGCGCGAGCGCCTCTGCTCTTGCACCTGCGTGGATTTCCGCATCAACGGCCTGGGCACCTGCAAGCATGTCGAGGCCACTCTGCATTACCTTGAGGTGCGGCATGGCCGCCGCTTTAATGCAGCCCTGAAAAGCGAGTCGCCCGTGATCGACATCGTCCCCGACCCGGCCGGCGACACCCTTCGGATTGAGCGAGCGATGAACCATCTACCGGATCGCTTGCGCCGGCGCTTCGATAGCGACGGCCGACTCCGCGGCAAAGAACCTGAGCAGCTTCTGGACGAGATCCGCAAGGCCCAGATTCCCTACCTTCGCATCTCCCAGCAAGTCGCCCCCTGGCTCCAAGCACGACAGCAGCTCGATGAGCGCAAAAGCCTGCTCCGGGAATATGAACAGAAAGTCCAATCCGGGGAATGGCCCGCGCAGGAAACTCTGGCGCCGCTTTACCCGTACCAGCGCGAAGGAATGCTGCACCTCGCCTTCAAGGAACGCGCCCTCCTGGCTGACGAGATGGGGCTTGGGAAAACCATTCAGGCCATCGCAGCCTGCGCTCTACTCCACCGTCTGGGGAAAGCAGCCCGGACTTTGGTAGTTGCTCCCGCCTCCCTCAAAACCGAGTGGGAAGAACAGATTCAACGCTTCACGACCCTCCCCTATCGCCTTGTGTTTGGCTCCCGCAAAAAGAGACTTGCGCTTTACGGGTCACCCGCCTTCTTCACTGTCACCAACTACGAACAGGTGGTGCGGGATGGCCTTGACATCAATCGAATCCTCAAACCCGACGTGGTTATCCTGGATGAGGCCCAGCGCATCAAGAACTGGACCACCAAGACGGCTCAAGCGGTGAAGCGTTTGGAAAGCCGCTATGCCTTCGTGCTCACCGGAACACCCATTGAGAACCGCATCGACGAGATCTACTCTCTCATGGACTTCCTTAACCCCGGAGTCCTCGGCCCACTGTTTCGCTTCAACCGGGAGTTCTACGACCTCGATGACCGGGGAAGGCCGGTGGGTTATCGTAACCTAGACCAGCTTCATGCCCGGATCCGGCCCTTCATGCTGCGCCGGCGCAAGGCCGATGTGGAAACGGAACTGCCGGATCGAACGGATCAAACGTTCCTCGTTCCCCTTAGTGGCGAACAAAAAAACCGCTACCTGGACCACGAGGCTCAGGCAGCTCGCCTCGCGAGCATCGCCAAGCGGCGGCCGCTGACCCAGCAAGAGTCGGAGAAGCTGCTCAGGGAGCTCGCCATGATGCGCATGGTTTGCGACACCAATTATATCCTTGACCCTAAGGAGCGCTCCTGTCCCAAGCTGGCGGAATTAGAAAAGGTCCTTGAAGAGTGCCGCGAGAACAGCGACGTCAAGGTTCTTGTCTTCTCGGAGTGGGAGCGCATGCTCGAGCTGATTCAGGGCCTCTGCAAGCGCTTGCGCCTGGGCTACGCCCTCCACACCGGGTCCGTGCCGCAGCTGCGCCGGCGCGCTGAGATCCAGCGTTTCAAAAACGATCCGGGCTGCCGGGTGTTTCTGAGCACCGATTCCGGCAGTACAGGGCTTAACCTGCAAAGCGCCAGCGTGGTCATCAACTGCGATTTACCCTGGAACCCGGCGCGGTTGGAGCAAAGGATCTCCCGAGCCTGGCGCAAGCACCAGACAAGGCCGGTCACGGTCATTCATCTAGTTTCGGAAGGGACCATCGAACAGAGAATGATCGGGACGCTGAAGGCAAAACAGGCTCTGGCGGACGGAGTCCTGGAGCTGCGCGGCGATCTGAACAAGTTAGCGCTCACCAGCGGGCGGCAAACATTTCTGTCACGGCTCCAACAACTGCTAGGACCATCGGTCTCCGGCCCGCTGTCAGAAGAACCCAAACGCTTGCCCGTGGATCGCTCTCTGGCATTCGCTCAAGCTGCCCGGGAAAAACTCGCCGGCGCCCTGGTTCGTTGCGACGAGAGCTATCCGCTGGAGGGGGCTCACTCCGTTCTGTTCGTCGTCGTAGAGCGAGATGCAGCGCTCTGGTGTGAAAGACTTGCTCCTCTCCACCAGGAACTTTTCGGGGAGGGAAAGTGGGACCCGCTGGCGCCGGTTAAGATCGAGGTTATAGACAGAGCCACGGACGAAGCGCTTCGGAGAATGGCTGCGGCTGGCCTGATCGCGCCCTCAACGCGAGCCATTCGGAGCCTTTGCCCTGCGGCCGGAAACGGGAACGGGGCCGTCGTGCTTTCAGAGGAGGAGCGGCGAAAGGCTCTAGCGCATCGCCAGCAGGCTTCGCGGAAACTCAAGATGGCAAACTTGCTTGAAGACGGAGGTCTCAGCGAAGAAGCCCGCGACGCACTGCGACAAGCCACGCTTTGGACGGGAAGGGCCCTAGCCGTGGAAAATCGGCTGCCGGAACCCGCAGAAATGAAAGAAAGTCTTCTTCCACCCATGTCCCTCCTGTGGGGAGAGGCACTGCCTACCCTGCACGAACTCGCTTCCAGTCCTTCGCTGCCGTCGATTCGCTTAACGGAAGTCTTGCAAAAACTGCTCGAATAGTCGGGGCTGGGAGTCCAGTTAACCCACGGAAGTGCAATAGCCTCTGTTTTCCCCATCGCTTTTTCTTCATCCCAACTTCCGCAGTCGGTCAGGGCAAAAAACGGCGCAACAAGACCGCTGACGAATCAAGTGCCGTGAGCTGTCGATGTCGAGCTAGCCCGGACAGACCATGAAAGAATCTGCGCAAGCGTTGTAAGATCCTATGCGTATTAAAGAAGGTCTCAGGAGCATCCAGACGATCACAGGAAAAGCAGCGCGGCTAATTCATCATACATCTTTGTCTTTTCACCGGCTATGAACCACCAATTTTGTTGTGCTTGCGGCCTCCTATTCGTCCTCATCGTTAACAAAACTGCTTTAAAATGCCGCGTTGAAGTGAATGAAGCCATGGGCAACTCTTTGGCATATTTCATGCTCAACTTGCGTAACCCAAAGAAACAAAGAGATTTAAGCAAACGTGGGAAAATTCCATCCAGACGCGAAGGCAATCACGCCCTTACAAAAACACCCTACGCCTTCTGTTTGCGAAAGATTTTTCGCCTTTTTCCAAATCTCGGCCCATGGCCATAAGTCGGGGCGATTCATGGCCGGCACTGCGCTGATAGCCGGCAGTTTCCTAGTCTACCTAGCGTATCCCATTATCCTGCTGGTCCTACCGTTTTCCGGGCGCATCAAACTCGCTGCCGGTATTGCCGTTTGGCTCCTAAGCTGGGGTGTTTTCAGCACCGGAATTTTTCTCGCAGGGCCGGAGGGATTCCAGTGGTTTAAGGGACTGTGGTCGCGTGCGAGCGCGCGCCACATGCGGGAGAAGCAGGATCTCAAACAAAAGAGCAACCACGTGACGAGCGTGGATTCTGTAGGACCATGACATGAATGGATTCCCAAGTCAGAGCGAAATTTTTGAGACTGAACTGCGTTAACGCAATCGAAAGCGATTGAAGAATCGGC
>JBGPIK010000171.1:0-12956 GCA_041484845.1 Binatia bacterium | reverse complement strand
TGCTCGGTTCGCCGCTTGCGCTTTGCCACGGGCGTTCGCTCCAGCAACTCGGTTTGCGGGCTGCTCCAAGGCACAGGCTCATTGCCTCGGTCTGGAGAGCTCGCCTCTCGATTGACTCTGATGTGAGAAATGCGGGCTAGCATGACGTGATCGCCGGTACAGGAAGCCGCCGTCGTCATGCCATGAGTTGATTAAATACCGGTTTTTGTCATCGTCGTTTGATTGCGAACCAACGATAAATTGGGGGGTTACCGGTTTGCACGGCTTTTGCCTTAGCATTATTTCCATGACCAACATGAAAACACACTGCGGAAATACGCTCGAAGTCATGCATCTTTTAGAAGAGATCCTCGATGGATTCCAAGATGAGTATTGCCGGCCAACCCATCGGATCGCGCTGTATGATAAATACCTGGAACTGCGCCAAACGCATAATGCAAAGCTGGTCCGACACTTGATCGTCATTCCTGGGGGACGAGCATCGAAGCCGCTCGCGCCAAAGGATCACCCCGCTCAAAAGGCGCAGGCCTTCGGCGACGCCAATACCCCGGCATCCGGCGTGACGTCCGCAAGACAATTGTCTTAGCGCGGCACCACGCCGATGCAATTCCTTTATTTTTTTGTAGAGTTGATCAATAAAGCCGTCGTCGTCTAACCTCTTGAGCAAAGTGTGATTAACGACTTCCGGTACCGCGTTTTCAGAAACGGTTGAGAAACTTTTTGCTTAAACCGCGCTCAGCCGACTACCGGTACCGGTCGCGATCCCAGCGATCGTTGTCGCGCCGCCAGTCATAACGGTCATAGCGGTCGGAGCGGCGATAATCATCCCGGCGGTCGTAGTCGTGGTACCGCCACCAATAAGGGTAACAACCGACGCTGCTGACCATGATGGCCGATAGCATTGTCGCCCCGATTATTTTTTTGGCGTTTAATTTGTTCATGACGCAATTTCCCTTCCTGCACCATTAGACGAAGGAATTGGGTCAATTGTAACGACCGATGCCAATGTTCGGATTATTGCTACTGATTATCGACTAAGGCCACGAATGAGGAGGGATCGAGCCCACAACGCCCTATCGGCGCGGCACGGCGTAAGCCTTGTCCTTTTGCAGCTTTGCTCTATAGCGCCCGACTTGCCATACTATTCAACGTGATCACCACCGTGATTTTTGATTTAGACGGGCTTCTTGCCGATACGGAACGTCTTCACTGCCAAGCCTATCAAGATGCGCTCCGATGTCACGGCGCCGCGTTGACTGAAAGCGAATATGCCGATCATTGGGTTCGTGCCGGAAGAGGTATCGGCGACTGGGTTAGTTTTCACGGACTGACTCTGGACCCACTGGCCCTCCGGGCTTACAAATCCGAACGCTATCTTGAATTGCTCACCGTGTCGCTGCGGCCCATGGACGGTGCGCTAGCGCTTTTGAAGAACCTGCATGGCAAGAAAACCTTAGCACTGGCCTCATCATCCTACCGAGATGCGGTGGACGCGGTGTTGCAGGGGCTCGACATCGTCCATTATTTCGAGGCTGTCATAAGCGGCCTGGACGTGGCTCGCGTCAAGCCCGCACCTGACATTTTTCTTGCCGCAGCACGGGCCGTTGGGGCAACCCCATCGGAATGTCTGGTGTTAGAAGATGCCGAGAAGGGAGTCCTCGCCGCGCACGAAGCGGGGATGGCTTGCATCGCCGTACCGAACGAACATACACGTCGCCATGATTTTTCCAGAGCGACGCGAATTTGCGCGTCCCTAAACGAAATTACTCTTGAATTTATTGAAGAGCTAATGCCACCGCGCCATTAAGCGACGAAAAGAGGGCCGGAGTCTCGGCCAAGAACCCCGTACAACTCTACCGGGTTTCCGCCTTCAATTCCTCAATCAATGAAAGATCAAAATACTTGAACGGCGGGATCGCGGCGAAACTCGCATCCTCATAGCTCATTGTTTTGAGCACGTTGACTATCGCCTCCTCGGTCGGAAATAGATCTGGGCGGGCCTGCGATCGTAGCATTCGGTATGAATATTCCAGGCTTTCAGTATCGCTCATTCTCAAGACCTTCGACATCACGGCTATGGTGGTCTCTTTGTCGGCGATCATCAGGCGAACCGATTCTGCCAAACCACGCAGATAGGCTTTAACGAGATTGCGGTTTTTTTCGAGAAAAGATTTGCGGGTCAAATTGATGCCCCAGATATATTCAAGCGGGATCGGAATGACGGTAAGCCCGAGTTTTTCAGCGTAACGACCTTGGAGCGAGGAGATCAAGGTTGCGTCCACGCTTCCCGACACTACCGCCGCAAGACGGACCGACGAGCCACCTGAAAGGCGAATGATCTGCGCATCGGTTTTTGCATCCAGCCCCACTTTGGCAAGCATAAATCGGATAAATGCGTCGGCTCGACCGCCTGACCCGCTCGCCCCGATTTTCTTGCCTTTGAGATCCGCCAGCTCTTTTATTTTGAAACGGCTTCCCACGCTATAGGGAGAGGCATTGTTCCACGAGCCAAGGCCCACAGGGTCGCCACCTTGCTTGGCCAGGTAGAATAGACCGGTCGTGCTCGACGTGAGAAACTGCACGCTGTTCGACATCAGCGCTTGCATATTCATCGCCTCGCTATTGGTGGCGATGACCTCGACGTTCAAACCGTACTTCTGAAATATTCCACTTTTCGCGCCGAGGTAAATCGGCAACGCGCCCGTGAGCGCGCCGGGAGTGGCAACCCTCAGCAACGTCTGACTAGCCGCGGGAGCGGTGTAGAAACCCATCGACAAGATGACGACAACGATTCTGATCCAGTGTTTCATCGACTGTATTTCCTTTGTGCTGTGTAACTTTTATGCTTACACTGTGCTTCTATGATCTAGCAAGCTGCTGAAAAAATGGTTCTCGTGCTTCGAGAGCCTCAGCACGATCGGAAAATATTGAATGATTTCAATCCGTCCTCCGTTCGCCCTGAGGTTCTCGAAGGGTGAACGGAGGGTTTTTCAGCCGCGTGCTAAGGCATAAACTTGCCGCCGTTAATATGCAACGTCTGTCCTGTCATGTAGCCGCTTGCTTCGCCCGCCAGGAAAGCAACCGCCTCCGCGATCTCCGCGGGTTCCGCAGCGCGACCCAGCGGGTTGAGTTTATTGGCCGATTGCCATTCCTCGGATGAGTAACCCGCGACGACCCGTTTCGTTGCCGTTCTACCGGGGGCGACGACGTTTACACGGATTCCATAGCGAGCGAGCTCCAAGGCCAACGCTTTGGAAAAGCCGACGATGCCAGCCTTGGCCGCCGCATAGGCCGCGCGATTGACTGCGCCGGTAAACCCGATCGCCGAAGAGATATTAATGATAGACCCGCCCTGCTGAGACTTCATTGCGCCGATAACCGCCTGAGAACAGAGAAATGTGGAAGTCAGGTTTGCGTCGATGGTCGCTTGCCAATGCGCCAGCGGAAAATCCTCGACCGCGTGTTTATGCAATGTCCCGCCGGCAACGTTCACGAGCACGTCTATCCGCCCAAAGTCAGTGCCGACCTTGGCAAACGCCTCGCGCACCGCCATTGCCTGAGTCACATCAATGATTAAAGAGGACGCCGCGACCCCTCTTGCCCTCAACTCAGCAACGAGTTGCTGGGTGACTGCCTCATTACTATCTATAATAATCGGCAAGCAGCCATCCTCTGCCAGGCGAAACACGACTGCCTCCCCAATTCCTCCGGCGCCACCGGTCACCACGGCAACTCTGATCATCAAATGCTCCTTGGTGTCGATGCCTACCCCAAACCCAGATTAGACGTCAAGAGCCAACCCTAATGATCGGTTCAGATTACGGCCGCAGAACGACTCCTGATCGACACAGTTCGCGCGGTTCACCGCAGTCACCGTCTTGAACGCCGCGACCGACTGTCGTACGGTAAGCTACCCGAAGGCAATTCCTACAAGGAGCGGATAATTCAATATGGCTTCCGCTGAACTTATCGTTGACGTTCATCACCATTATATGCCGGTGCCGCTATTCGACCGGCTGGCGGCCCAAGCGGGCGGGCGGCGCATTGTAACGAATGAAATTAGTCTGACGCTCAACCCGTCGCGAAAAGACCTCGAGGCGCACCTGAAAGTCATGGACGAAGCCGGCGTCGCCGTGTCGGTTCTGACGGACCAGGTGCAGGTCATGGGAGCGGACGTAGCGCGAATGCTGAACGACGGCATTGCCGAAGTAGAGCGCAAGTATCCCAAGCGTTTTGTCGGCGCTATTCACCTCCCGGTGCACGAACCGCAGCAAGCCGAGCGGGAATTGGCCCGCGGCGTCAATGAACTCGGCCTGCGCGCCGTCGCGCTGCTTGCCTGTCATCTCGACATTCAGATCGACAACCCGATCATGAATCCGTTGTTCGAGCAGATTCAGAAGCACAATCTGCCCATTATTATTCATCCGCAGTCGAAACCGACCGGCTCCGAAACTACGTATAATCTTGACCGTTGCGTGTTCCGTCCGCTAGAAACGACTCAGGCTATCGTACGCGTCATGTGTAGCGTGCTCCCCCGCTTTCCCGGTCTGCGTTTCGTCATGCCCCACCTCGGCGGCGCCGTCTCGGCGCTGAAGGGCCGCATGATGTCATTCTTCGAACCCAACGATGCCGAAGTGCCGCCGGAATTGAAGGGGTATCTGAAAACTCAATCGGAACTGAAACGCTTCGCCCTCGCCGAACGGTTTGAAAAATTATTTCAGTCGCTTTACTTCGATACGGCCGGCACGGGCGCGTGGCATCCCGCTCTGGCGGCCGCTTTCAACGTCACGACCGCTGATCGTATCATGTTCGGCACCGACTATCCGCTGGAATGCAAAACCACGGCAAACGTTATTGAATCACTCGAGATGATACGCCAGGCGCCCTGTTCGGCGCATGAAAAAATAGCGATGCTTGGTGAAACCGCTGGCGCGCTGTTCAAGTTGTAGTCGTGTGCAGAAATCGCTAAGCCTTAAGTCTTGAAACTTTTTGAAAGGAAATAGCCATGGCGAAACTATTCGCAACGTTAGTTGCCTTGTTGTTATTAGCGATCTCCTCTCACGCGGCCGACGCTCCACATGGCGACCGGGCGCGCTTGGATCAAATCGAGCGATACCTCAAAGCCGACGTGCCGCGCGTACTTTGTCTCGACAGTGAGTTTGCCACCGGCGCTCAACCCAAGGATCAAGCCTATGGTAAGGCCGCCACAAGCGGTTTTCGCTCCGTTCTCAGCCTGCGCGTCGGCAACGAGGGCGTCGATCTCGTGCGCGAGCGTTCTCTGGTGGAAAACTTCAAGATGCGTTATTTCAACATCCCGGTGGTTTCCAGCGCGCCTCGACCCGAGCAGGCAGACGAATTCATTCGTTTGGTCAATGAAAAATCGAACCATCCGATGCTCATCACCTGCGGCAGCGCCAATCGTGTAGGCGCCTTTATGATGATTTACCGAGTGATCGAGCAGGACTGGAACGAAGACAAAGCCTTTGATGAAGGGCTGAAAATCGGCATGAGCAGCGAAAATCTAAAAAAGTTTGCGCGCGATTACATCGCGCAGCATAAGCCAAAAAAGAGCTGAGATTTTCAGTCGCGATCCATACATTTGTTCAAGACGAATATCAATTTCACTTGATGTTGCCGTAGATTTTCCAACCCGTTTTGGGTCAAGTTTCCCTGCCGCAACCGCGAAGCGGGACCCCCACTGAGGCATCGGTATCTACGGTGTGAGAAGCATCAACTTCCATCTGTACTACTCTTACAACGCCTATCCGAAAATCCGCCGTGAGTTGGGCAAGACCGACTGCTGGATGCTCGTAGTGAATAAAAGGTTTTGACCCCGGGATGAGTTCCCGCAGCCAGGTCGTGGAAAGGTTTATGCGCGCTTATCTCGGAGACAGCCCAGGTGTAAAGGCTACCAGCTTCAGGTGTTGCTGGTTACGGACGCTTCAAGTACACTTCCCAAAAGTGAGGTAAGGCGCCATGCAAATCGCAAAATCTTTTCGCACCGTGCGAAAAACAGTTAGAATCAAAGCAGGCCACCGGGGTGAAATCACCGGATTACCATTCGCTCCCGGAAGTAAAGTTGACGTTATTGTTGTCGGACCTGCGACGGCAAAAGCCAATACCGCCGATAGAGCGATCTATGATTACACTCAATCGCTCTTGAAAACTAAGCGTATCCCGCGTTACTCAATGAAACAAATCGAGCAAATCGTCCACGAGAGCCGGCACTCGCGTGGCTAGTAGACGCGCCGTATTCGACACAAACATACTTATCTCTGGCTATCTGTGGAAGGGGGTGGCTAGCAGCCCGTGGTAGAAGTCCGATCTTCACGAAACGGACGGAATCAGTGCGAAGCGGTGACTTGGGACCGCAAATAACCCAGATTCAGTCCTCTCGGCGGCGATGAGCGGTCACGTGGTCGCGCAATAGCACCCACAGAGCAAAACAGAAGGCCCATACGGCGGCCAAATGGCCCGGCAGGCCGGCTTAAGGCCAGGAGCATAGCGAACAAAAAAATCAGGCAAGCAATCGCTTTAACCATCACGGTTCACAATCAACGATCCAAGAAGTTTTTGGAGCTTGTCGAGATGACAAGATAAGACCCCTATGTCTCCCTTCAAGTTGACTCCCGAGCCCTTTTTCTTCCCGATTCACCCCTTACCAAATTCCGCGGCATTGCACCCGGGCCACTCGCTCTTGAACCGGCCTGTCAGGTGATCTTGACCAGTCGCCGAACGCGAGCCTATAATCCCTCTCACCATGGCGAAAACACCAAAACAGTTGGATGAATTCTTCGAACCCCTGCGCGGCCAAGATTTGACCACGCTGCGGGCTCTAGACCAAAAGCTCCATCTTCTTTTAGAGCAAAGGCTCAAAGACCAACAGCCGACGAACGACAAGACGGCGGCGAACATGGAAATCGCTAGGCGCTGTCCGAGCGTCAAGATCGATCCCGAGCTTGTTGCCCTCGTTGGTATCCACCCGGAAAATCCGATCGAAGAAGACAAAAGTCTCATTCGCGAAGCTATTGCACGGAGACTAGCCGATTGAAGATCTTCATCGACGTCAATATTTTCATTGACGTGATGACGAAACGCAACGGGTGGGCAGAAAGCCTGCGCGTTCTCAATCTTGCTCGCAACTCCAGGGATATCGACGGTTCTATTTCCGCGCTGACTTTGCCACTGCTCTACTTCTTCCGGCGCCGCGTCGTCGACGAAGCGCAAGCACGCACCGACGCGCAAGCCATTGTCAAGCACATTGCGCTTGTGCCGCTGACCCAGGCGATTATCGAAAGCGCCCTCGTCGCAGAAGGAGCCGACTTCGAAGACAACATTCAAATTGCCAGTGCCGAATCGATAGCCGTCGATCACCTCATCACTCGCAACAAAAAGGATTTCACCGCTTCAACGGTGGCCGTACTGACGCCAGACGAATGGCTAAAGTTACTGGAAATCATCGCTCTCGAAGCAAAGGTCACCTGATTCGCGGCCGGCGCCGTCGTCACCGTTTTTTCTAAATTGACTCCTGACCCTAATAATGTGTTCAGAAGACTTTGTCCGGGGAACGTGTGTTCAATTCGGTTCCGCCAGGACGGCGCGGACGGTTGCAAGCGTCATAAGCAAGGTCATTGGCTGCAAAGGCGATTCCACAAAACCGCAGGATAGATAGAACCGTTTGGCCGGCTCGGAAAGTGCGTGTACCAGAATTGCGAAGACGCCGGCGTCACCCGAGACGTTGACGGCTCGCATCATCGCGTCGCGCAGTAAAGCGCGGCCAAGCCCCTGGTTGTGATAACGGCGGTCGATTGCCAACCGGCCAAGCAGTAAAACTGGCAAGGGATTGGGCATATGCCGCCGCATGGCTTTCGGTGCCAGCTCATGGCTGATCACACCAGCGGAAAGGCTATAATAACCAACAACGGTATTGCCAGTACAAAGTACGAAGCAGCGCGAGGCCCCCGATGCTTGGTTTTTGAGTGCGCGCTTCGTGAGCCATTCGTCCAGTGTCGGTTCGCCGCTATCGAACTCGGCCAAGTCGTGATTTTCTGTGATCGGCGTGGGAGGTTTGAGTGTGAGCGCGGTCATTTCTCCCAAGGTGCCTTCCGCTTTAGTAGCCGGCGCAGCTTGTCAGTGGGCGGCAGTGGCTTATCGAGCAACGCCTGAAATTTATTAAAAGTAGCGGCATCGACCGTGAAGAAGGCTTGGTCGAGCAATACGTTCTCGGCTTCGCGGCAGGCGGTTTCGAGCATAAAATCAGAACGACTTCGCCCCAATCGATTAGCTGCTTGGTCAATTAAGTCGCGCTGTCGCGCTTTCGCTCGGATATTGATGGATACTCCCTTTTGAGTTTGTGGACCGGGCATGAAGAATCTCCTATCTACACATTTAGTGTACTATTATGTATAGAAATCTTCAATACAACATCGTGGGCGAAACTGTGGGAGTGCGGTGCTTAGGGGCATGGGCCTGCAAAACGGCGCGGATGCACGGTACCCCGATCTACATTTGGAGAAACGGCAAACCGGTTGCGGAAAAAACGTGCGCGAATTTCTCGGATATCATAGATTTGAGTGGACCGAACAGGAGTTTGTCCAGTTAGGATGTAGCGTCCCTGAGATAAACGTGCTTCGACAAGCGAGTCGGACTTTGTCCAGCTGAGCAACAGCGTCCCAACGTCTCCTCACGTGACGGCCGACTTCGATCTTTGTTATTCAAGAAAAAAAGACAACCTGGAAAAGTTAGCGCGCGCACTGGACTTATTTCACCCGTTATTGCGGGCCATCCCTGATCAGGTTCCGTTTCGCCTCGACGTTTCAGCCCTTAGGTCTGGAATGAATTTCACGCTCACCACGGATGTGGAGACGTGGATATCTTGGGTGAAGTCACTGGGATAGGAAATTACCAGCAGGTGGAAACGTTTTCAGAGGAGATGGAAATGTTCGGGATCAACTGCAAAGTACTCACTTTAGAAGGATTGATCAAAGCAAAGCGAGCGGTCGGACGTGCGAAGGATTTGAGAATTCTGCCTGAGTTGGAAGCGCTCATAGAAATACGCAAAGGAGAAAAGGAAAACTGACTCACCGCCAGATGGCAATTGCGACCTCTAAGGTTTCGGAGATTTTGACAGAGACTTTGTCCAGCTAGGAAACAGCGTCCCCCGATTGCCCCCTTTTTTCTTACGACCATCGGTATCTACGATGTGAGAAGCATCGACTTCCATCTGTGCTACCCTTACAACGCCTATCCGAAAATCTGCCGTAAGTTGGGCAAGACCAACTGCTGGATGCTTCCGGTGAGCAGGATGTTTTGAGTGCGACCTGAAAATCCGCAGAAAATTCGAACTGAAGGTCCCGCGGAACCCTTAAAGCACGAACCGCGCATAACATTCCCCGGACCGTTGTCCGGGGAATGTTGTTGAGAGCTTTTTAGAGATGGGACTATTGCTTAGCGCTAAAGCTGACTAACTCGACTTCTCGTATTGAACCCTGTCCGCCGCCTTCCGTAGAATCAAATGTGCTTTTTATTACGCTATTGGTTTCAGGGCTCCAGTAGTAGTTGGTCACCCAAACATTGCCTCTTCCCGTTCCATCTTCTTTTTTGAGTTTGAATGCCTTGAATGTACCGGCGGGTGTCGTGACTTGCTCCGGACCCGTTACGTTGATTTCCACGGTTCTCAGCACGGGCTTTTTGGCACCGGTTGCCTTGTGCTGATAGTTGTAGCTCCATTTTTGCCCCGCGGAGAGCGGAAACTTGAAATCCTGATCTTCCTCAGATTCCGTCTTGCCCAAGAGGACCCGTAGGACCCCCGATCTTGCCTGAACCGGTTCCCTTTTGCCGTCCGTTACTTGTGACACTGTAATCTTGTCGCCGGCAACACGGAGCTCATAGATCCCATCAAATGCGTTTGAGCCGGAAATGCCCTTGAATGTTTCGGTTACTTTGAACTGCCAGGATTGGCCGTCCGTCTGACTAGGAGCCGGCGCTTGCTCCTGTCCGAAAGCAGGCAGAGCTGCCGTGAGGAATAGCCCAAGAACACCAGGGAATAAAAAGTTTTTCATCGTCATATCTCTCCCTTTCTTCTTTATTGTGGAGCTCCGCGGGCAAGCCGGTGGCACCTTCCACTACGCCCGTGGGGCAAAAGCCTGAGCGAGAGCCCCCGGCCAAGGCCAGGGCTCGAGTCGTAGGGTCGAATTCGTTTAGACTTTTTGACTGCATCTTCAGAATTTTTCTTGGAAAATTATGTGTAATGGCTACATTCGCACCTCCTATTGTATCGTCCAATTGAAATTAGCCGGTGTCGCGTCGGTATTGCCCGCCGGGTCGGTGGCCTGAACCTGGAAGTTGTGACTCCCCGTGGCGAGGCCGGTGTAGCTCTTCGAAGTCGCGCACACCGCAAAAGCAACACCGTCCAGACTGCAAGCGAACGTGCTGCCTGCCTGAGTCGAGCTGAACCTGAAAGTCGCGTTCCTGCTGGTCGTCGTCGCCAGCGGATTCGACGTGATCGTCGTATCCGCCGGCATGTTATCAACCGTCCAAGTTAAGGTCGCCGGGCTCGAGTCGTTGTTCCGGCGCCGTCTACCGCGACAATTAGGGGGAAATTTTAGGATGCCCCTCAATTTATTCAGTTGGTGACTAGCGTAAAAGTCTTTTGCTGTGATGCACCCAAAGAATCAGTGACCTTAAAGGTGCGGTTGGAACTCCCTGATTGCGTGGGTATGCCTGTGATTGAACCTGCGGTTGCGTTCAAAGTTAGACCCGCAGGAAGACTGCCAGATATCAACGACCAGCTCAAAGGCGTCTGTCCGCCCTTTGCCTTAAAGGTCGCGCTGTAACTCTTCCCCACCGTTCCTGCTTTTAGGCTGCTGGTAGTGAAGCTCAAGGCCTTGGCAACTATGATTTTTAATTGCTTAGTGAGAAAAGCCCCCACACCGTCAGACACTTTAAGAGTGAAGGTTGAACTCTTAGCCGCGGCCGAAAGAGTTCCCGAGAGGATACCATTACCGTTAACCTGAAGCCCTGCTGGGAGAGAACCCTTTGTAAAGGAAATCGTATAGGGAGGACTACCGCCACCTATTTGTAAGTTGCCGTTATAAGCTAGATTCGCCTCTCCTCCGGCGAGCGAACTTGCACCAATGGTCAGTGGGCCAACTGGGGGAATGAGGTTGAAGGTAGCCGTGCAGTTCTTGTTCGCGTCCATCGTAACCACCCCATCCAAACAGTCCGCGTCGCCGGTGAAACCGGCAAAGACAGACCCTACGGCGGCAGTTCCTGTAAGACCTATATTTTGACCCGAAAGGTAAGGCTCCGAGCAGTCCGCTCCGCAGTTAACCCCCGGGAGAGAAGAAATAACAGCGCCGCTGCCACTCCCTGCTTTGGCAACCGTGAGTGTGAACACAGGGCTAACTGTGGTCATGACGGTTGCGGTATTGTTAGCTAGATTTGAATCTGCTTCGTTCGCTTCCACAGTTACAGTGCTCATGATTGTTCCCGCCTGCTTCGGGATCATACTGATTAGAACTGTTGCACTGGTTCCAGGTGCGAGAGTACCAATATTGCAGATGACAGCGCTCGTCCCAAAACAGAGGCCTTGGCTTGTTGAGTAGGAGTCGAGCGTCGCACCGAGTGGTACATCGTTGTTTACGACGATACCCGTAGCATTATTTGGCCCGTTGGACGTTACTGAAGCGGTGTATGTTAGCTTTTGACCTACTTGCCCGGAGGGCGGGTTTGTCACCATGTTAATCTGGACCTCACTGGCGGTCACAACACCGCACGTACCAGCGGTTCTCAGCGTGTACGCTCCACCTTGCGGGTACACTAGCCTTGCACAGTCACCCAAATCGTCCCACATGCCCTGATTTTGGCCCCAGTAAAGTTGAGTAGCCGTGCTGATTCCTGAGCCTGAAAAAATCTTAACCGGACTGCCATCATAAATCTTGAACCCAATCGGGAAATTAAAAATGTCACCCTTGTTGTTGCGCAGGCTAAATCCCGTTAGATCAAACACTCCTCCTGGGGCAAATCGCGCATCTAATGTGATCTCCACAAACTCATTGTTGGGGTTGTCGTTGTCTTTCCAACCCGCAGATCTGAAAATAGTAACGGCAACTGGGGCAGTACTTCCGGAAGGGTTCGGCGGCAAAAGCACGTCACGAAAGATCGAAGGCGCTTGGTCACCTTTCCAGAGCCAAAGACTCTGCGCACCCTGAGGATGTTCCTCCCACGGATCTGCATCGACTCCCTCCCAGCCAAAAGGATCAATTGGGACAAAAAGTCCGGTAGCGGGGACGTAACGATAAGTGCCGTAGTGGAGGTGTGGTCCGGTCGAACAGCCCGTGTTTCCCGAGAGACCAACCGGGTCCCCGGCCTTAATTTGCTGGCCAACTTGCACATCCACGCGACTAAGGTGATCGTACAAGCTTCGAACGGCAGGTTGTCCACCCGTTAACAGACTGTGATCGAGAGAAACAAGCAATCCTGTTACAGTCGTGTTTAAAGCCAGACAATAGTGAGAAATATTCTCCCCCGCGAATACAACCTGACCGTCCGCTACAGCGAACAGCGGTGTACCTTCAGGCATTGACCAGTCATAACCGTTATGACTTTCATATCCTATTGTTCGCTCGCCCCACCAAGTCTGTTGAAAACCGTTGGAATAGGTGGGATCCCCTTCGAAAGGAAGATTATGGTCGAAAAAATTTGCGAGCGAATAGTCGCCTGCGAATGGCTTCTGAAACATCGGTAAAACTACATTGCCTGGCCCCGGCTGCGGTATAAGAAGGGAAGGTTGCTGCGAGAAGACATCTGGAGTCTTTACCCTATAGTTGCATAAAAATCCTAGGTAGAAAGCCCTGAGAGGCCGATCTGGCGCGGGTTTGAGCCAGATAAGGATACTTCGGCTGGAGTTCACCAAAAGTGAAGTCTAGGAAGAGGTAGAAAATCAGTAAGAAAGT
>JBGPIK010000170.1:0-12968 GCA_041484845.1 Binatia bacterium | reverse complement strand
TTCCTTCTTTGCCCCGCACCGTCGCAAAAAACTGCCTTTCCAGCTACACTTCGTGCCATTCTTCGTGTCGACAAAACTCCACAAAACTCGCGCCGCTACGAAGGAACCGCGGCTCTCGTCTGGGTTCTCGACCAAACACTAGATAGATCCAAACCCCTCGCCTTGCTGCGAAATACCGCCTGTGCCCCGCCGATGCTCGCAAAATCCGCTTCACCCGAAGCCAGCGCGGCGATAGCTGCGGGCCCGCCCCGGATGAGAATCGGCTCCACTTGCAATCCCTGCGCTCTAAAAAAGCCCCTTGTCAGCGCCGCGCGGAACGGGATCTCGCTATTCCAAGCGAGACTGACAAAGACCATACGAAGGGTCTTCTTCTCTTGCGCCAGGGATGGTCGAACCGAGGCGAGAAGCAGCGCGCAAGCGATTACGCAATAGACAAGGAGCAAGCGATTTTTGGTTTTCATCGGTCCTCTACTCCGGCCTTCAATACACCCTTGGTTTTTTTACCTCTTCGCATAAACCGTCACTCGCCCTTGCTTGTCGAACGCCAGGATCTCATAGGGTTGGGGATTAGCACCATCCATTCCGGGCGAACCCGGAGGCATACCGGGGACGGCAAGGCCGCGGATCGCCGGCTTCTCTTTCAACACGCGAAAAATCAAATCCGCCGGCACATGGCCCTCAAAGACATAGCCTTGAATGATCGCCGTGTGACAGGATTGAAGTTTCTCAGGAACGCCGTATTTGCTCTTTAACTCTGAAAGCTGATTATCGCTAACGTCTTTTTTCTCAACCTTGAAGCCATTCGCTTGTAGGTGCCCGACCCACCCTGAACAACAGCCTCACGTAGGACTTTCATAGACAGTAATTTGCGGCGTTGCAGGATTAGATTGCGCGGCTACCGCTTCCGTGACAACCCAAAGCGAGGCACACAAAAAGGCCGCCCAGACACGACCCCGTCCATTGGTTCTCATAAACGCTCCTAATGTTAAATTGACAAAGTTAATCTAGCAAATAACGCCAAGAAAGAAAGCCGAAAGCAGCGTGTTATTTTGGCGGCACGTAGACGTGCAAGAGATTGCCCTCGGTATCGAAGAAACAAAATCGGCTGCCGCTGGGACGATCGACGCTGGCGGTTGTATGGATCTTGACTCCAGAGACTTTCATTTTCTTGATCGCGAGCTGAAAATCTTCCCGGCTCACAGAGCTATCCCGCATTATTCACGATCAGAGGAAAAACTATGACACGATGTCGATTGAGAGGCGAGCCGAAAGGCAAAGAGCGAAGAGCAAATGCTTCTGAAAGGCTCCTTGCTCCATGCCCTATGCGAAAAGGTACAGGCCCATTGCCTCGCTCTGGAAGGCTCGCCCTTCAATCGTGTCTACGCGTGAATGATGCGGCCTATCTCCCTCGCAGTCCCCAGTAAACCTTTTCGGCCGTTAATGGCAGATCGAAGATTCGCACGCCGCAAGCATCCGCGATGGCATTGGCGATTGCAGCCGCAGTCGGAGCGTTCGGATTCTCCGCGATCGACTTGCCTCCAAAGGGCGTTGGGCCGGTGGGAGTTTCCACCAAAATTGTTTTTAGGGGCGGCACATCTTGGATACACGGCAATTTTGCCTCGCCTAGAGTCAAGGTCGCGATCTTCCCGTCCACCATCGGGTTCTCTTCCATCAACGCGAACCCGAGGCCGGTGATGATTCCGCCTTCAATTTGCCCGGTCAGGGTAAGGTGATTTAAAACAGTGCCGGTATCGTGAACCGTGGTTAAGTTGACGACGCTAATCGCTCCGGTCATCGGCTCGATCTCGACCTCCGCAACTTGCGCCGCGAAGCCGGTCACCTTAGGCATGTCCTTGGGCTCATACATCGTCAAATGAAACACCGGCCCGCCGTTTTCCCGGACCGCGAGGGCTATCATATTTTCGATTGTGACCGACTTGCGGCCGGGCGCGATCAACTTATTTGCTTGCTGTTCTACGTCTTCTAAATTGCAGCCGAGTTCGCGGGCTGCCAATGCCAGTAATTTCTCGCGCACTTCTCGAGCCGCCTTGTAAACGGCATGGCCCGAAGTATTGGTCTGCTTGCTGCCGCCGGTTCCGGGATCGAACGGCAAGCTGTCCGTGTCTTCAAATTTCACTCCGATACGGTCGGGTGACACGCCGAGAGTCTCTGCCACCATCTGCTGAGTGATGGTATAAAAACCCGGACCCACATCAGGCACGCCGGTCAGGACATTAATCTTGCCGTCGGTTTCCAAGGTTATCGCGGCGCTGGCTTTGCCCTCGGGCGTGCCGCGCTCGTAGAGCGCGATACCCCAACCGCGGTTTTTCTTTGCGCCCCTTTTTTTCCAACCACATGCTTTGATGGCACGCTCCAGCACTTCACCGATAAGGATGTGATTCCACTTTTCCCCCATAGGCGAAGGATCGCCGTCATGGAGAATGTTGCGCCGGCGCAGTTCGATGGCATCTATGCCAAGCTCCAGGGCAATGATGTCCATCTGAGACTCAAGGGCAAACACAATTTGCGGGCTGCCGGGAGTTCTCGTCTGCGTGCACGGCGCGTGATTCGTGTAGGCACAAAAGGTTTCGACACTGATGGCGGGCATGCGATACATGCTGGCGAGGCGGCGCCCTCCGAGCACCGTCACCTGCGGATTGGCTTTCTGTGAACCATACGCGCCGCCGCCAAAATGAATGGTCGCTTTCACCGCAGCGAGCGAACCATTTTCTTCAACTCCTGTGCGCAGCGTGATGACGGCCGGATGACGATGGCCGCCCGCGAGTATCTCTTCCGTGGAACCAAAAACCAATTTCACCGGCCGGCCGGTTGCTTTCGATAAATAGTAAGCGATGGGAACGTCGATCAGAGAGGCCTTCGCTCCGAAATCGCCGCCGACATGAAGGACATGAACGTTGATCTTTTCCTTCGGCACGCCGAAATCTTCAGCCATTTGGTCGCGTAAACCCCATGGCCCTTTGTTGGATGCCCAAACTTCCACGCGTCCATCGGGATGAACTTGCACGGTACAGGCATGAGGCTCGATGTAACCGTGATGCGAGAGCGGCGTGCGAAAGCTATGCTCGAAAACCCGAGCGGCCCGTTTGAATCCCGCATCTAAATCACCGTTTTTCCAGAGCACGTAGGATTGTAAATTATGCGGTGGAACGCCATCCGGCAATTGCGGCGCGTTCTTGTATTTAGAGCGGTCCGGGTGAAGCAACGGCGCGCTCGGTTTCAATGCCTCCACCGGATCATCGACAAACGGCAGTTCCTCATAGTCGACATCGATCAGGGTGAGTGCGTGCTCGGCGATTTCGACGCTTTCCGCCGCAACCGCGGCGACCGCGTCGCCGACAAAGCGCACCCGATCGGTTGCCAAAACCGGCTGATCTTTGACTCGGGTCCCGACGAAGATGTCAGTCACATCGGCGCCGGTAATGATCGCATGCACGCCGGATACGACACGGGCCTTCGATGTGTCGACCTTAACGATACGCCCGTGCGGAATCGGACTGCGCAAGACTTTGGCCCAAAGTAGGCCGTCGAATCGCAGATCGGCAGCGAATCGAGTTTCGCCGGTTACTTTACCCACGCCTTCGATGCGGGGAAGAGATTTACCAATAGTCTTATACGCCAATGCTCACCTCCTAATGAATTGTTCGTCTCGCCTGTAAGGGGTCGCGCAAAATTCGCTCATAGCGCCCGCCGCCGCTTACTCGGACAGTCCACAGACACCGGCGGCCCCGATGACCCGCTCGCCCATTGGTAGCGCGTATAGGATTTCGATGTCAACTCAACTTCTGATTTTCAACGATTCTATTCAGGTTCCAGAGCCTCACGAAAGCATCTGAGACACAACCGGGTTCAGTCCGCCCGAACAGCCCGTGGAGCATTTTTCCGCATCCATAAAAGCCTCCGGCGTGGACTTTCCGCAGGTATTTAAAGTAAGATCGATAAACAACATTTCGGCGAACTATTCCGTTCGATTCAGGAGGCATCATGTTTGATTTTTTCACACCGACTCATCCTTTCGGTGGGCAAACTCTGAGATTGGTGGCCCAGGCGCAAGAAGGTGGCGGGGATATTTTCGATATCGCGCGCACGTGCGCAAGAATCGAGGCTGGCGACAAATCAGGCTGGGAACGGTCATGGCTCGAATTGGCGCAAAGCACCGAGGCGACAGCCAAAGCCGCATTGGCCAAGAATCATCGGCACACGGCTATTCGATTATTTTTTAACGCTAACCAGTACTATCGGATGGCCGACGTTTTTCTTACCTCTGCTCAGAACGACGTCAAGGCGGAGCGCTTCCGTAAGGCCCAGGAGTGTTTTCGCGCGGCGGCCAAACTCCACGAGCCGAAGATCGAGATTATCTCTGTGCGCTGCGGCACTGAGGAATACGACGGCTATTTCTGCCACCCGGTTCAACCCAAGCCCGGCAAGTGGCCGGCGATATTTTTTATCGGCGGCGCCGACTCATTCGCGGAGGAAATTTACTTTGGTGCTAAACCCATGCTGGAACGAGGCTGGGCGGTTCTGCTGGTCGATACTCCGGGACGGGGATCCTCCATGTATCTAAAGAACATCGCGACCCGCGCGGACTATGAAATTCCGGGAAAAACCTGCATTGACTACTTGTTGTCGCGCCCGGAGGTCGACGTGAAGCGCATCGGGCTGATCGGCATCAGCATGGCCGGTTATTACGCTCCTCGGGTTGCAGCTTTTGACAAGCGCGTCAAGGCGCTCATTGCTTGGAGCGGCTGTTATAGTATTCTTGAGGACCTGTATGATTTCTGCGTTCATCTCCAACCCACTTGTCAACGTCTGCTGGGCGGGGTAAGTCACGAAGAGGCGCGCCGGCGGCTGAAGGACTTCACGATGGCCGGTATCGCCCAAAACATCGCCTGCCCGACTTTGATCACCCACGGGGCATCGGACACTTTGATGTCCGTGGAGGGAGCAAAACGGCTGTTCTCCGCGATCGGCGCGCACGATAAGACGCTGAGGATTTACGATCAGAATGATCCCGCGGGTAGGATTCACTGCAGCCACGACTACTGGGCGCACAATGTGCCGTACATGCTGGATTGGTTGGAAGAGCGGTTGTAATACGTTGGAGTGCAGGAGTGTTGGAGTAATGGAGTATTGATTTGATCGATCCCTTTAAGCCATTACTCCATTGTTCCGTCTCGCTACTAGCCATTGGACCGTTCATAAGGATTGCACATGGGTAAAACTGCAAAACCTACTCATTGGGATAAGGAAGTTGACGTTATCGTGGTCGGTTATGGTGCCGCGGGCGGTATCTCGGCGATTACGGCCCATGATGCCGGCGCGCAAGTCCTCCTGCTGGAAAAGATGCCGCACCCCGGCGGCATTTCCATTCTATCCGGCGGCGGCGTCGCCTTTGCGCGCAACGCGGAAGGTGCCTTTCAATATCTGAAGCGATCCTGCAATGGAACGACTCCGGATGATGTCCTTCGCACCATGGCCGAAGAAATGGTGGGGATTATCGATTGGGTAAGAGAGCTGGCGAAAGTCAGCGGCACCGAGCCTACGCAAACAGAGGTGCGCGGCCACGGCACTTATCCCTTTCCCGGGACAAACGACATCGACTCGATCAAGCTCAAGGATTTTGCGGCTTATGATGCTTTTCCCTGGGCCAAGGGACTGCGGGGGGGAGCGCGCCTGTTCAAGATGGTTTACGACAACGTCGCGCGTCGCAACATCGAGGTGATGCTCTCAACCCCGGCGAAGCAGCTGATAACCGATGGAGACGGTCAAGTTCTCGGCCTCTGCGCGGACCAGAACGGCCACGAGATCAATATTAAAGCGCGCAAGGGCGTGATCCTTGCTTGCGGCGGCTACGAAAACAGCGACGCTATCAAGCTGCAATATTTTGAAGCCCAGCCGGTTTATCCCGTTTATCTCGGCAATACGGGCGACGGCCTCAGGATGGCGCAAAAAGCGGGCGCTGCGCTCTGGCACATGTGGCACTTCCATGGCGGCTACGGCTTTAAATTTCCCGAGCTGCCGTTCGCGATTCGTCATGTCTGGGCGGGACCGCGCAATCAAAACCGCAAAATGATCTGGATTGCCGTGGACCGGTTCGGCAAGCGGTTTATGGATGAATATCCACCCGCGCCGCAAGATACCGGAACCCGGCCGCTAGAATTTTACGACGCGGATATTCAGGACTACCCGCGCATCCCCTGTCACCTGATCTTCGACGAAGAGGGCCGAAGGCTAGGCCCCATCGGAATCCCTATCGTCAATGACGAGCGTTACGACGCAAAGTGGAGCGAAGATAATTTCGCAGAATTAAATAAGGGCTGGATCAAAAAGGGCAATAGTTTAGAAGAAATCGCGGGCCAGATTGATGTAAATCCTAAGGTTCTCAAAACCACGGTGGAGCGCTGGAACTCGCTCTGCGGCGAAGGCGAAGACAAAGATTACAAGCGTCCGCCGAAAACGATGATGCCGATTGCGACACCGCCCTTTTACGTCATGGAAGCCTGGCCTATCGTTAACAACACCCAGGGAGGACCCGAGCACGACGTCAATCAAAGAGTCTTAGATCCTATGAAAAAGCCGATTCCGCGACTCTATGTCGCCGGCGAGATCAGCTCGATATACGGTCACCTCTATCTTGAAGCAGGCAATATTACGGAATGCTTCGTTGCCGGAAAGATCGCGGGAAAGAATGCGGCTGAGGAAGTGTCCTGGAGCTAACCTTAATCCGACATTTTTTCGGACCGGCTCAGAGGGCCATGAGCCCTGCAGCCGTGGGCAATGGGACAGTGCCTTGAGGGCCCGCCGGCAAGCCACCTATGGTGATGTTCCAGACAGCCGGGGACTTCACGCAACCTGGATGCTCAGTACCCACGCCTTCCGGTCTCACCGCCCTCGGTAACCGGTAATATCCTGCGAGTTTTTGTCGGATTACGGTTAACTATTTTCCGAACGGATGGTCGATGAATCCCGAGTCGTCGAGTTTTTTCAATATTGTATGATTGATGACTTGCTCCGGTTTGATATTCGCTACGCTGGGATCGCTCTCAGCAAGAAATTCGATCATCGATGACATTCCGGCGATCTCGACATACGGTTTCTTCGCCATAACGGCTAGAGCCGACTGATAATGTTCCTCGGCCGCTTCCACATTAGGCAATCGCAGATACTTCGCCAAAACAGCCTTGACCCGGTTTTTGTTTTTGGCATCGAGCGTGAATGCGTTTCCTGCCACATAAGCTTTGATCAGCCTTTCGGCAAGATCCGGGTCCGTCCTGAGTAATCGTTCCCTCGTGGCGATCAACTGCAGCGGATAAGGAATCGGCAATTCGCTAAAATCGGCAATGATATTGAAGCCGCGCTGCTTCATCGAAGAGCCAAGACCCGGATTGATGATGATCGCGTCGCAGCCGCTCGAATTCAAGGAAGCCACCCTGGCCGCTTGCGTTCCCACCTGGAGAATCGTGATAAAGTCACGCCGGGCGTCCAGATGCCATTGTTTCAAGGCCAATACCACCGCGTGATACGAAGCCGTACCGATTTGACTTATTCCGATCCGCTTACCTTTGAGGTCTTCGGGTTTCTTAACGGCAGGCGAAGAGACGAAAATATAGTTCATCTTGTTCACCACTCCCGCGACCGCAACCAGATCGGCGCCGCGCGCTCGAGAGCTGATAATCGCCTGCCCGGCCATGCCGATCATCGGCAGGTCGCCGGATATCAGCGCTTGGGCGCCACGCGTGCTGCCTTCGATCAAGATCAGATCCGCGTTTATGCCGAAACGGTTATAAAACCCCTCTTCTTTCGCGATCCAGATCGGTGTTTGGTTCGAGCTCAATGACGAATAACCGAGCAACAGTTTGTTCTGGGCAAAGGCATCGAAGCCCGCCCAAATCACTACAGCAATGACCGATATTCCCTGCGCAACTCTGAGTATCCGATGCATAATCTCGCCCTCCGCTCTTTTCTCGCCGTATCGCAAAACGATTTCATGCTAAACTCAAAACGAATCGCGATCAGGCGATCTCACGGGTGCACATCCTGGGTAAACCAATCGAGCGGGACTTCGCGTCCCAAGCCTTTTGCTTTCGCGGCCTCAAACACTTTGGCGCCCACGGCTGCAAACTGTACGCCGAGGCCGATGTTATTTACGAAACCGGTGATCTGCTCGGAGCGCTCGCGCCCCTTTGTGCGCCCAGCAACGAGATCGGCGAGCGTCGGCAGCGTTTTCCAGTCGATGCCTCGCTGCATAGGATGATCGCGAAATTCAAATCCATCCGCTGCCATTTCATTCAACTGCGACGATGTGCTGTTGTTTTCCGTCAAGTGGGTGTGCACCAGCAGCGGGCTGCAGCGGCGCAGCGCGTCGTCGTCGGCCTCATCCCGTTGCATGCAGCTCAAGTGAACCCCTTCGCGCAGCACTTCGGGCCCGAGAAAAGGCTTGCGTGAATTGGTCGACGTGATGATGATGTCGACACCACGGGCGGCTGCTTCCTGCGAATCCACCGGCATGATCTCCACGCCTACAGCCGGACTCATCTCTTTAGCAAAGTTTTCGCGATTGGCCCGCGTGGGACTGTAAACCTTGATCTTCTTGATCCGGCGCGCTTCGCAAACGGCCATGACTTGCGTTCCCGCCTGCCACCCGGAACCGATCAATCCCACGCTTTCGGCATCGCCGCGGGCCAGGTATTTTGTCGCCACCCCGTTCGTGCCCCCGACGCGCATGCGCTGAATGACACCATCGTTCATGATCGCCAGCAACTCGCCGTTGGCTGTGCTGAAGAGCAACACAATACCCAGCCAGCGCTCACCGGGTAACGTAGGCATCTTTTCGCGACGCATGCCATCACCGGCCTGCCGCCATGCTACGATATCCGATGAAAAGCGCAGCGCCGCCGTGCCGAAATGGGGCGACGCACCGCTCATGCTCTTCAAGTAATGTGCCATGGGCGCTTCAGCGCCATAAACCGCGGCGGTTGGCGAGTGTATGTCGGTGCGCGCCGCCGCTACGGCTTTGCCCGCCCCGAGCTCGCCATAAAGAACCTCGAGAGCTTCCAAGCAGGTTTTCATCGTCAACACTTGCGCAACATCTTCGTTGCTTAAGAAAAGCGGCATCTTTTCCTCCTCAATTCATTTGAATCAACGCGCCAACCCTTTCTGCAGCAAAAACTCGCGCGCCACATCCCGGGCCTGCTTGTGCTCGCCGTCCACGGCGTAGTTGAGCTTGCGCATTTCGTTTACCGAAAGAATGCCCCCGAGCCGCTGGAGAACGGAGGCCAACTCCGGATGTTTATCCAGGACAGACTGGCGCACGACCGGAACCGCATCGTAAGGAGGAAAATAGTGGCGGTCATCTTCCAGTTGAACCAAACCATAGCGAGCGATCAGCCCGTCGGTGGAATTGCCCGCAATCAGATCGACTTGCTTGTCGGCGAGCGCGCGATAAGTCAACGAAAGATCCATTTCACGGGTTTCTTTAAAGCGAAAGCCATACGCGTGGGCGAAGCCGGCGTAGCCGTCCGGACGCGAAATAAAATCCTGGCCGAACCCGGCGCGCCACTGTGCCGACACGCGCGCGGCATCGCTGACCGTCCGCAAATGAAATCTGTCGGCGTCGTCGCGCCGCACGAGGATCGCAAAGGTGTTATTGAATCCAAGCGGCTTTAGCCATTCGATATGGAACCGCGTGGCGTAATCGGCCTTCACCCGTCGGTAGACTTCCTCCGGATCGTTTGAGCGTTCCCCCTTCAAGATAGCCAGCAACGCCGTACCGGTATATTCGACATACGTGTCGATTTCGCCGGCGACGAGCGCTTCATGCGCCAGGTTTCCGCCGAGATCGAAACGGCGCTCGACGGCCAAGCCGGTGTCGCCTTCGATCGTCTGGGCGAGCAGCTCGCCGAGAATGATCTGTTCGGTGAAATCCTTTGATCCGACGGCGACGCGAGCGCCGCCTGCTACGGGATAGTAAACGCCAATACACACCGTCGCGAGGAGCACTACGGTGCCGACGGTCAGCCAGATCAATTTCCGTGATCTTTTTCCGATCGTTTCACCTTCTTGAACCGCTTTCTCGACGTAGCCGAATAAAAAGTCCGCCGCCAACGCGATCATCGCCGCCGGCACCGCGCCGGCCAAAATCAGCGTGTTGTCGTTCATGCGTAGACCGCGAAAAATATAGCGCCCCAAGCCTCCCGCGTCGATAGCGGCGGCGATGGTCGCCGTGCCGACGCAGATGACGGTCGCGACCCGAATGCCCGCCAAGATCACTCCCAAGGCCAGCGGCAACTCGACCTGGAAGAGTAGCTGGCGATCGGTCATGCCCATGCCGCGTCCGGCTTCGCGAATCGCCGGATCGACATTGCTGATGCCGGTGAAGGTATTGCGGATAATCGGCAGCAGAGCGTAAAGCACCAGAGCGACGATCGCGGTACGCGCGCCGATGCCGCCGATCACTTTGATGCTAAATAAATAGACGTTGAGCGGGATGAGAAAACCGAACAGCGCCAGACTGGGCACCGTCTGCATCATGTTGGCGATGCCGATAACGGGTTTGCTCAAACCGGGCTTGCGCGTTAGCAAAATACCGAGTGGCACGCCGATGAGAATGGCGATGCCGGTGGAAACTGCCACAAGGAACAGATGCTCCAGGGCCAGCTCGGTGACTTCGCGGCGATTGTGCAGCAGGAATTGAAGCAGGCTCACGACGCCGTCCCCGGTGTTTGACCGTCGAGAGCGCAAGCGGCAAAAGCTTGCGCCTCGGGATCGGTGGAGTTGAGCAAATCCGCTTGCCCGCCTAACAGGATGAGCTTGCCGTCTTTCAGCAGGCCGATGCGGTTTGCAAGTAGCAAGGCTTCGCGTACATCGTGGGTCACGAACACCATGGTTTTGTTGAGCCGGCGCTGCAGCGCGCGAAATTCCTGCTGCAGGTCGCGCCGCGTGATCGGATCCAAGGCACCGAAAGGCTCGTCCAGCAAAATGATCGGGGGATCGGCCGCCAACGCCCGCGCTACGCCGATTCGCTGGCGCTGCCCGCCGGACAATTCCTTGGGAAAGCGTTTGGTAAAACGGTCAGGCTCAAGGCCGACCATGTGCAACAGCTCGCGCACCCGCTCGCCAATCCGATCCGGTTGCCATTGCTCGAGCCGCGGAACGAGCGCGATATTATCCTCGACGTTTAGATGGGGAAAGAGGCCAATTTCCTGAATCACGTAGCCGATGCGTCGGCGCAGCTTAATGGGATTCCACTCCAACGTTGATTGGCTTTCGACCCTGACTTCACCCGCGCTCGGATCGAGCAAGCGGTTGATAAGCTTCATGGTGGTCGTTTTGCCGGAACCGCTGCGGCCGAGCAGCACCAGGGTTTCACCGGTCCTGACTTCCAGCGTCAGATCGGAAAGCAAAGGCCTGCCGTCGGCGAGATTGAAGCTGACATGATCGAACTCGATGCTATATTCGGACGGCGTCATCTAGATCGAGATTTACCATGCCTATGGCTGGACAATCCAGTTAAATTTCTTATAGTTGAATTTGCGCATGCAACACGCCCCATCACCGTCGTTTTTTGCCCCTGTGCATCAACCGCTTTGGCGCATGAGTGAAGCGTCCATCTGGTCCCTCGCTCAGAACGGTCATCGCGAAGACCCGGCGCTCTCGATCATGAGAACGCTGTGGGATCAGCCGCGCTGGCTCGAAGCTTACCATCTGTACGACGATCGCGGCTCGGAGCTCTTCGAAAACATTTGTGAGCTGCCGGAATATTACCTGACGCGCACTGAGAACGCCCTGCTCGAACAGGACGCGGCGAAAATCATTGCCGCCGCACCGGTCCAATGCATCGTCGAGCTGGGCGCGGGCTCCGCCAAGAAGACCACTCACCTGTTGAGCGAGCAAGCGCGGCAAAGGGGATCAGGAATCTTCGCGCCCATCGACGTTAGCCTGCCCGGGCTGCGGGCGTCACGAAAGCACGTGAGCGCCCGGCTTCCGGCCATCGAGTTTCACGGCCTTCATGCGCGCTACGAAGAAGGCGTCTGCAGCATTGATAAAGATCTGCCGACACTGTTCGTTTTTATCGGCAGCACCATTGGCAATTTCAATCCCGCGGCGTTCGTGCGTTTTTTTAGCCTGCTCTCGCAGGCGATGGGGCCAAGCGATTTTCTGTTGCTCGGCGCCGACCGGGTGAAAGATCACAGCGTTCTCGAAGCCGCTTACGACGACTCGCAGGGACTTACCGCCGAATTTATTCTCAACGTGTTTACAAACATCAACCGCGTCACAAGCGGCAACTTCGATTTAAGCAAGATGCGCTATCAGTCCTGGTATAATCCCGAATGGGCGCAAATCGAAATGTATGCCGTCGCTACCGCCACCCAGGATATTAGCTTTCCCTCCTTCGGCAGGTCATTTCATTGGCCACAGAACGCCAGGATACTGGTGGAAATAAGTCGCAAGTTTGACCCCATCCGTTTGCAGGAACAACTGGGCTTTTTCGATCTGCACCCGGTCGAGCACTTTACCGACGCAAAAGAATGGTTCTCGCTTTTGCTTTTCCAGAAAGCCGCTTAAATACGAGCGTCTCTCCTTTGGCTTCCTCCCGAATAGGCGTGAGCATCCAAGATTTCTAGCCGCCGCTCGAAATGACAGAAAAGCAAAAACCACACTAGCCGGCGCTCGGCAAATCCTGCAGGGCCAACGGCCCATTGAGCTGATCGACCGCAGCCGCAAAATAGTTGCCATGATAAATCTCCGCTTGATCATGAAACAGAAGTGGCAGGCCGCGCCACGGAACCGCCGGATGACGATGATGAATGCCGTGCAGATTGAAGTTCAGCAGGAGTTTAGCTGGCCATGGCGGCAGCCACAAATTTTGTGCGTAGAAAATATCGCTCACAGGCGTACGGTAGTGATAGACGTTATCGAGAAATGAAATGAGCAAACCCCGCGCCGCCATG
>JBGPIK010000169.1:0-12977 GCA_041484845.1 Binatia bacterium | reverse complement strand
GGCTCACGGTCCACGGCGACTTCAAGCCCAACAGGTATTGATAAAGCGCGGTGTCTTGCATGGCCGTTCCCTCCCTGGTTGACCATGCTATCCCTTCAGCTTACCCACGGGAAACCCGGACGCGCCAGAAAATTGTCGCCTCATTCAAAGTCAGGCGATTCCGCATCATTTACCAATTGGGCCGCAAAGCGCGGACCATCAGGATCTTCGCCGTCGACCACCGGCGAGAAGTTTACGAAGAATTGGCCGATCGGCTGCGCCGAGTCGCCCCGCGTAAATAGCGCCCCCGGGAAGAAAGTAGAGTCGTAGAAGTCAGACCGCACGGCACGTTCGACTAAAGGCGGAGGATCTTGCCGATGACCGGATCACGCGCAAGCTGGAAAGAGAAGGGGGCTTTTAAAAGGAGATTGGGGTCGGAAACCGGGGTCGCGCCTGATATTTGCTATTTCAGTCAGCGTAGGGATCAAAATACTTAAAGAGGTAGCATAAAATTGCAAATATCACGGCTGACCCCGTAGTTATTCCCCTGTTCGCACCAATTGATACACCCTTGACCAACGCCACTCCGCGGCTCTCTGAACCAAGTTTGCCCGCAGCGCGTTTCCTTCAACATATCTTGCTACCGTGACAAAGTGCTCATCGGTCTGCACGGGAAAGGATTTAAATCGACCCCGACAACACTGGCCCGGCTCCAGCCGATAATCACTTGTAGGGCGATGTTGCAGGCAGAAGATCAATCGTCTCGATTATGTAAGGCGATGGGACAACTGTTGCCAACTGAAGCATTTGATTGTTGAATAGCTTTGCGCCCAATTGTGACGTCACTAGCCCAACTACGAATTGAACCGTCTCCCCGAGATGAGTCAAACCGCCATATATGCGACTACGATCTACAAAATACACAGGTCCACCGCTGTTTCCTTCAAAAACACGGAAGTCAAATAAGAGACTCTTGTTAACCTCTGTCGGGACAATTGGATAAGACGCTATTTTTCCACTGCGCAATATGGGGAATCCAGAATCGTTAGACACGAAGAGAGGAAAGCCGAGGCAAAGCAGTTCGTCACCAGGGTGAATTTCAAATTTCTTCAGTAACTCATCGTCGGCCAGTAGATTTATCGGAAGAATCTGAACATTAAGATCATCTGGCATATCGACGTATAGCGCAACTACATCGGCGTCCTTGTGTTTGACATAGAGTGGTTTGTCTTTGTCTCGGAGTCTTACGTTCCACAATTTCTGAGAATAGCTTCCATCGCTGTGTTTTTCTCTCAGTGTCAGAGTAGCGTTTTCTCCACCAATATTTTCCAAAACGTGAGCAGCAGTAATTAGTACGTAGTAATATTTGCTTTTATCCGGCGTTGGTTTTCCCATCAGAAATGCGGTCCCGAAAGAAATGGCTTCACCATCGCCCATCTTTGGACCATGAATTCGAAAGGTAGATTCCATGAGTATCGTGTTGAGTTCTGGAGCTGCGATTGGTTTATCTTGGGCCGGAACGGTAACTGCAAATACGGACCCAAGCATCGCAATGAAGAATCCCGTACGGAAAATCTTCCCTATCAGCGTGGCCATGAACCTCATATCAGTCAATCGTTTCGTTACAGCATTAAAAGCACCCCTGAGATGGCGCCGGGTTCAAGCACTTCACAGCTATTGAAAGGCTAAGTCATTTTTTGTTGACCGCTCGCTAATTATGTTTCATGAGATCGCTGCAATCTCCAGCACGTGGGAGCACGCCATGCGTCCACCTCGCATCACGAAACCGATCCGCGTCCTAACCGGGCAGCGCCGTTCTTGCCCGGGCCGAAAATGTTTTTACCCGGTCTTGCGCCGGTGTGATTGCGCTTATCGATGACGACGGTTCCGTTGACCAGCACGTACGGTACGCCTTTGGCGTATTGCTGCGGGTTCTCATACGTCGCCGGGTCCGAGACTGTATTGGGATCGAAAACCACGACATCAGCCCAATAACCTTCCCTCAGCAGGCCGCGATCCTTGAGCCGCAGAGTTTGCGCCGGCAGCGAAGTCATTTTCCGCACCGCGTCTTCCAAGGTAAGTACCTTCTCGTCGCGCACATACTTGCCCAACACGCGAACGTTTGTGCCGAAGCTTCGCGGATGAGGCTTGCCGGGCGCGCTCAGATTTATCGCGCTGCCGTCGGAGGCGATGGACACCCATGGGATCTGCATAACATATCTCACGTCCTCTTCGGACATCGTGTGGTGAACCCCGGGAATGAACGCTCCTTCCTCGACAATGAGATCGAAGCAAGTCTCAGCCAGATCCGATTGCCCCCGCAGCTTGGCGATATCGAGAATGCTCTTCCCCTCGTAAGCTTTATTGCCGGGATGGTTGAATACGGTGCCGACGACTCCCTCCCATCCGCCGTGTTCGTTTACATACTCGGGGAATTCCTTATCGGCCTTGATCTTGTCGCGGAACGCGCGCTCCTTCAGCTTCGCGATCGCATCTTTGCGCGGCATATCTTGCACCCACGTAGGAAATAACCTCGCCCACGGATGTTCCATAGCCGTGTAGGGATACTGGTTGGCAGTGATATCGAGGCCGCGCGCACGGGCGGCTTCGATCTTCTTGATCACTTCCTTAATCTTCCCGAAATTATTCTTGCCGCGTACTTTAATGTGGTAGATGTGCACGGGAATTTTCGCCTCTTCGCCTACCCGAATGGCTTTATCGAGCTCTTCCATCACCTGCTCGCCCTCGCCCCCGATGTGCGTCCCATAATAGCCGCCGTATTTGGCTACCACTTTGGCCATCGCGATCATCTCGTCGGCATACCTGTAGCCGCCGCCGGTGAATGCCGTCGAAAGATTTACGGCGCCTTCTTCCATGGCCTCCGCCACGAGTTTGGTCATTTTGTCAATTTCCGCAGCGGTCGCAGGACGGTTCTCGAAGCCGATCACGACCTTACGGATTTGCTGCGGAGAAACGCTCGACGCAATGTTAATGGAAGAACCCTTCTTGTTCAGACGACGAAAATATCCCGCCAAGGTCGTCCAATCCACATCCACGCCGGCGCGACGTTTCGCATCTTCTTTATACTCTTCCAAAGCCTTACCCGAGAGGGGCGCAACCGTTGCGCTCTCCCCGATAATATCCAGAGTGACGCCCTGACGCACCTTGCTTTCCGCGTTGCCGTCGGCCAGCACCGTCATATCCGTGTGAGTGTGCAGATCGATGAACCCAGGCGTGACGACCATCCCCTTCGCGTCGATCACTCTCCTGCCCGAGGAGGGATCGATTTTGCCGATCTTTACGATCTTGCCGCCTTTGATCGCAACGTCCGCGTAAAACCATGGATTGCCGCTGCCGTCGATGACTTTGCCGTTTACAACAACGACATCATACGTCGGCGCGCCACTAACGCGCGCTTTTGCCTCGCCTGCACTTGCCGAGAACCCGAGCGGTAATAGCATAATGAAAAAAAACGATGCGACGAATAAAAAGTCTTTCCTCTTCATAACGACTCCTTAGCTAAGCTTCGCGCCAAAAATCGAAGCCTGGTGCAGCATGTATCAAGCGGCGGTGACGGGCGTCAAGCGCAGTCGAATGGTATTCATGCGTAGAATGTTAGGGTCAAATTGTTGCAGGCTGTCGAAAAAGTGGCCGCATGCTTCGACACGGCTCAGCATGAACGGACTTGTACGCGCGATTCAAAGACTTACTCCGCTCGCCCTGGGGCGCTCGAAGGGTGAACATAGACTTTTTAACAGTCTGTAAAGGTCTGACGCTAACGCTTCTCGTCACTCAAAAGACGGCCATAGCCTGGAATGGGATTCTTCATTCCCATGGCACGCAGCGCTTCCCAGACCCAGGCTTGCGTATTCGTCACAACCGGCTTACCGCTTTCCTTCTCGATGCGGTCGATGACAGAGATAATGCGCCACTTATTGCATGGCATATACACGCCGTCGACGTCCGGATGTTCACGCAACAGCGAAGTGGCCAGCTCATAGCCGGTTTCCGGCGGAAGAGTCCAGATAACATCGGCATTCGGGCACCCTAGACCGCGGAATGCTACTACCTCAATGCCGTCGTGAGCTAGAAAGCGCACGAGGCGCTCGTCCTGATCTTCCGGAAACGGCGTAGCCATTACCACTCGCTTTAACCCTAGCGCCTGACATCCTCGCGTGACCGCTGTCAGCACTGTCGAAGCAGGCGTCGGCGTGATCTTTTTGACTAGGTCGAGAATCTGGCGATCCGAGCCCGGGCCCTTATAAGAGAGGAACAGCTCTCCCGTAACCATGAGAAAATCCAATGGTTGACGAGCCAGGTCACGCACAAGATCCGAGAATGCCTGCTCTGCCCTGTGGAACTCGTCATCGGTGTATTTTCCCACCTTGAGCGTCCGTCCTTCGATGCGAATCCCATCCGGGAAAACCTTGTATACGTCTGCCAAAGTGTCCTCGCTGAGATTCGGGGAGATGAGTCCAATCAACTTCATTAAAACCTCCAAGTGTATTCATCCCTTCGGTAATGGTTGCGCGTAAAGTAGGGCAAACGGAGGAGGGACGTCAAGTATAACAATAGCCCGCGACGCAAATTCTGAGCTGCTGAATCTAGATTCGTCGCTGCGACTTAGAACCGCGTGGCTCGAGGCTTTATCTCTTCATCGAGCTTCTTGTTCTAATTTCTTTATAAAACTGTCATTCACTAAGTCTTCTGCCTTAAGGGAACGGATCTTCTCATTGGTGGTTCCTAGAAGCTGTATGGCGTTACGTATCCCTGCCACCGTGGGATACATCCGCCGCTCGTAAAGTGATATCATGCCTTCATATCCCTCCGCCGCGTCCGCCACCTGTGGCAGACGAAGCCCTCGGGCCAAACTCTTCATAACTGAAACCTTGTTGGCAGGCTCAAGGGCAAATGCAACCGCATCGACCAAGGCTCTGAGCAATCTCTCGACTACTTGGGGTGAAGAGTTGACAAAACTGCGTCGGGTTATGATCGCAGTGTTCTGATAGGGAATACCCAGTTTCAGCTCATCTGCGAGAATCCGGAACCCCTGGCGCTCCACGTTCGCGGCAAAGGTGTAACTCAAGTGGGCCCCGTCGATGATGCGGGCAACGATCGACTGTGCCAGCACGGAGTAGTCTCCTAAAACTCTGAGCTGGATATTGTCCCGCTTGGGGTCGAGCCCCCAATGATTGAGGACCAGCATGGTAATCATCCAGTGCCCGCCACCGATGCTCTGGACACCGATAGTTCTATTCTTCAAGTCAGAGGGACTTCTTATAGAAGGCTCGACCACGAAAGCGCCGCTGAGTTTGTTGATCAATCCGGCGACGAAAACCCCATCGAGCCCTCCGGTAAAGGCGCCCAGGGTCGTAGCTGTAGGAGATCCACTGTAGAATTGAGCATCACCCGAGGCCAGCGCGGAAAGAGCAACCGACCCAGTACGCATATAAACATGCTTTACATCCAGACCATATTTTTGAAAAAACCCTTGATCCTCAGCAACGAAAAGCGCACCCTCCTTCTCGCTGAAACTGGCGGATGAAAGCACCACCCGGGTAGGGGGCGAGGCGGCTTGAAAGCTTGAAGCGTTCACCAGAGAAAAGAGGAAGAAAAAAACCAAAAACCTGCTCGCCAGGGCGTGACAAGTACTTCTGCCGACAGACATCACCAAAAGACTATGAAATTGCATCCACCGCCCAAGGTCTCGATCTGAATGGGGCCACAGAGCCAAGTGAAAATGATTGGGCATGACGCAATACGCAAGAACCCGCATCCGAATCCGCTCACAAGCCAACCTAATCAACTCGACAAATGCTCGGTAGTTACCGTCCATGTGGGATACCTCGATCTGCGCATTACCCCGATTGATGACGTGACGGTGATAGCAGAGGCCTCTTACCGAGGCTCGGGCCGTACGTGGCATACACCCATTTACCCCGGTTAATGGTCATCAGGCAAGAGAAAAGAAGAATGTCCCCTTTAATCCTCCGGATCGGCAGCGCTGGAAAAGCAATAGTCCTTGACAAGTTTTCTGTAGGTAAGGAATAATCGGGCGGTTTTGTTTTTTTAGATCTGAGGGGAGTTACATTAATCCACTGCCAGAATCGTGGCAGTAGGCTCAACAGTTGGTTCTTTAAGAGATCGTGAATTGCTACGCCGGTTGTGAGATAATTCAGAAGTGAACAAACCGTTTCAGTATCAGTTTGAGTGGGACGCAACCAAGGCTCGTCAAAACTCCAGACACCATCAGGTTACTTTCGAACGTGGGGCCACAATTTTCTTGGATCAGAACGCTACGTCAATATTTGATGAGGGACATAGTCAGGATGAGGACAGGTGGATTACTCTTGGTTTGGATCGGACAGGTACATTGCTCGTTGTTTGTCACACCTATCGTGAGGAGACGGAAACCAGCGCAAGAATACGCATTATTTCGGCTCGGAGAGCCACAAAGAACGAAGCGAAACAATATGAGAGGAAATAGACAATGAAACGAGAATACGATTTTTCCAAAGGAGTGCGAGGAAAGTTCTACCGTAAAGGGGCTGAGGTGCGCCTGCCCATTTACCTCGACGCCAAGCTGCAGCGCAGACTTGAGCATCTTGCTCGAAAAAAAGGCAAGGATATTGGAGAGATGGTCAATCGGTTGCTAAGAAGGGACGTAGACTTTCTTGACGAACTTACCTGAATCGATGAAAGCGCTAACCCTCCGACTGGAACGGGTAGGAGATGTTTATCCGCTCAGCCAAAATGTAAGCGAGAATTAGGGGGACTAATTCTTTTCTTTACAAGGCTTCGTAGTCGGAAGCAGGTCAGATGGCCTTCGGTTGGAGCGAGTCCACTAGACAACAACATCCCCTAAACCCCTTGTCAATTTTCTCTCACCGTCCGGCTACTTCTCCCCTTTGAATTTTGTCGTGGCAAGGGTATGCAGAAAGAGCTTCCGTATTTCGGCTTTTTTCTCATCGGGCAAATCGGAGGGAGTGTGAGCTACAGCAGCAAAAAAACGCCAGTCGCCTAGTTGGGGCAGATAATGAAAGTTTCGCAAATAAGAAATTGATGTAAGCCTTTTATAAGTCCTCGTTTCATTCCTTGCTCCTATGGGGCGCTGCACACGAGACGCTACAGGGATGTGAGCAAACAAATACGGGCTGCGGCACACTCATAGCCACGACCTCTTACTTCCTACTCATCGGATCATGGACGCGTGCTGATCTGTATTTGCACGCCGCGTTTTCACCGCCACCTCGACCCGTGACCCTTGCCGGTTGATGATCGCCATCAGGCGATCGGCAGTGAAGCGCCCAAGATCGGCATTCCGGATGCGCGAGAAGCCCGCCGCCGCAATCCCGGTCTGGGCCTACACTTTGCGCACGCTCATGCCCTCGCGGTCGAGCGCCTTGATGATCTCGGCCGCCAGGATCGCCTTGAATTGCTCCACACCCGCGTTCTTCTTTTCAAGATCGCGGCAAACATTTCCGCTTCCGCGGACAACTTCAACCGGTTTCTTTTTTCATCGCAACATCTCCTTCAGTCTCTTCAGTCGGTCCTTTATCAAATCATCACGAAACCGATTCGCGGCCCGGCCGGACACCGCCGATCTTGCCCGCGCCGAAAATGTTTTTAGCCGGTCTTGCGCCGGTGTGATTGCCCTTATCGATGACGTTTCCACTGTAGATTACCTGACAACTGTGATATTCTTATTTTCAAGATGGAAAAGGTCGTGCACAAGTTCCTTTCTTTTGAAGAAGCTGATAATGCCGACTACGAGTATTACCGCACGCTATCCGGAAATGAAAAACTGCAACTGTTGCTCGACTTGATCATGCCTGAGAATCCAGATGCGGCCATTATCGAGCGATCTGCGCGAGTTCATCCACTTACTGAACACGAACCTTGTTAGGTACGTGATCGTCGGTGCCTGGGCGCTCGCGTTTCATGGGCGACCACGGTACACAGGCGATCTCGATATCTTTGTTGCCCGAGACGACGAGAACGCCGACAAACTGGTGGCAGTCATCGAAGCCTTCGGTTTTGCACAGGCCGGCATCAAGCGCGAAGATTTCTTGCAGGTCGATCACGTTATTCAGCTTGGGCGCGAGCCCAATCGTATCGATATCCTTACCGGAATCAGTGGAGTGACATTCGACGAGGCATGGGACAACCGAGAGCAAGGGAAGATTGCCGATGCCGCCGTATTTGTCATTAGCCGAGATCTCCTGATCAAGAATAAACGGGCGGCTAACCGAGACAAAGATTCGGGAGATATCAAGCTATTGGAGAGAACTCGGCCTCCGCATCGTTAGGACCGTGGCACCGCGGGTTGAGTTACGTTTAGCAATACCCACCGCTATGGGAGAAACCCCGAGCGGAGGATTTCTCGACAAAATCACGGAGTGAAAAGACTGTCGATTCCTTTTCTTCTTCCTACCTCTTAATGCTCTCCCCGAGCCGCGCCAGTTCCGCCTTTGCCGCGTTGTACTCAATGAATCCAGTCAAACCTGTGGCGACGGCTCGTTGAAACATGCTGATGGCCTCGCTGCGTCTCCCCTGGATCAGTAGGTACTGCCCGAGATAGAAGTACGCCTCGCACTGCTTTCCGCGCCGCGCTTCGGCATTAGAATCCGGAGCAACATCTAGCACGGCCTGGGGGATCATGCCGGATAGAAACATCGAAACTATCGGTCCTGGCCACTGCTGCAGGTTGAATCGCGAGGTTTTGGCTGGGAACTCATCGCGGTTTGCCAGGCCGGCGCGGATCTGCGCTAAGTAAAGTTGGAGGATCCTGTAAAGGTCCGGGGGCGTGAGTTGCTCGGCTTTCGCAAGATCCTGCACCGCGGCTGCGAACTGACCTTGATAGAATCGAGCTACGCCGCGGTTGTACAAGGCAGCGGCGTCCTGCGGGTTCCGCTGGACAGCGCGGTCGTACTCCTCAACCGCTCGGTCGTACCGGCCCGCACCGGCGAACGCCAGTGCCCGGTTGTTGAGAGCAAGGAGATAGTCCGGCTGCAAACGAATTGCACTGTCAAAATTTTCAATGGCTCGGTCGTATTGCCCTAAACGAAAGTAGGTGTCCCCGCGATTGTTAAAAGCCGCGGCCAGCTTGGGGTTGAGCCGGACCGCTGCGCTGTAATCCTCAAGCGCCCGCTCATACTGTCCGCCACGGGCGTAGGCGAGGCCACGATTGTAAAAGGTGAGGGCGTTGTTTGGATTCAGCCGGATCGCTGCGTCATAATCTTCGATGGCGCGACGATTCTCGCCTTTGTCTGAGTAAGCGTTGCCTCGGTTTCTGATAGCCCGAGCGTTGCTTGGGCTCAGCCGGATGGACGTGCCATAGTTCTCGATGGCGCGGTCATAGTCTTTTTTGAGCTCGTAGGCGAGACCGCGATTGAAAAAGGCAATGGCATTACCCGGGTTGAAACGAATGGCGACATCGTAATCCTCAATGGCACGATCGTGCGCGCCCGTGACGTCATAGGCGCCACCCCGGTTGTTGAAGGCATCGGCGTAGTTCGGGTTCAAGCGGATCGCCGCATCGTAATCCTCGACGGCTCGGTTATACTCGCCCTTGAGAGCATAGGCGATGCCACGATTGTTAAAGGCCAGAGCGCTGTTTGGATTTAGCTGGATGACCTGGTCATAATTTTTTATGGCTTGATCGTAATCCCCTTTTGTCCCGTAAACGTTGCCCCGGTTGTTGAAAGCATCGGCATCGTTCGGGTTCAAACGGATGGCCGCATCGTAATCCTCAAGGGCTCGGTCATACTGCCCTTTCCGATAGTAGGCGACGCCGCGGTGGTTGAAGGCAATCGCAAGGTCTTGTTTGGACAGTTGCTGCGACTGGATGACGCGCGTGCAAATTTGCACTTTCAGGTCGGGGTTGATTTCTTTTGCGCACTTCTCGGCGTCCTCGCCGGTTTGCGCCCAGACCTCTCCCACCAACACCGAAAGCAGCACCGCCGATATCCCCAAGACAGACAAAATCCTGATCGAAAAATTTCTCATATAGGGTGGTTCATCGCAGTCCACTGAACCGTCAACTCGCTCAAACTTTTACGATTTATGGCTTGATTGAAGCCACACCTGTCATGGCCCTACGAGGAATGCGCCACCCAATCCCTCTTTGGACTTGAGGAGGTTCAGCAAAGCCTGGGCATCTTGTTTAGTGGCCAAATGGCCGACGCGGACCCGATACAACGTGCGTCCCTGAACTTGAGCTTCAACTACTTGTGTGTCGTAGCCTTTGTCCTTGAGCTTCGTAGCCAGCCCGAACGACTCGCTCCGGATTGGCGAAGCTTTTACCTGGACAGACCATCGACCTTCGGGCTTTACTTCACTTTTGGGCTTGGGCGGCGCTTCAGGCCCCTCTACCGTAACAATAGTCTCTCTTGAGATCGTTCCTTCGCTCTTGGTTACCGACTGAGAAGCGATCTCAAGCACTTCCGTTCTTGCCACTGACGCCAAGAAGAAAAAGAACAGGAAATCTGCCATTATCGCTGCAATTCGTCTCATTACGAAGTATCTTTTGCTTTATCCGAGCTCTTGCGAAACAAATAGGGGACCGCGTCTTGAATCTTGACATCCAAAGAAAGAGGTAAGTATCATTCGAGGCCTGCTCTAAATTCTTCGCGCATGCGTTCAAGCACTTCACAACTATTCAAATGCTAACTCATTTGTTGACCACTCGGTAATGGTATCTCATGCGATCTCTGCGATCTCGGGGATGCGCGAGCACGCCACGCGTCCTCCTTGCATCACGAACTCCACGCGGCGAAGCAGACCGATCTCCTTTAGCGGGTTTCCGGGAACGGCGATAAGATCCGCTATTTTCCCTCCCTCTATCGTTCCCACCTTTTTATCGATTCCCAAAATTCCCGCGTTGGTCGCGGTCGCCGCGATGATGACATCGCCCGCCGACATGCCGCCCTGCACCATCAACTCCAGCTCCATGCCATTCTCGCCGTGGGGGAAAAGCGGCGAGCCCTCGAAGTCCGTTCCCATGCCGATGCGGAGCCCCATGCGCATGGCCAGAGCAAACGATTTCAAGTGCGCTTCAACCACTTCTCTCGCTTTGCGTACCGCGTACGCCGGCGAGCCGAGACCTTCTCCCAGAGTGGCGATGCGATAGAAATAGGCGAGCGTAGGGACGAGCGCGGTATTTCGCTCGCGCATCCACTGACAGGCTTCTTCGTCGAGATAAATCCCGTGCTCGATGGAATCAACGCCGGCCAATATCCCATTTTTGATGCCCTGCGTCGCCTGGGCGTGAGCCGCCACCCGCCGGCCCATCCGGTGCGCCTCTTCCACGATGGCGCGGATTTCATCCAGCATGTATGCAGTCTGATTCGGATCGCTTTGCGGCGCATAAACTCTCCCGGTAATGGAGACTTTGATAAGATCGGCGCCGAGGCCAATATGTTCCCTAACAACACGCCGGCACTCGTCGACTCCATCGACTTCCTGCCGCAGCGGTCTTATATCTACAGCCCACTTGACCGTCTCCACGCGTCCGGTCTGAGAGAGCCCGCGGTAGGCCGTGAGAATTTTCGGCCCCGGAATTTCTCTCAACGCGATCGCGTCTCTCAAGTTGGGTCCCAGGCAGCCGCCGCAATCGCGCACGGTGGTAAATCCTGCATGAAGGAGCCTTCGGCAATCCGCCGCGGCCCGCAGAGCCGCCAGTGGATGAGGAGTGATGAGAATGTCATTGGGGTTGGAGCTGCGCCACCCCTTCAGATGAACGTGCGCATCGATCAATCCGGGGAGAAGAGTCCGCGCTCCCAGCGCCATTCGCTTGGCTCCCTCGGGCACCTTGATCTGCGCGGCAGGCCCCGCGGCCGTGATGCGCTCCCCTTCGACGACAACGACCGCGTTCTCCACTGGAGCGCCGCCGCCCCCGTCAATCATGCGTTCGGCTTCTATGGCAATGATTTCACTCATACGCGAGTTCCTTAAAAAAGATAAGTTTTCGGAATCGCTCTAACCTATGCGAGAGAAAAGGCAACGAGTCAAGCCGCGCGAAGAAACATCTTTGTACGAGGACATAACGAGTTGATCCGGTCGCGCAACGTCATGGAGAGAGCGTATCGTTGACAATCTTCGTGGTTCGCTCGCAGATCTGAGACTCGGCTCTCCCGCATCAGGGGCTTTTTTTCCCGCGCGCCGCATCAAGAGCCTGCACGAAGCGCAGATCCACGAAGTCTTGCGGGCGCGCCTCCCGCGCCCGGGGAACCCTGGGCGCCATCTCGTCGAGAATGAGCTGCACTCCTTCCAGGGTGGGATGCGGAATATCTTCGAAATAGTCCCGGTAAAAGCTGTAAGTGTCGTCGAGGATCTCCCGGTCTGTGGTTCGCATGGCACGGCTCAGCACACCGATCGTGAACTCCCGCTCCTGCTTGAAGACCCGAACCGCCTCGACGTAGCTCTGCATGAAAGCGGTTACGGTGGAGACTTGCGTCTGCGCGAAGCGCCGGAGCGTGACCAGTGCGTTGGCCTGGTACTTCATGGTCTGGCTCAGGTCTACCAGCTCACGAAACCCGAGCCGTTTCATCGCAATCTTATGATAGGGCGGGCTCAGCATCGCGCCTTTGACTGCTCCGGCTTGCAGCGCTGCGACACTCTCCGGATAGCCGCCGGTCTGGATCAAGGCGACGTCGCGGTCCGGCGTGAGCCCCGCGCGGCGCAAATAGGTGCGGGCCATGAAATCCGACAGCGAACCGAAACGCGTGACCGCCAACCGCCCGTCGCGCAGACCCGCCACCGAGGTAATCTCCGGAGCCACGATGAGTGACATGAGCACACTATTGGAGATCCCTCCGATGATCACCGTGTCGGCGCCGGCCAGATTGGCCTGGACGGCGGTTGAGCCGGCGACCGAGACGATCTCCACTTCGTTAGCGAGCAGGGCCTGGAGCGAGCGCACGCCGGCGACATAGATCAGCCGAACGTCAAGACCGTGGCGCTGGAAAATGCCCTTGTCGCGCGCCACCCAAAGCACG
>JBGPIK010000168.1:0-12983 GCA_041484845.1 Binatia bacterium | reverse complement strand
GCAGCTTGCCAATTCTCGTGTTCGCCATCACAGTCTTCTAACCCCTTGTTCATTCCCAAGGCATGTCGTACCAATGAATAAACTCTTCGTAGGCTTCCTCGGCGAGGCTATACTTTGTGCCACGGGCACTCGCGCGCTCAAACCGCACCTTGGCGTCTTTGAACAATTGCACTACTGCATCATGGATCAAGTCTTCAACTTCGCTGGGATCACTCGCTTCGGTCGCCTCGATTAGAGAGGCAGCCAGTGAATGTTCTTTTTTATGGTTGGCGGCGGCCGCGATCGCGGCGGCATAGTGCAGCATGCCAGCCAGCATGACAGACAGTCGATGCGTGCGCCCATTAGGGACCAGCTCTCGTAACATGCGCACCCATACGGCGTAGGTGTCGGCACCCACGACGGCGCCCAAATTGCGATCCGTTTTCTTTACTGCCACGTTTGTCGGCTTCTTGGTTCTCATAACGACTGCTCCAAAATTCCAACCACATCGCCGGGCTGTCTCGACACTGCCCAGCTCCATGTTCCGAACCCGCCACGCCATTCACGGCTTTCACGCACAGCGAAAATAATCGTGCAGCGAATCGAGCACGCGCTTTTGATAGCCAATTAGCGTAATCACTGCTGGTCTTCACGAAAACCATTGCGTCTTTCCGGCGGATCGGGCGACGGTTTCAAAAGCAGCAGTAGCTTTCGGCAGATGTCGCGAAGGGTCGTGTCGTGCTGCAAAAGGCTTTTATCGATTTCGGCCAGTCGTTTCAGTATCGCCTGATTCGCCGCCAGCATTTCGCGCTGTTCAACACGTTCGCGGCCATCAGTGCCCGGTGCTCGGTAAAGACCAATGGCCGGCTGTGAGAAAATTTGAGCCGTTGGAGGTAGTCACACTTTGTGACCACCTCGTTTCTAACTCACGGTAATCTCATACGGTGTCTGCCGAACCGTGATCTGCTCGGCTTGCAGCCGCTCGCGAGAGACCCCGCCTCCAGTGCCTCGACATGGACTGTCACCTCACAGCCGTTCACCCTCACGCAGCACGACAACTTTCAGCGATGCCTTGGCATGAAGAGCGATGTTGAGTTTGACGGTAGGTCGAAGAAGTTGTACTGCAAGGACCCTGCGCGAGGGACGGAAAAGTCGAAGCGTCGAATGAGCAAACCGTTACCCAATTTACTCTCTCCGCTCAAGGGGAATTTCCTTTTTTGCCAGCGCATTTTCCAAATCAGTCAACCGTTTTGCGCCCGAATTTTTCAGCGCGTGCCAAGCTTCGCGCCAGTCGTCTTCTTGCCACTGAGGATGAGGATCACACTCTAAGACAGCTATTAGCAATTCTGTTAGATCATCCGGGTAACGTAGCGTTGATTCATTAACAGCATCGCGAACAAACAGACCAAGATGATCAATTGTTGACGGTTGCCTTTGAGTAGCTCTACCGCAGGCGTCCGGGAAATAGGCGAACAAAAACGGTGTTAACTCCCAAAACCCAAATCGTTCCTTATCAGCGTTAGCCCCGCGAAAGAAATCCTGTCTTGCGCACCAATCCCAGTACGGGAAAAGGATCGCGTCTGAAAACTTTTTGACGCTTTCTTCCTGCGCATTCTGTAAATGCCTCTTCCAACCCCGCAAAAGCTCCACTCTCAGTTGGGAATCGACCGCACTTGCAAACTGATACAAAAGGTTGACCCGATCCGGATAGAACCAGAACACCGCGCTTACATGACTCGCCAGTCCTCTTCGCTCTCCTGTACCAAATTCGGCATGCCTCTTCGCCGCGAGAGCGTAGGCATTCTCGAACCTCTCGACCAGGCCGCGGGATAGTCTATTGCTCCATAGATACCCGGCCCACGCAACGAGTGGCCGTTCCCCACCTTGAGTCCAATCAAAAGCGGAAAGTAACACTTCCGTAAAGTCCCGTGAGATGGCCTCCAGCCACCTCACTCGTTGCGCTAGCAAACATAAACCATATCTGGAACCGATATTGTAGTTAGCTAACACTTGAGAAAAGAACTTTTCGGCTTGCGGTTCCAGACTTAAAGGTTTCTCTGATCGTAGTAAAATGTTCACCTGTTGCTGTGCTAGGTTCAAAAATAGCTCCGTTACGTCACCATATGGATGGTTGATTGCTCTCTGATGCCATCCGATAGGTTCTCTCTCTTCGCTCCTTTCATAATCGAACGCTTCGAACAGAGACCCAAGCCGAATTCCCATTTCAGTCCAAGACTCGATCGAAAGGTCATACTTCCCGATGACGTGTTTCAGCAGGCTCGGTAGGCTAGTCCACATAGTTGGAAGTGGCCTGCTATCAATCATTGAGCCGAATTTATTCAAAAGTGCAACGATATCCTCCTTCCCTATCTTGATCGTGTTGTCGGTGAGCGTTGCACGAATGCCCCACAGAATCGGATTTATGGAATCCAGCGGCAGAGTTTCGACATTGAGCTGTAACGCATTCATTACTCGGCGTCCCCATTCTGGATCACGGGCGATCGACACGCCAATTCCCTCACAGAACTCTCGCCGCGACTTCTCCCAGCTATCCTTGAAAGTGACAATCTTGTTGGGAATATCTTCGGGTTCAATCGATGTAATAACTTCGGTAGTAATATTCTCGGGGCCTCTTCCTGCCTCAGTCCAAATTGTCGCTTTATCATCCTTGTTGGATTTCCATTCCGGATTCTGTTGTCTAATCTCTCCAAGTCTCCGTTGTGCCTCAGGAAGTAGGGGTAGATGCTCCGATTCTAGGAACGAGAGCATTTCGAAAATATCCCAATTCGCCTCTTCGTGCCCCTCCGCTAGAAGCTGAGCTGGAGGTCCTGCCAAAATGGCAGCAGTGATTTTCTCACGGGATTCCGTCTCGGATTTATAGAGCGCCCTCATCAATAGCATTGCCTCATTTCGGATCTCTATTCGCCAGAGGGCATTCCTTCTTCCGAAAAGTATGTCCAGCACGTGCGCGTTGTCGATCATGAATTAGCCTCAACAAGTTTAGTGAGGGCATGTATGCTTAGACGTTCAATCAAGTCATCGTTAAGCGACTGCCAGAACCAGTAGATACTTTCAGCTTTTGCTCGATCAACCGCTAACAACGCCTCCCAATGATCTCTGAGAAGATCCAGCAAAAAGTTGACTGGATCATCGCGATTATTGTGAGCATCGGACGCGATAGCCGTTCGGATCCAGTGTGATCTAGCATTACTCGTCTTGCCGCGGCTATCCGTTGCTCGGAGTTCGAGGAATTTTAGTGTAAGAAAATGGGCTAACCTAAATCCGATAGCAGCAGTGCGGGGAAGGAATACCTCTTTAAAAATGTCCTTTACGCTGTACTCTGTCCTCTGGTTTTCGAATTGCAGTTCATACCGAAGCTCATACTCTTGAATTGAATCGGTGCTTTCACCCTTCAATCTTGCATACTCATAAGCAAAATTGACGCTTTTAGTTACATTGCTGTGTGTGCATAGAGCAATTCCTAATAGCCAAAATACGTCGTCTTCATATCCGTCATCGAGCAGGTTTGTAAAAATCCGCTCGACGAAACTCGAAGCGAAAAGAAACGATCGCCTTTGGCCGATTATGGGCCTAAAAAATTCCAATACGCGGCGCAGCAACACCACGTCGACACTAGGAGCTTTCCCGTCCTGATAACGTCGACAAAATCGGTCAAAAAGATCGATATTTAAGGTTGGCCTGTGCTCGGTGACCTTGCCTAGAATTTCGACAGGATTAGCTATCATCCAGTCAACGAATCGCTCCGCCAAAATTCCATCTGCCTCGCTCCACTTTCCAGCACCTCTAATCAAAAAGTCAAAGTGTCCCCAGGAGAAAAGCGTGTCGAACCATTCGATGTCGAGAGATTCCTTCGCGAAGTCTCGTAATGATGGTGGGTCTTGCAAAAAGAATTTCGCGTGGTTTACCTCATGAGGCTGTAGATCGTCCGGTTTGCTTTTGCCCATATGGGCCAAAACATTCCTACGGTCGAGAAATGACCTAGAGTTTTCTGCACCCCAAGCATCAATGGTCCTCTCCAGCGCACGATAGTCACTTTCCTCGGCTGGATACCAGATCGGCTTGACGTGACGCCTTTGCCAATCCCGCTCAGCTTCTGCTTTGCCGGAGGCATTATGATCCTTATTGGGTATCAATGCCCAACGCCCTTGTCCTGCAGTTCCCTCCAAGGCAAGGCTTAGGTAGCGTAGTGGTGGGTCTTCCAGACTGTAGCCAACGAATAACACGTCAAACTGTTGAAAAATGCTGTGGGCAAATCGCAAGGCCCACCCTTCATCCATATACGCTCGACCGATATGCTTATCTGTAATAACGATATCTCGGGGTTCGCGGACACTGCCATGCAGGTAGCAGATTCCACGGAACCGTCTTACCGGTGGTAAAGCTGGGGCAATACTGATATTCCACTGGCCTCGGGTTGTCAGACCTTCGGCCTCCTGTGCACGAATGAGGAGGCGATCAAAGTTGGTAGTGACAATGCGTGGGGTAGGGTTACTCGCGAACAGTCGTATGATTGCCCGGTGCAGTTCTAACCGCTGTCCGCCTTCGTTTGCTTGAAGAATGGTCGCGGCGTGGCTCCGGACATCACACTTCTGGTCATCCCATTCTCCCAGCACTCGATCTACGTAACCATTGTCTAGATTCCTCTGTTCCGTTTCTGTGATTGACCGACTCAGTCGTTGTGCAATACCCCTAGCAAGCTCCTTAAAGCCGGGGTAGCACGTATCGAGCGGCTGCTCTTTGTAGGCTTGCATAGAAACACCAGCGCCCAAAAAAACCACAAGCCGATCGCTAGTGAGCGACTGCAAAAGTTGGTCAGGAAGCTCAACGCCGTCGTCGGTAAATATCATGGGATGGTCAGGGGGCTGCGTTTAAGTAATGAGCGTAGCTCAACGGTATTAAGATGTAGATCATCTGCACTTACCGGCCATGCCTTCTTTTTCAAGAAGCGAATTCATCACCAGCAGAGAATCGCCGGCGATCAGGCGGTTCGACCAGTTATGCGGATGCTTGTAGAACTCGATAGCTTCGCGCAGCGGCGGGTTTTCTTCCGGGGACTGAAACAGCGACATCTGCTGGTCGTTGCTGCCATTGCGCCGGCGCACTGCTTCGACGATCGTGCGCGGGTCGATGCGCTCGTGCACGTGCAGCGGGACCGTCGGCACATCTAAAGAAGTCCGCTCCGCTTTCCCGGCCCAAACCAACTGCGGATCGAGATGCGGATCGTAGGCGTAAGTCTTTTCCCCGGTTTCCTTATCCGTCTCCGGCGTCACCAGCCCGACCGGCGGATTGTTAACCCTTTTCTTTCCCTTGTGATCGTACTGCTCGATGGGTTTTTTTTTGGTCTTGCTCGCTGTCTTCTTCGCCTTCGCCATCTATTTTCTCCCTGATGAAAAGTTGCGGCTATTTAGCGCAAGAATTTCGCCGATTTTACGCGAGACGCCCGCGGGCCTCCAGGGCTTTGCGTGTCTTATCGAGTTCCCGCGCGAGGAGCTTTTCGTTGGGCAGGGCCAGCTTATACTCGCGGGCAAGAACTTTGTTGGGTAGGCCGTCCAGAGCATATTTGGCCAGGGCCTCGTCCTTCTCTGCGCAAAGAATTAACCCTACTGGCGGGTTCTCACCGGATCGACTCCAGTGCTCACGGGCGTAGTTCAAATATAGATGCATTTGCCCTGCGTCCGCGTGGGTGAATTTGCCTACTTTGAGGTCAACGACTACGAGGCAGCGAAGGCCACGATGAAAAAACAGCAGGTCCACGCGATACCATTCGCCACCGATGCGCAGCCGTTTTTGCCGGCCGATGAATGCGAAGTCGGCGCCCAGTTCGAGCAAGAAATGTTCGAGGTGGCGGATGAGCGCTTCCTCAAGGTCGCTCTCGGAATACTCGTCCTTGAGACGAAGGAACTCAAGAACGTACGGATCTCTTATTTCCTCTTCTGCGCTAACTCTGTCCTCAGGCCGGGCCTTGGCGCCTTTAGTAAGCATGTTCGCCTTGTTCTTCGACAGAGCGCTGCGCTCATAAAAGAGAGTCGCGATTTGGCGGTCGAGCTGGCGCACGCTCCAGCCTCCGCGAAGAGCTTCGGTCTCGTAGAACCTACGAGCTTCGGGATTTTTGAGTGAAAGCAGGCGCACGTAGTGAGACCACGGAAGCGGAAAAGCGCCCGCGAGAGCGGAAAGCGTAGATTCCCGAATCGCCGGTTTGTAAATCGCGGTGGTGGCGTCTGATTCCGCAGACGGTGTGTGCGAATTGCGCGATTGAGATTTCGCAGACAGCGTCTGCGAAATTGGCCAACCGAGGTAGAAAAGCCGCATTTGTTCTAGATTTCGTTCTGAAAACCCACGACCGAGGCGATGGGTCAGATCTGTGGAAAGACGTTTCAGCAACTCTTGCCCGTAGCCTGCGCGCTTTTCGCCTCGTTGTTCAAACTCGACGATGCGCCGGCCGATCTCCCAATAGCTCGCCGTCATCAGCGTGTTGACTGTGCGGGCGGCTGACCGACGGGCAGCATCGAGTAACGCACCGATGCCATCCACGAGGACGGCGTAAGTGGAGGAAGAAATATTATCGGGAGTCTTACTACCGGAAATTTTCATCACTCAAAAAAATCTCAAGTTCTGGCAATCTTATGCAATCTGAGGGCAGGAGAGCAAGGGAAAACTGAGTTTCTCGTCTAGCAAGCTCGCCGGACGACACTTAGATTAAAAACTCTTCTTTCAGACTCTTGAACTGTTTACCGGTCTTATTTTCCAGACGGTTTGGAAAACAACGAAACAAAACTTGCTTTTGGTCTAGGGCTTACCTAAGTTAAATTGGTAATCGATCCTACATCACTGCTGGACGGCGAGTCGCCATAAGGTAGAGCATGATCACCATCCACGCCGACGTTGTCGGCAGCCTGCTTAGGCCTCCGGAGTTGCTTGCCGCTCAAAAGCACCTCGCTGCCGGGAGCCTCGGTTCTTCCCAATTCAAAGAGATCGAAGATCGCGCCGTAGACGATGCGATCGCGTTGCAAGAGAGTGTCGGCCTACAAATCGTTACCGACGGGGAGATGCGCCGGCAATCCTTTCAGAGCCAGATGCCGGCGGCGGTGAGCGGATTCGGCGAATTCACGCTGGACGCTTTTCTCTGGGGCCAGTGGTACGACGAGAAGGGAGTCCATCAAAAACCGCGTCCGCGCGGGCTAGGCGCTACCAGCAAGCTTGTGCGCCGGCGCTATCTCTCTGTCGATGAATTCCTCTATCTAAAGAATAAGACCAAACGCATTCCGAAGATCACGCTTCCCAGCCCTGGTCTTTGCGCCAATTTTTGGTCCGCGCAAACTTCAAAGCCAGCTTACCCGAGTCTCGATAGCTTTCTGGCCGACATCGTCGAGATTCTGTGCGATGAAGTGCAGGAGCTCGCCCGTTTGGGCGCGACCTATATTCAAATCGACGCGCCGCATTACGGCCTTCTGCTTGACACTAAGACACGCGGTTTCTATGAAGGACAAGGCTGGAGCTTGGATCAATGGCTAACCTTGGGAATTGAGCTGGACAACGCGCTTATGGATGGGGTTCCGGGTGTCACTTTTGGATTCCACGTCTGACGCGGCAATCAGGGCAGCCGGTGGCTGTCCCAAGGCGGCTATGAATTCATCAGTCGCCGCCTTTTTCGCGGCATAAAAGCGCAAAGGCTCTTGCTGGAATACGACGACGCCCGCTCAGGATCCTTTGAACCACTCCGAGACGTTCCCGAGGACAAGTTTATCGTTCTGGGACTCATCTCGACAAAACGACCAGAGCTTGAATCTAGCGAGCTACTGAGGCAGCGCGTTAGCGCAGTCAGCCGGTACGTTCCGATGGAACGACTTGGCCTCAGCCCGCAGTGCGGCTTTGCTTCTTCCATTATCGGCAACAAGATCTCGCCTGACGATCAACGAAGGAAACTGGAGCTTGTAGTAAAGACGGCGCAAGCTCTATGGGGTTAATTGAAGCGGTTATCGTTCTTACTGGTTTAGCAGCGATCTTGCTCCGCCAGTTTCCTGACGTAGTACCGCCACGCCCACAGATCATTAAACGTCGAGCCAAGATCCGGGAGTTGCGCCACATCTTCAGGCGGAATGTCCGGCGCTCTCCTGCCGGTTTGCGCGACTTGCAAGGTGATTTTTGCCAAGGCATGGAAGCTCAGGGTTCGTACCGTGGCTTCCTCGACGGATTTGCCTGTCACGGTAACGCCGTGGCCTTTCATCAGGCAGATGTTTTTTTCACCCATGATTTCGATCATAGGAGCTGCCAGTTCGGGACGAGTTACCAAATAAGATCGTGGAAATCGCGGAATCCCCTCTAAAGCCATGCGCATAGCAGGAATATTAAAGGCTCCGAAAATCGGTCGAAACTCTAAGTCGGTGATACCGCAAATGAGCGCGTCGCTTGGATGGGCGTGAATGACACAGCCGACCTCGCGGCGTTTTTTGTAGATCTCTCCGTGGATAGGGAGTTCGTTCGGTACCTGATAGCCGGCGCCGAGAAACGGCCCTTTGCCATCAAAGTCGACGCGTCTGATCGCGTCAAGCGTTGTGTAGCGTACTCCTTGTTCTTCTTGGCTTCGACACCGTATCCACATTTCCTCCCGACCCGCAATGCGCGCGCTGACATGCCCTAAAATGCCGTCAACGCAACCTTCCATCGCTAAGATACGACAGGCTAGAGCAATGCTTTCCCGGAGGTCTTCCGTCGGCTCAACCATTGGCTTTCCCCTTGTTGTCTTCCCTGGTGTATTGGCTCCATTGAGCTGGCATCACTGACTCCAAATGGCTTGTTCGCAGAAACCATAGGCCGAACTCGTAAAGGCCGTCAAGAAAAAAGGCTGGGTTGGCAAGCGGTATAACCTGAGCGGCGCGATTCCGTTGGCAATCAAATCAGCATGGTCACAACGCCCAATTTCTCCACAGAAAGAATCTTTATCGCGGCTGCGTCAGCGCACGCAGGATCAGCGTAATGCCGATAACAAATAGAAGCATCAGCAGACCCCGACTAAACGTCCGCTGATTGATCCGGTCTTGGATTTTCAGGCCGCCGTAGAACCCCAGCAAGACAAGCAGGGTCACTTCCAAGGATAGAGACAGCGTCGACCTGTTAAAGAGATTCCAGGTCGAGACCGCCACCAACTGGCTCAATTTGGTCACAATGAACATGGTCGAGATGGATTTAATAAAGTCCGCCTTCTTAAGTTTCAAGCTATAGAGATAGACGGCTAGAGCCGGACCGGCCGCATTGGTCATGCCGTTAAGAAAGCCGCTGATGAAACCAGCGGGAATGTTAAATACCTTTTCCATTCGCGGCGAAACCGTAAAATCAAATCGCAGCCAATTCGAGACGACAAAAATGAGCACCATCGCTCCCAAGCAGAAGTTAAGCGCCCAAAGCGGCAACGTCACGAGCACCTTGGTTCCCAGGAACACGCCGGCCACCGTCACGAGAAAAAACCAGCCAAAGCGTCGCAACACGAAAAGCGGAAAGCCGCCGCGGAAGACCTGTGTGAAGTCCATGACGAGGTTGGGGATGAGGAGAATGGTGATAGCGATGCGGATGTCTAATAGCAGCGCCACGGTGGGTGTCGCGATCAACGGAAACCCCATTCCCGACGCTCCTTTGACGAAGGCGGCAAACAGAAGCGCCGCGCCCACAAGAAGCTGTGTTAAATCAAGAGACATAGTGCCCGAGCGCTGCGGTCGACCTCAGGTACGGGATTGAAAAGGAAATGATAATTTGCCATAGCTCCCCCAGCTGTCCAATTACTCGAACACCGGGAGCAGGCCGTGAAATTTCTCAATCGCACCCCCATAAGAGTTTTCATCTTGTACCCTGTCATCACATTGATTTGGGAACTAATTATCAACCGCGGCCAGCCTAACGTCCGGCCGCTTTTTTTGACCCTGATGGCCTGGGGATATTTCCAATATCGTTTGTGCGGGCGATATCGCGTGAAACACGGTGGCGGTGGTCCGGGCCTGGACAAGCCGCCGGAACGATTGGTCTCCAGCGGACTTTATGCTTACACCCGAAATCCGATGTACCTGAGCCTGATTATTTTCTTACTTGGTTTGACCCTGACGTTGAACTCGTGGCTCGCCGCGCTGATCACGATTGCCAATGCCATTTGGTTTCACACCCGCGTGCTCATCGACGAGAAACAACTTGCGGTCCGCCTCGGGGAACCCTACGTCCGCTATACGCAATCCGTAAAACGTTGGGTGCCGAGATTTTTCTAACAATCAAAGCGGAAATTGTCAGCCTCTCGCCGAATGTTTTTCGGTTTATTCTTTTATGCGCTGCTTCGTCTGCTTCTCGCCGGTTATAAAATAGTCGCCTTTGACCGCCAGTGCTGCCTCTGCTTCGTCTTCTTGGGTCCAAGCACCCAGGCTGTAGCCGTACCACGGCATACGCGGCTTTAAAGCCGGCAGTCCGAGCTCTTCCCAAATGGCCCTCGAATTTTCCATAAATTCCTTGCGCGGCAGAGAAACCGGCGTGTAAGGCCAGGGGCGAACTGCATTGATCAGCAACGCGCCGATGGAAGCCATTCGGACCTCCAAACTTTCCCTTCCCGGCGGATGGGCCGAAGGATCCAATCCAGGCGGTTTCCCTTTGACAATCATAATGTCTTCTTCGGGACGCACATTAAAACAGATCGCCCAATTAACCATGGCCGGATCGTGAATGTCGATATCTTCATCCACCGCGACGCAAACCTTAGCATAGGCGCCGGTGAACCCCGCGGATGCATTCAAGGCGCGCCAGGCATCGGCCTTGCTCGCGTTGCGCATCTTGATGACGCAGTAGGCTTGGCCACTGCCGCTGACTTCGTCGTGAAGGGCGACGTCCACGACGGCTGAGTTTCCACTGTCGTAGCGGAGAAATTTGTGAATAATTTTTTCCGTTCCCGTGTGCTTGATCTTGCTCGACTCGCTAGGGGGAAACTGACTCATCAGCGCCGTGTAGACGGCATCGCGACGGTGCGTAATACAGGTCACTTCGAGATAGGGAGACACGGTGCGATGCCCCATATAACCGGGATATTCGCCGAAGGGACCCTCGGGTTCCATGGAATCCGTGGGAATTCTGCCCTCTATGACAATCTCCGCCGTGGCCGGCACCTGCAGATCAATCGTCTTGCATTGCACTACCTGAACGGGCTCGCCTGCCAGTCCGCCGGCGAGGCGATATTCATCGAAATCATAAGGGATCTTTGCCGTAGCGGAATAGGCAAGGCTCGGGATGACGCCGATGGCGATGGCTGCCTCCAGTGGCTTTCCCTGGGCTTTACATTTTCTCCAGTGGATACCCATATGCTGCGAGGTAAATAAACCGCCGGTGCGGTTGGGGGATTTGATCTGGCTGCGATAGTTACCGATGTTGTAGATTCCAGTTTCCGGATCTTTCGTGATCCAATTGGCCGAAGTGAGATACGGCGCATTGTCAAATCCCGGCGTCGAGATCGGCACGGGAATCATATCGAGACCATGGCCGTTCAAAAGATCTTTGCCTTGCCATACGATTTCCTGAACGGGACCGGAGGAAACTTTAACGGGTGCGATGGGATTCAATTGCGCCTGGGTCCAGCGCTCATGAATTTCTTCGGCTTTGCACATCATACCGATGGCATAGATCTCCGTTGTAGCCGCGAGTGTGCCCACGGTAACCGGCATAGTGAAGTGTTTTCCTTTCGCATCGACGACGTTTTCAAAGATGAACGCCTTTCGCTGCTCTTCATCGAGCCCGCGAAACTGCCAACGCACTAGCGGCATGAGCTCCGTATCCTTATTGATCGCACGCTTTATACGCACGAGTTTGTCGCGTTTCTCGAGCGCATCGAGGTGCTCGCGAAAGTCGCGGTAATATTTCTTGCTGTTTGCCATCGCCATCTCCTCAACAGGACTGCTTGTGCCATCTATCAACCGCCGCGCTGCGCTTGTCAAGTAATGCCGTTAAGACGCTGAGTCCGCATGGCAAAGACTGGGTGTTCGCGTCATTGACAAGATTTCTTAACCGTCTTATGTTCGCCGTACCGCGTGAAATTTAATCGCGGGAGATAGCTCATAGTGTCCGAGCCATCACCTAGCCGTCTCCGGCGCGTAGACACCGGCCGCCTCTTGATGACCCGACGCCGTTTCCGTTGTGATCGAAACCACGCTAGAGAAACAGACCCCACGGCCTAATAAACGCGGGCGCGTGAATGAGGGCTCGCGATGAGAACCGGTCTGCCGCTGAAGATCTTCATCCCTTTGACTTTGCTTCTGTTTGGCGCACTAGTCGTCGTTGTCGACTATGTGGCGGGTCTAAGCCTTGAGTGGGAAAGAAACCGCGAGACGACCGTGAAGAGGGCAAACGTCCATGGTAGCCAGCTCACGGATATGGCACGGTACTTTCTGGCGAAGCACGATTTGGAGGGTGCGCAAATAGAACTGGCCCTTTCAACGTCATTCCCCCGCCTCCGGCTTGCCGTTGTTTGCGATGCATCAAATCGAATCCTGCTATCGAACCAGGACCGTTGGCGCAACCAACTGCTGGCACAAACTCCGCTCGCGTCAGTCCTGCCATTGATAGAAAAAGCGCGGCGGGAGATGCGTGGGTACACCAGCGAAATAGACAACGGCAAGTTCATCGTCGGCGCCTATCCATTTCCGTTACCGATCAAACTAGGAGAAGTTGAGGGCTCTGGCATCGGCATGGTTGTGGTGCAGTTCGACCTGGGGGCCCTCAATCAAGAGGCGCGTGAACAAGCGTTGCGGTCCGAGCTGCGCACGGCGGTTGGCCTGCTCTTATTATCCTTGCTCCTGTGGTTCGTTTTGGACCGCAAGCTCACCGCGCGAGTTAAGAAACTTGTGGCGACCACGCGTGAAATCGCGCATGGCAACTTGGCCGCCAAGTCTGGACTCCATTCCGGCGATGAGCTCGGCGAAATTTCCGCGGCGCTTGACCGTATGGGCGATGCCGTGCAACGACGCATG
>JBGPIK010000167.1:0-12995 GCA_041484845.1 Binatia bacterium | reverse complement strand
CAGAGATTAAAAGCTCACACACGGTCGCGCGACGGATCTCGTCCCGCCGTCGCTTACAGCCAACGGCGTACTCGCTCGCAGTACTGCTCGTATGCCGCCCCGAACGTCCCGCGCAAGAGAGACTCTTCTTGAGGAATCACCACATAATTCAAGATCGCCAATGGAATCGATAGCAGCAACACTGGCCAAAGAACCGCACGAAGAGCGGCGACTCCGAGATAAATCAACGTCGCCCCCACATACATGGGGTTGCGTGTCGCCCGATAGGGTCCATGCGTCACCAGCCTCGCGGCCTGGCGGTACGGAATGACGGTCGTGTTTGCAGCGAAGAACATCTTGACGCAAGTCAGCACAACCGCGATGCCCACCACAAGAGACAACGCGCCTACCGCGTAGCTGGCACCTTGGGATACAAACCGAGTGAGCGGGAGCGGCGCCACGTAGTGAAGGCCCTCCCCTGCGATGTAGCTGAGCAAGAATAGCAGCGGAGGGGGCACACGTCTGACGGTGCCGTGGCGTTCACTCTGATTCATGGCAGCCCTTTAAAATCCTTAGAGGCATTTTCATTCACGGCAGACCTTGGGAGTAATTACAATCCGAACAAAAACACAACTAAAAGCCGCAACGCTGCGCCCCCAAGCGTTACAAACGTAAGCACCATGCCGGCCACGCGGAGCCTCACGTCTTCCTTTTCTTGGCTTACGGCGTAGCCATGAATAATCCGGCCAACCAAAAGCGCGAGGCAAAGCCCATGCACCAACGCCGGCGCGGAATGCTGCATCTCGACGAACGCCACCAAGATCAGCGCCAACGGCACGTACTCGGAAAAATTGGCGTGCACGCGGATCGCGCGCTGCAGGCGCGGATTGCTGCCATCTCCGAGCCCGATTCGATTGCTAACGCGCATTCGAATGACGCGAACGCTGTGAACAATGTACAGCGCGGCAAGCAGCGATGCATAAAACGGAACGATAGTCGGCATTAAAGTGGCCCCACGTCCTTATGAAATTTCATTTATAAGCGCCGATTCGGGCCTACCTGCATTCCGAGCTAGACGCCATTTATTCCCCTGCTCGCTGGACGACGAGGTTGCTGACATCTGATCTCTGACCTCTGACATCTGACCCCCGCTTGTATCCTACAGTCCCAGCGCTCTCAGATCCAGACGGCCGTTACGAAGCGGCGGGCACCAAAAGTAGCTGCCGCTCACCGGACGTGTATATTGAAACAGCCCGTCAACAATGCCGTCTTCGGCCCCCACCATTCTCTTGAGTTGGGCCTCGAAGGCATCGAGGGACTTTCCAAAGGCGACGAAGTTCAGCCCGCCGCGAACGCCATCGCACCACGGCATGGACCGCCGCAGAACAAAAGCTTGCGGCTCGAAACTTTCCTGAGCGGTTCTTTTGATGTGCGCCGAGGGCGGCGCATCCAGAAGTTCTTGGTTGTCGCTCTTGCGCCGCCCAATCGAATGGTCTTGCGCTTCGAGAGACAGCCCATCGAATCGGTTGAAATCATGGACCCATTGCTGCACCGCGACAAAACTCGATCCGTCCAGACCCTCGCCTTTACCCTGGACAATCCCCGCCGTTACCGCTTTCTCTCCCTGCGGGTTTTCCGTGCCGTCTTCGAAACCCGTAAGATCGCGGCCGGTGTCGTATTGAAAACCATCGATCACCGATTGGCATTTGAATGCCGCGGCAACCGCGCCGAGGATTTTGCGCGATCTGTGCAGCAATTCGCCGCGATCACTGCCGCGCAGCCAACACCATAAAGCCTCCTGTGTAGAAGGGAGCGCGAGGCCGGAACTAAAATAACACGGGAACGTCCGCAGTCCTGGGATGTTCCGTCCCAGCGCCTGGAGCAAAGGATAGCCGAAGCCGACGACGGTTTTATTGCCGTCCACTAAGTCCGCCAAAAACTGCACGGCTTCCCGTGCCTCCGCACCGAAATTGAGAGAAAGCGAAAGATATCGTGCCAGCCGCGGCGCGGGAGCGAGAATGCCGCTTTGAACATTATCCATAAGGCCTCCGTGATTCGCTGCAAACGAGTGCCTTCGCACTATTCCCTTTGGCAAAATGGGTGTCAAGCGGCTCGCCACTCGTTCGCTCTCATGCGTGGCGAAATTCGGGCGGGCCGCATGGTCTTTGGCTGAGGTCCTGCGCCTCGATAGAATTGTGCTCACGCCGCCTTGATTGCAGGACCGCGCGTAACCTGTCACGCGCAGCATGCATCGGGCGCAAACAAATGAGCGTGGGATCGTGTGACGGAAGCAAAACGCGGGCTGCGGTAGAATCTAAAGGATAACGTAAACTGAAAACATTGGGCTGTTATCTGTCTGAGCGCCGGACGGTAGGGTAGACGAGCTAGTGCATCTGAAGATCTCTCGTAAGTATTTTGTGGACCTTCAGGAGGCGATCCGACATATCTTTGGAACACAATTCAGGGTAATCGTAACCTCGCGTCATTTTTCGTCCGGGAAAGTTTAATTCCATCGGTGTAGCGAGAGGCGGCGGCGACATTCTTTTCAGCGGAACCGTCGTCCAGCGGCGCGAAGAGAGACGACGAATCTCGAACTTAGCCACCGCCGTGATACAGGCTGCGACGGCACCGATCTCGAGTGCTACCATCCAGAACAACACAGTTTGCATGATCTACCTTTCATCGTATCGAGACTCTTCAGCTACTTTCATCGTCTTATAGTTGTCCATTGCGCAAAGAATGTGCCACCAGATTTGCTCAATTTTGCTTGAGATGCGGAAAGGGATTTTCTTAATATTAGGAAGCGCAGTGCCGTTTGCAGTAAATACAACTTGGGCAAGTTGCAATTAAATCGTCATCTTTCGGATCTGCATCTTATTCTGATCGATCTGATAAAAGGAAGCAAGACATTTCAACAGCTAAAAACTTGTTAAGAACACGGGCTGAACACCCGTTGAACAAAACTGAACGAACCCATTGCTCGCAAAGGTGTGGCAGTCCCTGCGCCCGTAAACGTCTTGTAGGGAGAAAAGACGCGAGCGCGTAAGGCGGCGTTAAGGGCAGTGAGCAAAGGACAACGCGAAGGAAGCGCCGAGCGCATTGAACGCGAGTATGATGAGATGAGAGATCGGCTTTCCAGTTGCCCTGCTTTCTGGCCTCCTAGCCTTAGCTAACAAACGATGAGCCTGTTCTCTACTCTACCCTGGCTTTTCCCCGCGACTAACATCCGCGATCAATCTCACGCCTGGCGCAGCGGATACCGAATAATCGTGTCAGGACGGAGAAGTCGACGAAAGCGCAAATACTTCGTCCCGAGATATTTGTCTGTCGTCGCAGGGTTTGTACAGTGTATCAGTTTTCTCTCGCGAAATTTCTTTACCGCTTGCGTCGCGGGAGATTAGCTCGTGAGTTTCCAGATCATATTCCGCAATTGCCGGATTTTCCCAGCACGCTAGAAAATAATGGTAAAAAAGGGTGTAGAAACCGCCGAGATTCTGGTCGTGCTCGAACAGGTATTCGGGCATGCTCTGAACATCCAAGCCGGGATGATAGTGCTTAATCCAAACATGGTCGCCTAAGATAGCCAGCTTTAAGAACGGTGTATCATCGTATAACTTGAGGCGTATGTTCTTACCGGCTCGAAGTCCTTTGAGAAAATCGACGCTTTTCCTGATCTGCTCGCTAAATGTTTCCGGCGTCACGCTGGGATCGAGAATGCTTCTCGCCCGCGCGTATGCGCCTTCGCTGCGCGGGTTGAGGAGCATGATCCTCGCGCCTCGACAGTGCTGCAGTACGCTGTGCAAGTCACCCCGCGGGTGAACAAAAGTACGATAGCCCGTGGAAGAAATAATCATCACGTCTCTAGCAAAACCCTGACGCAGTTTTAGTTTGTTTATTTTTCTTTGCGCGAAAACACTTTTTGCCGGCAGAAAATCGATTAAGCCGGCGGATTTGGCCATCTTAGACCTTTTTCGATCTTTCCAACTGCGGCCGATGTAATTGAAGACGAGCAGAAGCACGATGGCGGTGATGGTTTCGACGGATATAAGGTAGACGGTTTCCTTCTCTATGATCGACCAATAGGCCCAAAAATGCTTGCCGATGAAGCCCACCACGTAGGGCAAGGACAAGGCAATTCCAGCGCTCAGGGCCACGAGGAGAACGTGGAACAGCACTTGTGCCACCCCGTTGAGAAAACGTTTCAGAGATTTCTTATCGACCCATGATTCGGTGGAAAGTTCCATATTCGTCATTTGGTCCTCCTCCGTCGGTCGCTTTATAAGTGCGCGTCGTGTGACGGGCATGCTGAGGCTTGAGCAGAAAACTTTTCGAGGGTCTCACCGTCGATTAAAGTCTCGAGGAGCTGCGACACTTCATCGGAACCGCGCAAATGGAAACGCGCGCGCGTTGGGCCGTTCCCGACGCGGATAGAATAGGCTCTGCCAGGAAGTCCGGTGAACATATCTTCATCGGTCAAGTCATCGCCGATCGCGGTTTTTGATCCAAGCGACCACATCATCTCTTGAACCTAAATCAGAGACCGGCATCCATTCGTCAATGTTTTTCCGCCCTTCTCCCTGCTGTTTTATCTCGGTGAAGCCGGCTACTGTCACTACCGTCTCGAAATAGCCGTCAGAACGAGAGGGCGGCGAAAGTTTATAGGTGAACCGCTCGGTTGCGCCCGAAGGTATTTCTGCCGCCACTATGTGATAAACGCCGGCACCGGGAGGGTTCGCGCCTGGCCGGAATTCGTTGTTCCAGTGCCAAATCTGGCGGATCAGCAATTCTACATCCCGGACCCGATGAGACGACCGATTAAGGAGTTCGCCCGCAACGATATCATCCTGCACTGTCGTATTACGAACAGCGACCATCTTCGAAGCCTCGGGAGGCGGCAAAACGGAGATCGTTTCAGGGATGACAAGTGCCGGCACGAAAGCGATCAGCGAAAACAGCGCGCCGGCGATGACAAAACGGGAACCGACGAGTGGAAGTATTAATCTCTTCATGGATTTCCCCTCCTATTTTTAACCAAGAACCTGCTTTCACGTCATGTTAGGACAACTAAAATACCGTACCTCTTTTCGTTCCTGCTCGGCTTACTGTTCGAGTGGCCACCTCCGTTGCGGGAACGCATACTGGCTCAAAGGGCGTATGGCTTCCTTGAGGCCCTCTTTTTGAAAGCGCTTTAGAATGTGTTTTCTCCGCTCGTGCTGTCCCCAATATTGCCGGGCGTGTGCGCTCCGACCGTGGGGAGTTTTTTTCGCCAGCGGGATTCCTCAAAGTGAAGTTGACAGGCGGAGATTTTAGTCTCCGCCTGCTAACCCCCCATGTCAAATATGAGCCCGTCGCCAGGCGGTCGAGACCGCTTACCCTCCGGCTACGATCTCGTCCACCTTGGACGACCCGTCCTTCTCGCTATACTTGACCGTGACTTTCGCCCCTTGTTTGGCATGCTCAATGCCCTTCGTGCTCTTGGTGATTTCCAGCGTCTCCTCTCCTGTCGCGGTCTTGACCACGATTTGGTTCTTCGCCTTATCCACTTTCTCCACCGTGCCCTTCAATTCCGCGGCACCCACCAGAGCCGGCAGTAAGATCACGGCCAAGAGCGTCGTAGCGAATTTTTTCATAATCATTCACCTCCTTTCGTTGTGGAATTTTCCGATCCTGGAATTACCCGCCTTGTGACTTGCGCTCGCCTCCTGTGTTCTGCTCCTTACTTGGTGTCCGGTGGGCTCTGCTCAGAGCCGCCGCTCGGCGCGAGCGTATTATCCGGTCCGGATTTTTCCGGTGCAGAAGACGGAGCCACTCCGACTCGCGACTGTGAAGTATCGCTGTCGCCCTCTTTCTCGCCACAACCCGCAGTGAATAAGGAAAGCCCGATAACCATAACCGTCGTCCATTTAATCATTCCCTGCGTCATCGCTTTATCCTCCTTTTCTTCCGGTAACGTTTTGCACGGTACGTTGAACTTTTCCCCGCGGGTCTTGGCGTGGGTAATGCCACCCGCCAAAAAGCCCGGAGCGCTATCCGCGGACATAAATACGAGCGCTCGCTGCTCGGTTAAAACGCCAGGTTGATGAGACCGGCGACCGCGCGAAATGGCAGCGCGAGCGCTTCACCCACAACGTGCACCGATCCGCTGAGCAAGCCACTCGAGGGTCCGTCATTTTTCTTCGTCTCCTCGGTCTTGCTTGATCGCTCCTCCGTCAAAACGGGTCGAGACGGACCGGGGTCAGTCTCTGCGGAATAGTGAACCGTCTTGTCGGTCTCAACCGTTTTTGAGCTTTGAGTTGAACATCCAGCCAGAATACTCAAAGAAAAAAGGCTGATAAAAATGCTCTCCGTGATTCGTCGGAGCAGTTTTCCCTGTAGAACCCGTAACGCGATAAGGCCGATGATGATGTTATTGGCTACGCCACGCATATTCCCTCCTTCGCTCTGATTCACGTGATCGATAAGGTTTAGCGATGCCTCGCGCCGCGCATAGTCTGGTCTGCTGCGGTCATTGCGATCGGCGGTAGATTCGCTTCAGTCAAATTCTTGTTTTTTTCGACTTCGGCTTGGCGCGCAGAAAAAATTGATCCTAGGAGCAGGACCGCCGGCATAATATTTGTCATCGTTTGCTTGGCATTCATATCGTTCGTCTCCTTTCGTGCGTCTTCGATCGCGCCCTAAGACGTTCTTGAATAGCGGGCCGAGATCGAAGTAAGCAGCTTTTTCAACTCCTCTTCCTGGGGATCCACGTAAAGGCGCGTATACGAGCCTTCCGCGTTCACTACAGCGTAGCCCGCGCGGTGATTAAGTTCGCAGCTATCGGCAACGCAGGTTGCGTCGAAAAAGACCGCGGCTGTGAGCTGCTCGTCACGATTGACAAAAATCATCGCAACGTAGCGCTCCGCGATACGCGTTAAACTGCTGGGAAGCGGCGTGAAGTTGTCCAGAACTTTCCAAGGATCCTGCGCTCCGAGACTGACCGCCGGCATCAAGATAAGCGAGAGCAAAAGAATAATTCTAAGAATAGGTCCTCTCCATCTCGATTTCATGGTTATCTCCTTGAGCACCAAAAACATCGTAATCTCCGTGTTCCCTATTCGATCTATCGGGCCGAGCGCTCTTAGCTTTTGGTCTCTGCCCCAGTAAGGTCCGGAGCCTTGGCTTGTAGTTTCCTGAGCAACTCGTCAAAAGAAGCCTTGGCAAGAATGCGGTTAAACTGCGAGCGATAGTTATTGACGAGGCTGATGTTTTCAATCACCACGTCATACACCTTCCATTCACCGTCAACAGAACGGAGGATATAGTTAACCGAGAACTCCTCGCCTTTTTTCGTGACAACTTTCGTGAATACCTCAGCGCGGTCTTTGTCCAGATTCTCGCGGGTGTAAGTAATTTTGTCGCCGTTATAGGATTCGATCGTGTCGACATAAGAATTCTCCAAAACTTCGGTGAAGAGCCGGACAAATTCCCGTTGTTCCTGAGGCGAACGACGCGACCATTGCGATCCCAGCGATTGCTTTGCCATCTCAGCAAAATCAAATCTCGGGTAGATGACTGCCCGCAACTGTTCTCGACGCTCGTTCTTACGCGCTGCCGAGCGCAATTCCGGGTTGTTTAGAACACTCAGTACTTTATCCGCGGTTGCGCGGGTTTGCTCGGTGGGCGCGCCGGCGCCGGCTGGCAACGCCCAAAGAAATAATAATGAAGTTCCGAGTAAACAAGCCATTCCCGCGCGTGAGAAGTTTTTATTCATCGAAGTAACCCTCCTAGCCATTCATTATCAACGTCATTCATGGATTTGATCGCTTCATAGTTTTTGGCTTTGAAGCGCCCGCTGCGGTTGTGAAACAAATCGGCAAGCAAGTATGCAACGACGTTGTCGACTTTTTGCGGCTGATTCGTCGCCTGATCCATTTCTTCGGACAGCGCCACAATGAGGTCGCCCAACGTGGTTTCAATGATTACATTAGCCATTCTGTGTCTCCTCTCTGCATGAACCATGGATCTAGCCTTGGCTCTAGCTAGCGTTCCCTCAATCGTTCGTTTTCATTCCTGAGCCGATCGATTTCGTTCGCGTTTTGATCAATCTGACGCTGCTGCTTATCTTGTCTTTTGTCTTGGCCCATCAGTTGGTCGCCAATCAAAGCCCCGCCGATCAACCCGATAGGGCCACCAATCAATGCGCCAACCGCTGCATGGCCGACTGTGCTGCCAATGATAGCGCCGGTACCGGCGCCCAATCCGGCGCCCAGGAGTCCACCCTGCTCGCGTTTTGTCAGGGGCTCTGAACAACCCAGGCTTAGGAAGAACACTAACGAAAACGCCGATACGGCAATGACATGAGCTTTCGGTTTCATGACACCTCCATGTTTCGTAATGGGGCACACAACTCGACATGCCGACGAAAACAATTCGTCGGCGCTTCGCCGCGCGCCTGAAATGTATGCAAATCCCTCGTGAGGGCTAAAGGATTAGGGGGGTGGAATCCGGATGTCGTCTTCGCTTGCTAATGAGTTAGCCACTGCGGGAGATTCTGTGGTTTTTCTCATGCTCGATGTAACAGCAAGCCCCATACCACGGTAAGCCAATCGTAGCCAGTTGTCTGTAATTAAAGGATTTTTGATCGTAATCGTCGGTTTTCGAAATTATTCTTTTTGGAGGCTATTCCGTACGACCCAATTTCGCTGTTTTAGATTTTCTCGCCATCTATTCAACACTTCTGTTGTATGGTTTTTCCCACTCCATTCGGGCGCGTGAAAAATCACAATTAAAACAGTGTACTCCTTCCCCAAGAATCATAAGGGATAGTCAGGGAAAAACGTTAGGCGTAAAGGGTGAGGCGTGAGGGGCAGTGGAAAACAGAAGTCAGAGGTCAGAGGGCAAAGCGGAAGAGGTCGGAGGTCAGAGGAAGAGCAGGGAGCAAAGCGTACGCGCCCAGCTTCTGAGATTGCTGATTTCCGACCTCTGATTTCTGACCTCTAAAGCTAGCCTGCATTATTCACGGTTGCAGCAAAGACGCTGACACTGCGTCGATCGAGAGGTGAGCCTGGAAGCGCGAGGCACGGAAACGAACAGCTTCAAGGCCGTTTCTGATGCTTGGGCCCAGTGCTCGCGTTTTTCTCAGGTGTTCGCTGCACAAACTCAGATTGCAGGCTGCTCTATGGTAGAGGCCCATTGCCTCGCTCTGGAAGGCTCGCCTCTCGATCGCCCTCATGTGTGGAAATAATTCGGGCTAGGACCTAGTACCCAGAACGTCCTTCGTCAATAATACCGCTACCGGTCGTCCCGAATCCTCAGCCAATATCCAGGCATTCTTGAAGGTCCAGTCGATTTCTTCAGCGCTGCGCAGAACATAGTGGCGCACTCCGAGCGCTTCCAGCACCGGCACCGTAGCGGTTCCTACCCGGGCGAATCCACGATCGCCGATATCGCCGGCATAATAAACGATTAGAAGGATGGGGAGCTCGAGCTGTATGGCTGTCGTGACAATCGCATTACAGCTGTTCAAAAGTCCCGCGTTCTGCATGATGATCGCCGGTTTCTTGCCGACCAGCCGCGCGCCGGCGCAAATCCCCACTCCTTCTTCTTCGCGACACAAAGGTACATGAATCATCTCGCCGTCGCGCTCGAGTTCGCCTATGAGATCGAGCAAATTAATATCCGGCAGGCTGGCAATGATATTGATACCGGCTTTTTTGATGCCGTCGAGGATCGCTATCGCTCTGGTCTTTGTATCCATTTTAGTCACTGGTAAAGTCGATCGATCCACCCGCTCTTTTCAAGCTCCTGCACAAAGCTGATATCGACGAAAGCTTCAGGCTCGGCTTTCTTCGCCTCGGGTACAGTTGCCTCAGCAAAAGAATCGAGAATCGTCTTTACCCCGTTACGCGTCGGATAAGGGGCCTTCGGCAGGTACTGAAGAGCGTAGACTCGATACGTTTCCTCCAAAACTTTTGGATCACGATTCTTGATATACTGCTGCATGATTTTGAGCGAACCCGCTTTATCAGTCTTGAACCGATGGATAGCGGACGTGAGGGCGCGTATAAACTGCGCGACGGTTTCCCGTCGTTCCCTAATGAAACGGCGCGTCGTGCCGTAACACGTGGCGGCATACTCGATTCCGGTCGAACCGGCATCTATGAATTCCCGGAAGCCAAGCGCTTGCGCGTTAAGATTCGCCGGCGGAGAGAAAACCCCGCCGTCGAGCATGCCGGACTGCAGCCCGGTTAATATTTCCGGATAGCCGCCCATGGGCCGGATCACGACATCCCGCGCGGGATCAAGCGCCCATCTCCGCAGCAGAGTCCTCAAAGTAAAATCGGAAAGGCTGCCAAGCCCGGTTACGCCAAACGTTTTTCCCTTAAGATCTTTCGGGTCTTTGAGAGTTGCGCGCGTCATCAAAGAAAAGACCAAAGTGTTGTACGTGGTCGCGATCAGCACCGCGTCTTTGGCGCCCTGAAGGTTAGCTGCGACGAGAGAGTTTCCTCCCGTGCCGATAACCTGTAATTGGCCGGAGAGGAGAGCAGCCATGGAGCGCGGGCCGCCGCCGATGTAAACGAGGTCCACGTCAAGACCGTTGTCGCGAAAGATATTCGTTTCCTTGGCGATCCATAACACGGCTTGCGCGCCGCTGATGGATGGATAACTGATCGTTAAGTGACTTAGCTTCTTTTCCTGAGCGCAAAGAAAACGGGGAGACAGAAGCAGTCCCACAAAAACCAGCTTGGCTAATCTAGTTTTCCGCAAGGATTCCGATCAACCTTTCTTCCAGCTACCGGGGATACGCGCTTGGAGAATTGAAATGCCTTCGGTCTCTTCGACATAGCGGGTGAAACGATACTTGTTCTCAACGTCGGGCCAAGGCCAGGGCGGCACTTCTCCCCTGCCCGGCTCTACCTTCGCGCAAATGAAAGTATGTTCGGACCGGTTCATGGCATCGACGAAGAACTGCTTGAACTCCTGCGGGGACCTCGCACCGAAGGCATTCTTGATTCCCACACCTTTTGCCACGGACACAAAGTCGACTCCTGCAGTCGTCGCCGTCTTGGTGCCGCCGGACGATTCATAAACCCCATTATCAAAGACGACATGAATGAGATTTTTCGGATTCTTGCGCATGATGGTCGGAAGCCCGCAAAGGTTCATCAAAAGCGCGCCATCGCCGTCGAGCGCGATCACTCTCCGGTTCGGCAGGCCGAGAGCCATGCCCAATGCAATCGACGAGGCTAAGCCCAGCGTCCAACAGCGCAGATTGCCATCACTCGGATGATAGGCGTTCCACTCCGATGACGTGCCCCCGACACAAACCACGACCAAGGCATCGCCCACCAGATCGGCGATCTCTTTCAAACACTCGTATCTTTTCACAGGGCGACCCATATCAACGTTGGCATTTTCAGTCAACATTTTTACGCAGGCCCATCATCGAGAGGCCAGCAGAACAAACAGAAGTCACGCAAAATTGTCGCAGAAATACTCTGAACAACTCGGTCCGTGCTTTCCGTCATTATTGCGGAAGCGGTAATCCAGTCCGTTATAGTACTTCTGGATTCCGCGGCGCGCTTGCTATCGCCAGTACGAAACAAAGGTGGTCGTACGAAAGAAGGGGTCTTTTCACAATCCTTTGGGACGTCCGCGTGAACGCAACGCGGACTCACGCGCTAGCCGTTTCGTCACGGTGTGCGTTACTATCATCCAGCGCATCACCTCGGAGAGCTCTCCACACCCCTCACTTTCTCCTAGCTCACCTGGCTCCAGGCGCTGCGGTAAAAATCGATGGCTTCTTTGGATAAGCCTCTGGCGGCCTGGGCGTCTCCCCTGGCCACCTGGCCGTTGGCCAGCGCGATCTGTCTGGTATCGACTTTACGTTGCTGGGCATCGGAGATGGCGATCAGCGCAAGCAGGCGATCCGCTCCGGTGATGCGGTTGATAAAAGCCTGAAGCGTGGCACCCGGGATGGTGGTCTTTTTCTTCTTGTTGAGTTCCTGGAGTTTACCGATGCACTCTTTCTCTGCATCGAATACCTTATCGCCGTGTTTGGAATCGATGTGAGTCTGGTCGATCCAAAGGCCGGCATTAAGCGAATCGGTCAAGCTGTCGATGGCGTCGTCGAGCTTGTCGCGGTCCTGCTTGTCGGTGACCTTGGCGCGGAGCGCCGCGAGATCGCCGAGGACGCTCTTTTTGATGTCCATTGCTCCCAGTACAGTGATCGCCACCGTGGCGCTGGCCGTGCCGCCGCGGCCGTCATTGACGGTGAGGGTCATGGTGCTGACACCGATCGGACAGGTAAAAGTCGCTACCGCGGTGGAGGCTGAACCGCAGAGACCGCTCCAGGAGAAAGTAAGCGGGTCTCCGTCAGGATCACTGCCGGAGCCGCTGAAATTGACGCTGGCGCCGGTGGGCCCCGTTGCGTCGACCGTCTGATTTGTGCCGGCATTCGCTGTCGGCGGCCGATTTTCGGTGGCGACGACGAAGGGTGATAGCGTCTGCGTCTGCGCGCAGATAGTCGAGTAAGGCGGCCCTCCGACCGGTAGTCGCTGTTGATTCGGCAGCTTGACCCAAATCCCGTTCTCGAGATGCATAAGCCAATCCGACGCCTCGAAGGTACCACTGAAGCACACGGTCACTGGCGCCGTGTACTGGGCCGTGGTGACGATGTTGTACGCAAGGCCCTTGATTCGGAAATTCACCGGCAGGGGCGGCACGCTCGCGAGCGGTTCGGCGGTAGAAATTCCGGCAACAGTAACACCGGCAAACGTCAAGGTAATCGGCTGCAGAATACCCGCCGAATTGACCGGCTGAACGCTCGCGTTACTGCCGATATGCGTCCAGCCCGGAGGATGTGTCACGGTCACCGTAGCCGTAGTCGAGGGGTTGGCGTTGATGTTGTACTGGGCACGTGCGGTCGCCGTCAACGTCTTCGGAACGCTCTCACCCACGCCCGCGGCGCCATACAACACATTGACGCCGAAGGGAATATAAAAACTCCCACCCGCATTCAGGCTGGAGTTTGTGCT
>JBGPIK010000166.1:0-13065 GCA_041484845.1 Binatia bacterium | reverse complement strand
GACGAGAGCGTGCTCAAACCTATTTCGGATCACTTGGCCTCGATCGCGAAGAAGGAGGGGTTTCCCATAGGCGCTCCGGTGGAGTACGACTGCGCGCAGTTTTTGCACCAAGTCCCCGGCGGTGTCATCTCCAATTTAAAATATCAGCTCGCCCAGTTGCGCATGGAAGAGCGCTTGGCCGAAGTCTTGGACGAGATCGTGCAGGTTCGGGCGGACCTGGGTTATCCCATTATGGTCACGCCATTCTCCCAGTTTGTCGTAAGCCAGGCAGCCATCAATGTGATGTTGGAAGAGAGGTACCGGGAAGTCACCGATGAGGTGATTCAGTTCGTCCTGGGATTTTGGGGAGATGAGCAGAGCTCTTCCATGGATCGCGAAGTCAAAGGCAAGATCCTAGATCGGCCGCGTGCTCGGGAATGGTCGCGCTGGTCACCGCCCGAGCCCACCTTGAAAGAGGTTCGTGAACGGGTCGGTGCCGTCGGAGTATCGGATGACGAATTCCTACTGCGCTGTTTTTTGCGTCCGGATGAGATCGCAACGATGCAAGCCGCCGGTCCACCCGGAGACTATCTGACATCGAGACACCCTATAACCACTTTGATTCAGCAACTAACAATGCGACCGCGCTCTAAGTTTGTCCGCATTCAGAAAGATGGTTTTTCTCTCACTCTGCAGAAGCGGTAACTTCTTTCTTTCTCAGCGTCCTCAGTGCCTCAGTGGTGAGATCTTCGATGCCTTCTTCACGAAAGAGGCGCCTGCTCTTTTTGCAAAAACCCGGTTGTTGCGGCCGCCAATCAAGTCTCCGAGGCAACGCGACGGTGGTAAAGAGACTCGATCGAAATGATCTTGTTGAATCATTGCGGTTATTGTCTTTTCGCCGGGATCACTGGCAGCAGCAAGTAGGAAGGCTTGTCGCCGCCTGCATAGATCGTGTTGTCCGCGCCTGCATTGTAGTCTGCGTGATAGTGGGTGTAGGGTGCGCTGCCGATGCCGTCACGCGGTTGGATGTCGAGGCGCAGTCGGTGCCCTTTTTTTAGTACGATGCAGGTGGGCCAGATCTCGACTTGGCACTCGACGGGCTCGCTGGGCTTGAGCCACCAACGCTCATTATGTGCATGATAGGGGCGGTAAGGTAATGAGCGCTCGGAGTCGAGTTTCCTATGTGACGCGCGCAACCAGCCTTTTGTTAATGGGGTCGGCCCGCCTTGCGGCCCGACTTCGAAGATCTCCTTGCCGTCGGAGCCGAAATTGCGCAGGGTCGCGAAGATGTCCATATCCTCTGAAGTGCTCGACGCCCATAGCACCAGCACAATCGGGCCGGTAATCTCGGTGTCCTCCTCCATAGGCGCGGTCTCAAAAGAAACGCCAGTGCGGCTCGTGCTGCCATGTGCCAGCGGTACGGCGGAGGCCGACGCCACTCCGGCCTTCGAAGTGCCGGTTGCCGAGTATGTGAGCTGCGCCGTCTCTTTCGGCGGCTCGGTGACAAGGCAACCTTCAACGGCTTCAGAATTCTGTGCCACCTCTTTCTCCGGCTTCAGGTAAAATTTCGTCCACTGCGTTCGTGCGAGGGGCCACTCATTTTCAAAGCGAAACGCATACCGACCGGCGCTCCCGCCGGTACGGATCTCGAGCTTGACTGGCGGCTCGTCCATGATTCCCGTATCGATCCCTTTGAGCCAGTAGTCGAACCAGCGCAACTGATCCATCCGCCCTTCTTCCGAGTAGAAGGCATGGAAATGAGTTCCGGAATGGATTCTAAGCTTTTTGTGCTTCGAAGCGGCGAGCATGTAGCCCTCGGTGTTGCCACGGAGGTGGAGCGCGAACGAAGTCCAATTGCCGGCGCTGTAGAGCGGGACGGTGATCTTGTCCCAACGAGCGCTGCACTGGCGCCAGTACTCGGAATCGAGGTCGTGACTCATGTACTGCCACAGCAAATCGTTGTGGAAGGCATCGGGATTGTAGCTCCGCGGCCGGCCGAGCAGATGGTGCGCGGTCTGCATCGTATGCCAGGTGGAAATGAAGCCGACCGCAAAAATGCCGCCGTGATAGACCTGATCGCGATATTGGTCGGCGCGCCCTTCCCACGGGAGAATCGCCTTGAGCGAGGGCGGCTGCAGCCCCGCCGCGCGCCACTGCGCGCTCGCGTGGTAGGAGATGCCGAGCGTGCCGATGTTGCCTGAGCACCAGGGCCGCTTGGCGATCCATTCGATGGCATCGTAAAAGTCCAGCGCCTCCTGATATGAGCTCGGCTCCGACTGGCCGGGCGATTTTCCCGAGCCGCGAGCGTCCACGCGTACCAGCGCATAGCCGCGCGGACACCACCACAACGGATTGGCCGCTTCCCAGGCCATATAAGGATTCGGCTCCTCTTCCAGATCCGGCGGCGGCACCCAGACTTTATCCTTCTGGTAGACGCTCATGTTGATGATAGCGGGAAACCGCGCCCCCGCGCTGTCGGGCCGGAACACGTCGGCGTAGAGAATCGCGCCATCCCGGGTGGAGATCTGCACGTCCTTCTCGACGATCAATTTATAGTCGCGGGGTTGGGAAACACGGGTTGATTCAGCGGTCATTTATTTGCTCCACCTTATTTCCGATGCGCATTGCTGCAACGGTAAAGACAAAGTTCTGATCGAACAGTTCACCGCAGCTCGGCTCCCCAGAGTTCGCGCAAAAAGCCGCTCTTGTCGAGCTGCTCGGCGAAGCTGTTGTCAAAGATCTCGGGGGCTTTTCGCTTGATGTTCGTCCCCAGCTCGCGGGCGACATCTACGGCTGCAGCCACCATATTGGGCGGGACGAGCATCCGCCGATTGACGAGCGCTTTTGCATAGGCGTCATAAGCCGACTGAAGCGCGTCCTGATCAGTGAGTTTCAGCACCTTGCTGAGAGAGCCCTTGGCGTTTTCGGGATTTTTCTCCGCGAAGTGGATCGCCTCGGCCATTGCCGCAACGAAGCGCTGGACGGTCTCACGCTGGTTGGCCAGCATGATCGCATTGGTGTGCAGCGAGCTGTAGATGAAGGGCAGACCGAGATCGTTAAGGTTATAGATGACCTGGAATCCGTCTTTTTTGCCGCGCGCGTCCAGCGGCGGGGGCACGGGAATGGCCTGCACGATGTCCTGCTGCATGGCCCGATAACGCTCCGGCTGGCTTCCCCCGATGGGGCGAAGCGCCACCTCGTTTTCCGAAAGATTGAATTTCTTCAGCACCGCACGCGCCAGTCGGTGATCCACCTGCCCCGGTCTCGAATAGCCGATACTCTTGCCTTTGAGATCCTCGACCCGCCTGATGTCTTTGCGCGCGAGAAGCATATAAGGCATGCCGACGAGGGGCGACCCTACAAGCTTAGCGTCCACCCCTGACGCCAATCCCGGGATCGTCGCATCGCCCGCGCAATATAAGAACTGGATCTCGTTCGCCGCCAGGGCCGTGAGTCCGGGACCGCTCCCCTGGATATAGATCAGCTCCGTCCTGAGCCCGTACTTATCGAAGAGATGGGCATCAACCGCCGCATACATGTGCGTGAAGCCCCCCGATACCGCGCAATTCGACACGCGGATGGGCACAGGTGGTTCGCCGGGCTTGGCCAAGTATGGATTGGCATTGACCCGCAGCGGGAACATCACGATCAGCAGGAAAATCAGAATCACAACGATCATAGCGTCTCGCTTCATTGAGGACCTCCTGAATCCTGTATTCCCGCGACAGTCTCTGTTCGAACGGCTGAATCGTCATTAAAGAAACGACAGCTCATTCGCCTGGCTGAGAGACTGTGTCGCAATATCCAAAAAATCCGGTTGTCATCCCGAGCGAATGCGAGGGATCTAAGATTTCTCACTGCGTTCGAAATGACACGAAAACGGCAAATAGGACATCTTCTGTATTACGACACAGCCTCTGAGGGAAGAGAAACTATCTGACAAGTCAGCATTGTGTCAACGTCCAGATGAATGTCCACCGTGCGATTTCTTCTTGACCCGAAAGTTGCTATCGAATAGCTTCCAGATACGAGGAGGAACGGCTGATGGATCTTCGAGGGACTGTCGCAATCGTTACCGGATCATCCAGCGGTGTTGGCGCCGCCACGGCGCGCATGCTGGCCGAGAAGGGTGCGCGCGTGCTGATCAACGGAGCGCACGACGTCGAGGCGGGCGAGCGCGTCGTTGCAGAGTGTAAAACGCTCGGCACAGAGGCCGCCTTGTGCCAGGCGGACGTCTCGATCGATGCCGACTGCCGGCGGATGGCTGAGTCGGCGCTCAAACACTGGGGACGCATCGACGTTCTCGTCAACTCCGCGGGGACGACCAAATCCGTCAGCCATTACAACCTGGAAGGCCTGTCTTCGGACGACTTCATACGAATCTTATCGGTCAACACGCTGGGTCCGTTTCAAATGGCGCGGGCGGTCGCGCCGCACATGAAAGCGCGTGGCGAGGGAGCGATCGTAAACGTCTCCTCAACGGCGGGGCTTCGCGGCACCGGCAGCTCCATCGCCTACGGCGTCTCCAAGGCCGGCCTCAACACGCTTACGCAATCCCTCGCGCGCGTTCTCGCTCCGGAGATTCGCGTTAACGCGGTGTGTCCCGGTTTCATCCAGGGGCGATGGGTTAAGAACGCTCTGGGCGACGCTTACGAAGAGCACAAGGCCAATTGGGAAACGACCTCTCCGCTCAGGAAGGCGGCAACGCCGGAGGAGGTGGCAGCCACCATTCTCTGGTTGGTAGAATCCGCCGCGCTAATGACCGGTCAGATCATCGTCGCCGACGCGGGCATGACGCTAGGACCCGCCGGCAGCGGCGTCATGGGCAAGCGGCGGTGAGTTGGCAAATAGCCGCGAGCCGCGGCGGACGCATTCTATGAACGATATATTACAGAGACTTTTTTATCCCAAAGCCGTTGCCATTATCGGCGCCTCGACCGACGCCACGAAAACCGGCGGCCGGCCCATCGCACACAATCGCGAGATCGGTTTTGCGGGGCGAATTTATCCGGTCAATCCTGGAGCAACGGAAGTGCAAGGCTGGAAGGCCTATCCTTCCGTACAGGAAATTCCGGACGAGCTTGACTGCGCTATCGTTGCAGTGCCGGCTGCGTCCGTGCCGGCAGCGGTGGCGGGATGCGCCGAAAAGCGCGTGCCACTGGTCATCGTGCTCAGCTCCGGCTTCGCTGAATACAGCGAGGAGGGCCGCCGCGCTCAGGAACGTCTCGTCGAAGTCGCGCGTTCGAGCGGCATGCGCCTGCTGGGGCCCAACAGCATGGGCGGCATCAGCATCGACGGCTCGTTCAGCGCAACGTTTACCAGTCTCGCTCAAAGCCAAGGAAAGGCAGGTTGGCCGCGGCGCGGCAACGTCAGCGTTGTAAGCCAGAGTGGGGCGATCGGCACGCAGATCCTGGTTCTACTGCGCGAGCGCGGCATCGGGGTGGCGAAGTGGGTGTCCACGGGCAATCAGTGCGATATAGATGTCGCCGATTGCATCGAACATCTCGCTCAAGACGAAGTGACTCGCGTGATCGCTGTGTACTTGGAGGGTATTCTCGACGGCCGACGTCTCACGCGGGCGTTCGAAGCGGCGCGATTGCGCCGCAAGCCGGTCATCATGTTGAAGGTCGGCGAATCGGAAATCGGCGCCGCGGCCGCCGCGTCTCATACCGCATCGCTCGCCGGCGCCGCCAGCGTTTACAGAGCGGTTTTCCGCCAGCACAACGTCTTCGCGGCGCAGTCGCTCGAAGAGCTGGTGGATGTGGTCGCCGCCTGCCGCGCCGGTTGCTTTCCGGAGCGCGCCGAATTGGCGGTCACGAGCGGCTCGGGCGGGATCAGCGTGATTGTAGCCGACGCCAGCGCCCGCTACGGCCTCGCTTTGCCTGAAGTTCCGGCAGAAACACAGCGCAAGCTAAAAAAGCTGGTGCCCTACGCCACCACGCGCAACCCGGTTGACATGGCGACTGCCGGCATGCGGGACATGCAGATGACAGCGCAAGTCCTCGAGATGCTGCTGGAGGAGGGGAACTATCCCTCTGCGTTTACTTATCTCTCGCACAACGGCCTGGCGCCGAAGCGAATGGAAGACTTGGCGCGCCACTTGTCGCCCGTACGCGAAAAATTCTCCGGCCGGGTCCTCGGCATCGTCGCCAATATGTTACCGGAGTGGCGCGATCGATTTCAGGATCAAGGATTTCTCGTGTACGAAGAACCGACGCGGGCGATCGCGGCCATTGCGGCCCTCTGGCGCATCGGGCGCGGATTTTCCGAGGGCGGCTTACCCGAACAACCGCTTTCACTGTCCGACGCGGTCCATGCGCCTCAACTCGGTCAAGGTGGCGAACAGGCGGCAAAACGGGTTGTTGCTTCGATGGGTATTCCCGTAGTCGAGGACCGGCTCGCCCGCTCCGCCGCCGAAGCCGTAAGCGCGGCTAAGGACCTCGCAAAAATCGTCGTTTTGAAAATCGCCTCGCCGGACATCCTACACAAATCCGACATCGGTGGCGTGCTTGTTGGCCTGCGCTCCGCCGAAGAAATCGCGGCGGGTTACGAAACGTTAATAACGCGGGCGCGGTCCACTGCGCCGCGTGCGCAGATTGAGGGCGTGCTTGTCTCGCCGTTAATCGCAGGCGGCGTGGAGACCATCGCCGGCGTCAAACGCGATCCCGTATTCGGACCCATCGTCATGTTCGGCATGGGCGGCATATTCGTCGAGATCTACCGCGACGTCTCGTTGCGCGTCGCCCCATTCGGAATCAATACGGCACGAGAGATGATCCGGGAGATCGTGGGTTATCCGCTCTTGAGCGGTGCTCGCGGCCGCACACCTGCCGACATTGAGGCGCTGGCGCGTTCTCTTTCGTTGCTGTCGGCTTATGCGGACCGGTTCCGCGATGATCTTGATAGTATTGACATCAATCCGCTGATCGTCCTGCCCGAGAGCAAGGGCGTCATCGCAGTCGATGCTCTCGTCGTTCCACGGAAAGTATAGAGGAAGGCCACCCAATGAAAGACACCTCAGAAGCGATGGAACAAAAATATCGTGACATGCTCCTCAAGCGCTCAGGCGAGGAGCGCCTCAAGATGGGTTGCTCCATGCATGCAACGGCACAAGCTCTGGTTCGAGCAGCGGCACTGGAAACCGACCCATCGGCATCGCCTGCCTCGTTAAGAAAAGCGCTCTTTCTCCGTTTCTACGGATAGGATTTCGATACCGCAACGCGCAAAAAGATTCTTCGCGTGCTCGTAAAACCGTGACTTCGGACGTACCGAGTATGTTGGAGAAGCCTACGAACGGTTTTCTGTCATTGGAGACAAGTGGAGAGTCTCGATGGGCGGGTTTGGAACGTCGAGTTCATCTGCAACTTGCCGCGGGACACGACGTACGAAGTCTTAAACAAGCTAGGGACGCGGCTGATCGATGTCAGGTCGCGAATTGACGGAATTAACACGGGCCATCTCGACGCTCTCATGCCTCTTTATGAGCCTGAGGCTGCTTTTGCGACTCAGCCTGGGAGCCTCAGTCACGGCTTACCGGGTGTCCGTGAAGCGCTGGCCGGTTTCATTGCGATGAAGGGCAAACTCGATCTCAAAGTGACAAGGGTCCTTGAGGCAAGTGATCTTGCCCTCGTAACTACGGTTTGGTCATTCACTGGAACCGGGCCAGACGGCGAACCGGTGAAGCTGGCGACAAAATCCGCGGATGTTCTGCGTCGTCAGGCAGACGGCTCCTGGCGCTTCGTGATCGACAACCCTTGGGGAACGGACTGAATCCATGTCGTTCAGGAGCAGCAGCCGGCGGGAGCGACTCGATCTCGTAGAGCCGCTCGCATGTAGGGTCCGCATATAGGCTTGGGCGACATGGGGCGGCGACTTTAGCAGAACTCAGCCGCAGCGGTCTCTGTGCCTCAGGATCAGCACGGCCAGAAAATGGGTTTCAGTGTCTTTGCCCGAGGCGAAGAACTCTTTACCTATCCCATTATCGGCTTGATCGCTAACACTAAGAAGATCAAATAAAAACCGGGCGAGATTAAACGACTTATCAGGGCTGGAATTAAAGCCAATCGCTACATGCGAGCCAATCGGGAGGGAACCATCCCGGTGCTGATGAGCACATATAGGCTCGACAGAGAGATCGCTAGCGCGCTTTATGACTTTTTCGTGAAGGGCTTCAATGATGACGGCAGCTGCTCGAGGACGGTTTCCGAGTACTCATTGAGGATACGGAGAGAGTTGCAAAAGTGGATCGCGACGTTGCCTTCAGCGAAGTCGCGGATCTCTCGATTCTCCGAGAGGCGCAGAGGGAATTGGGAATTAAATAAATTCGATATCCGTTCCTAGCTGGACATTAGCAAATCACGTGGGCAGATAAAGTGAGCAAGTGACGGAATAAAAACAAGCGGTATGCCAGGAATGAACTACCCCGCAGCAAGTTGACAGGGTATCAGAACATAGCGGTGAGATGTTATCCCAACGGCGTCACCCCCGAATGTTTTAATCGTGGTTCGACTGCGCTCACCACAATCCTGAGCCACGTCGAATGGGTCTGGGGTCCAGGTTCGGTCCCGCCTGGATTCCCGATAGAAGCATTTCGGAATAACGGACTCTAAGAGGTCTGGAATAGCTCATTACCCAGCAAGCTGCGGGGAATCAAACCCGCAGCGATTGAACTGATTTCTCCGACGATTCAATATCACTGAGAACAGGCAAGCGATAATCTCGCCGTCCCGTCCCCTTCAGACGCTCGGGGGCAGACAGATGGCCGCCCCGCCGAGAAGGAGGCCTTTCACTCGCTTGTAGACGCAGGCCATTGGCGCCGGATATCGTCAGTAGTACCTTCGCTATCTGTTGTCCCTTCGGTCGTCGTTCCTCTGCTGTTGCTGATCTTGTCTGTCATAGTGCCCGGGCGGGTACTGCTTTTTGATTCTTTCGTGCTCGGTATGCGGGTCATGATCCGATTCGATCCCTACCCTCTGACGGTCGCTCAAAGTAAATCGCGAAGGAGGCTGAGGCCCATTTCTCCACTCGTCACGGTCACGCCAGTAATACCTCTGAACTCTTGGGTAATAATAGACTTCTTGATCAGGGTAGTAATAGTACGTTTGCCGACCACCGTATCCTGGCCTTTCCGCGACCAGACACCCCGAACAGAACATCAGAAGCACCGCGGCAACGACACCCAGAGTTGTCCCTTGTCGTTTCATGGCATCCTCCTTGTTCAGAAAGTTTTGCCCTACCCAGATATGAGATTACGCAACGCCATTAATCCCCCGGGCGGCGGCTAAATATACTGAAACTATATCATTGGCCTACGAATCCACACCCTGCCTGGCGAGCGATCGCGCGTCGCCACAGCGATTTGTCTGTTGCGCCCTACAGTTCGAACCTGCGACGCAAGGTGTCGTAACAAGGCGGTTTGTAGTCCGGCACATCAGTGAGGAATCAACCTGCTTTGTGCAGTTACATTGATATCCTTGAGACTACGGGTTGAGCCTCGGAGCGGGTGGAGGAGCTGGTTGCGGCGCAGGTTGATTACGAATCGCATCTACGACAAGCACCGTACCAATTACCGCCGCTGTTCCCAAAACAGCTCCTAGAATAGCGGCGTCACTGTCACTGTATTCGTCATGATCGTAATCTGGATAGGGGTATGGTCTCGGATATCCATATCCCCGACCGTGATACCCCTGCCGAGGCACTGGACCTGGATAATCCCACGGACCCCATCCACAACTCATAGACGGCAAAAGCAGCATAAAGGCAAAAATTATTGTTGTAAGTTCTTTCATCGGTTTACCCTAAACCGACTCCCTCTCAACGGTTAGACGTCGCGGATTTACAAAAGTTAATAACCAAAGCCGGCTCGCCGCTAAGTATTTGGATAACATTCGAAAAGGTGCCAAGCCTGGCGATCTCCCGGTGAAGCAGCCGACGAAATTCGAGCCGATCATCAATCTAACGACCGCCAAGCAGATCGGTCTTGCAATCCCGCCGATTCTGCTTGCGCGATCGGATAAGGTGATCAACTCACCACGCAGCGCGTTACGATTGTTATGCCTGGCCCGGAACTGACCTCGGAACCCGCCTCACACCACTCTACGCTAAGTTGACCGACGAGGCATTTCTAAGTACGATATCTCACGTTATGAGCGCAATTGCCGAAAAGTTGGCTGCGAGATTAAACCGCTGGCCGCCAGCCACAGAGAAAAAAGTCAAAAAGCTCGTGGCTGAAATTGATGACAACTAGAAAACTCGGAGGCAAGCATTTATGGCGGTAACCGCAAAATCTCTTGGCATCGACCGGCTGAATATTGATGAGCGTTTGGCGTTAGTCGAGGAAATTTGGGCGAGCATTTGCGCCGACGGAGCGAAGTTTCCACTGACCGATGCTCAACGCGCAGAGCTTGACCGTCGGGTGGCGGATGACGATGCTTTTCCCGACGACGTGATTCCGTGGGACGATGTTAAGCGATCGCTACGAGCGCGCCTCGCGCGATGAGCTTGCGGGTTGTTTTTCGCGCTGCGGCTCAGATGGAATTCGAAAAAGCCGCGATTTGGTACAACCATCAGCGCCAGGGGCTTGGAGAAGAGTTTTTGCAGGAGATCGATGATCTTGTCTCAAGAGCCGCGGCCCATCCAGAACGATACCCCATTGTGGCCGGTGATGTACGTAAGGGGGTAACCAGACGCTTTCCTTATTCCGTTTTCTTCAGGACTAGAGCCGATGCGCTCGTGGTGTTGGCGGTGTTCCATGGGCGCCGCCATCCAGAAATTTGGAGGAGACGACTATAGTTCTATCTCGTCGAGTCAAGATGCGTGCGCAATACAAAGGTTCGGACTTTAAGAAGCTTGAACGAGGAAAGTTCTATCAGCGGGTCGTAGCAGGATCGAACGTCGTGGTCCTTGAACCGAAGGTCGCAAAAGCATTTCCCAGCTCAGCCATCGTCAATCAAACACTTAATGACTTACTCGAACTCGCGAGAAAATCATCTCGTCTGAAACCTCGCCCGCGCAGGATAAAGAGCGCTTGCAGGGGCAAGCTCGGCGCCGTCACGTTTTGCCGACCAACTGAAAAATATTGATTGGCGGGTTCGGAAAACCGAGTTCATTTGCAAACTACCGCGGGAAACGACGTACGAAGTCTCAGACGAGCTAGGAGCACGGCTGATCGATGTGAGTTGGGAATTGGAACATTACGAATCCGGTTGATGTGAAATGGACAAAGAGGAGACTGGAGTGATTGTTAGGACCGGCCCCGGCGTACTGACCCCGGTGCCTCCGCCGGAAGTCAGAAAGAGGCTTGATGATCTCGCTATCGAGTCTCCAAACAGTCCGCTCCCAATCTACAAAAGGGCAAGTTCGAGTTCGCTAGAGCCAAAGCGAGATGGGGCCTAAACCTTCCATCGAGCGGACCGCCTCCGGCCTACGGCCTCCGGTCGGCCGCTCAAATCAAATGTTCGGCGGCGGAGGCGGAGTCGCGGTAGGCGTCCGCACACCATTGGGGATGCCCCTGCCGTGAATAAGATGGTCCCGCCAGACGATCAGAGGGGCGCCAGGAATAAGGAGACGATATGAGTCACGAACACGATCTGTCCCATCGACAAGAGCGGGAACAAAAGAAAGAGGAGCACAAGCACCCCACGCGGGGAAAGTACCTTAGTTCTATGCATTTGACCTGGGCCATGGTGGCGGGCGTGATTTTGACTGGTGCCGCGGTATTGATCTGGACCTTCCTTCTGCCGGCGTTGCGTGGCCCCGGTTGAGTGACCAGCGTGGCGACCTTTCAGATTTACCGGGCCGCGCCGTCGGCGGGGTGGCACGCCTTGAGCACGCGAAGGCCAAAAAACGGGGGTCAACAAAGGGGTCCGCTTTTAGCTCTTATACAGCTGTGACCAATGGAACATCCGCAAAACTGGATTGCATTCGCGTGGAACAGCGCTTCTTCACACATCCAAATAGCGTCCCCACTCTTTTTTTAATGATCCAAGAAGCAGCGTATATGCCTGTACGGAAACATTTGTACACAAATATCCGTCGCGTCCACTTCCCCATTCTGTCATATTTGAACGGCGCAAGAATCCAAAGTATTGGTTTAGAGCTGAACGAACTCCGCTCCCCGCGACTTCATCTCCACGATATCAATTGTTGCATAAGTATATGTACTAGAAGACAGCTTTGGCATGGAGCTTGTTGAGAAAGCTCACAAAACGGATGCCGTTCATTCTGCCTGTGAAGCTGCTGAACTTCATGTCCGCACGCGGGCTGACCGCGCTGATGAGCCGGATGCTGAAGCGGTCGCCGCTGTCGTCGACCTGTGGCGTCTGCCCGATCTTGCCCCAGGTCGTTCCGCGATGAGCGTCGGAGCGGACCGACGCCTCATCGACAAAGTAGATCGCGGCCCCTATTCGACGCGCTTTGGCCCGCAAGCCGGGAAACGTCTTATCGAGGTAGTTCTTCATCTCCTCGGGATCGCACTTGTAGCTCCGGTAAATCGGCCGCTGAGGGTTCAGCCCCAAATGCTTGAGCAGGCGGCTCACTCCACTTTTGCTCATTTCCACGCCATGCTTCTGCTTCAACAATGGCCGCACGATCGCTAGCGTCCACAGGCAATACGGCAATTGATATTGCCGCGGGTCGCCCAGCGTAATCGCGTCGTAAAGCCATTGCAGCACTTTCGCCTCAGCCTTTCGTGGCCGCCCGCTCTTGTGGCGGTCCTGCAAGGCATGCTCGCCTCCATGCCGGTAGCGAGCTATCCAATTGAACAGCGTTCTTCGTGGAACCTTCATGACTCGAGCCACATCTGAAGCTACCTCCCCTTGGCTCAGGGCTTCCACTGCCATGCGGCGCTCGAGTCTTCTGACGTCTCATGAACGATCTGACGACCATCACGTTTTGCGGGCGCCATTTTTCGTCCGATGAGTTGGCCCTCATGCGTCAGGCCGCAACCGACTATGCCGGACTGGGGATCACCGAAATCTCGCGTACGATCTGCGAGTGGTTGGATTGGAAACGGCCCAATGGCCGGCTGAAAAACCACGAGTGCCGCTTGCTGCTGGAACAACTCCAGCAGCAGGGACTGCTGAGACT
>JBGPIK010000165.1:0-13093 GCA_041484845.1 Binatia bacterium | reverse complement strand
GGTTAAAGTGGAGCCGGAGGTGCTTGGAGGAGCGGATCGTGGTTGGCAGGTTTCCCGAGCGCGAGCGTTAGTCGGGTACGTGTTGATCCGGCGGATGGGTTACAAGGTCAAGGATGTTGCGAGGTGTTTGGGGCGAGATATGGCGACGGTGAGTTCATTGGTTTCGCGCTTTGCGGAACGGATCGCTGAAGACGGCGCCTTAAGAAGGCAGACGGCGCGATTAGCTAAAGAGTGTCTAGATTAAAAAGCCTGACCCTGAGAACGTCCGTTTTCCAACTCGTCCCTCGCATGATCCGCGGGTCAAATCTGGAAAGCTCTTGCAAACGCCAATCGTGCATACAACCTGATCGGTTCAAGAAACTTTGGTTGTGATGCTGCTTGGCCGCTGAACGGCAATAGTGAAAACCAAGGCGGAGTGGAAGCTGCAGCAAAGTGGGACGAATTGCTGAGAAACAAAATTGCCATGAATTTTCTGCTTGACACTTTCATTCCTTCGAAATTATCATCTGGGCGACAGCTCGCTATCAAACCAGGCGAATGTCCACCCATCTGAAAGGAACAACGAAAATGGAAAAGATCGCAGAGGTAATGTCGGGCCGAAAGCTAGACGAGTTAGAAAATTATTTCACTAGTTACAGCGATCTGCCGCGGGAAATCATTCTCAAGCACGATCTTCTGTGCGTCGGCCACTGGTTCACTGACGCGGCCCTGGAGCTGGCTTCGCAGGCTCTGGTCAAGTCCTATCGGCTCTTTTCCTACGATTTGATGCCGATGAAGGACATGAAACGCAAAGAGCATCGAAAGACGCCGGAATGGTTCACAGTCCGCAGGGGACCCTATGGCCTGAGACCTGTGAGCATTCAGACAACGCTGGATTCAAGCTCTCCCTACGTGATCGATGTCGTCGACGGCCAACCGCGGCTTTTTCTGAACGGCAACGAGCTTTGCGAAGTCTATTTTCCTAAACCGATGAAGTACTACACGCGTAAATTTGAAGACGGCACGGCCTATCATGAGATCATCGCGTTCGGTTATTTTGTCACAGTGTTTCGCAACTGCCAGTATTGGGGGCCGGATGAGGAGTGCCGCTTCTGCGATATCAACACCAACGCGCGGCAAATGAAGGAATCGAAAGATTTCACCTTCGATGCGCCGGTGAAACCGGTGGAGTACATGGTTGAAGTGGCGCGTTCGATCGAGCAAGACGCCACGGATGAGGTCGGTTTCGCTCCGCCCATGGATTTCCTCATCACCGGCGGAACCATTCTTAAAACACTGCACGGTAAAGACGAGCTAAACTTTTATTCGGAATATGTTTCAGCGCTCAAGTGGGGCGGGCGACGGCGCTTTATCAACTTACAGACCAATGCTCAGGACAAGGAGACCATGAAGCGTTACCGGGCGGCAGGCGTGGACTGCCACCATTCGAATATGGAGGTATGGGACAAACGGCTGTTCGAGTGGATCAATCCGGGAAAGAACCGGCGCGTGGGCTGGGACGGTTGGGTAAGAAGCATGATCGACGAAGTGGATGTTTTCGGCGAAGGCAATGTGCGGCCGAATTTCGTCGGTGGCGTCGAGATGGCGAAGCCCTATGGATTTGAGACTTACAGCGAAGCGGTCAAATCGACTTCGGACGGGGTCGAGTTCATGATGCGCCATGGCATTATTCCGCGCTTCAATCAGTGGCGCCGCGAACCCGGTTCCTACTTGGCCTCGCAGTACGATCAGTCGGCGATCCCGCTGGAATACTATCTGCAATTGATGGGGAACTATTACGAGACCTGGAAGAAGTACAACCTGCCGATGCCGCGGCGCGAGTGTGTCCACCCGGAACGGCGCATCGGCTCGGGCCACGGAACTTACGACGATATCATCTTGCTCAACGAGCTGCCGGACTACGAAGCGGCTTGGGACCGGGGCTTCCATGAAGGGCTGAAAGGGTGCGTGCTCGGCAATAATAATTGCTCTCAACCGGTTTGATCGGTTCAAACAATAAAGATCCTTTAGTGATTGAACGCGGCTAGGACCTTCACGTTGCTCAATTGAGGCAAAGATGATTGGCAATGGCACTTTAACGAAGAACATCGCGGGTTATCTGGCGCGCACGGATTTTAGCGCACTGAATGACGATGCGCTGCGCGCGACTAAAGAACATATTCTTTACACGCTCGGAACTATTCTCGCCGGCTCCAGTGCGCCGGGAATCAAACAGGCGCTCGCTGGCGCGCTAGCCTTGAGCGGAAGCAGCCAGGAGAGCACGATACTGGTCACAGGCGACAAGTTGCCTGCGGCATTCGCCGCGCTGGTCAACGCGACGATGGGCCACAGCCGGGAGCTGGACATCAACGACGACCGAATCGCCTACAAGTCGAGTGTTACGGTAGTGCCGGCTGCCCTCGCCGTCGCCGAGAAAGTCGGGAAAGTACCCGGCAAAAACTTCATCGTCGCGGTTTGTCTCGGCGTCGATTTGGGTATCCGACTCGGGCTCGCGACGAATCCGAAGCCCGTGCATGCGCGCGCGATCGCCCTGGGACCCTTTGCCGCCGCGGCCGCCTGCGGCAAAATTCTCGGCTTGAACGAAGAAGGAATGCACAATGCCCTCGGTATAGCTTTTTGTCGCTCCACGGTCACGGGTAACAGCACGGTCGCGCCGTCGTTGACCAAGCGGCTGGGCGTCGGATTCGCATGCCAAAGCGGCGTGGTGTCCGCTGTGCTTGCTGCGGCAGGATTCCCGGCAGCCGGCGAAGTTTTGCAGGGTTCGGCCGGTTTCTTCCAAACCTATTATCGGGAGGAAGGCGACTACGATGCGCTGTTGGATGGTCTCGGCAGCCGCTTTGAGATCGTTCTGGTCGGCCCGAAGCCTTATCCTTCTTGTCGTTACACCCATTGCGCAGTGACCGGAACTTTGAATCTCTTGCGCCGACATTCGATCAATCCAACTGATATCGAAGAGGTCCGCGTGCACATCGGCGAGCGCGATATGCGCTCCGTTGGAGGGTGGACTGAGGACGAGAAAAGAAAAAAACATCGCCCGGAGGGAGTCGTGGATGCACAATTCAGCATTCCCTACACGGTAGCATCCGCGCTACTACGCGGCGGGCTGTCGCTAGAAGAGTTTAGTGACGCTCACTTGGCGAGCGAAGAAGTACTCGATCTGGCGGCTCGCGTGAAACCGGTTCTTAAGCCAGAACTCGACAAAGGGCCGATGGACGTCAAGCCGCAGATCGTAGAGATCGTAATGCGAGACGGTAAGGTTTTTAGCGAACGCGTCGTGTACCCAAAGGGAAACCCCAACAACCCGGTGACCGCCGAGGAACTTGTCGCAGCCTTTCGTGGCATGGCGAGTTACGCCGTCAAACCGTTGAGCGCTGAAAAAATCGAAGAAGCGATTGCGCTGACGCTGAAGCTCGAAGAAGTTCAAGATGTGGCGGTGCTTGCGGAGCTGCTAACAAGTGATGCTGCCGGCCCCGATGATTCACAGTGAAACACGGGTCGATTGACCCTGTGTCGTAGCTTTGCACGATCTATGAACAGGCCGGGTTAGGGGTCGAGCTTTCTAACATGGTTGTCGGTCTGGTACACACGGCAACGAATGAGGGATGGCGCTAATGTCAACGCAAATGGTTATCAGATTGTGGATCAGTGTCTGTTTCGCAGCTCTTTTGCCGGCAAGCCTTACCAGCGATGGTGATGCCGCAGAGCCTTTCTATCAAGGTAAATCACTTCGGGTCATCGTCGCGTCGGCTGCTGGCGGCGGCAGCGATATCGCCGCGAGATTGATGATGCGCCACTTTTCGAAGCATATTCCCGGCAATCCCACCATCATCGTCGAGAATATGCCCGGAGCGGGCGAGATCATCGGCGTAAACTACGTTCACAACAAGGCCAAGCCCGACGGCCTTACAGTGTTGTTCGCTACGGGAACGCCGATCAGCCAGTTGGTCGAGCTTCCGGGTATTGAGTTCGATTTATTGAAAATGCGTATCATTGGCGGTAGCTCCGAGTCTGTTGCCGCTTTCATTCGCACCGATAAGACCGGCGTCAAATCGGCGCGCGAGCTCCTCAATCCCAAGGGGCCGCTCATCATTGGCGGGTCGGGCTACGGATCGATCAAAGACATCTCCATGTTGGCGGCGATGAATTTGCTGGGAGTCAGGCAACTTACCTATGTTACCGGCTATGGGGGCGCGGGGCCGATTCGCCTTGCCTACGGGCGGGGAGAAGTCAATTTCACTCAAGAGACGGCCGTGGGCATTTCAAGATCGGTTCTTCCCTGGGTGCGCGAGGGATGGACTTCGATGTTGTATCAAGTCGGCTTTTTGGATGGCAAAGGAGAGCTGACCAAGGATCCCGTGTGGAAAGAAATCGGTATCGACGCCCCTTCCATTGCGGAAGTGTATCGCTCGATGTATGGCAAGGATCCTAAAGGGCCCGCGTGGGAGGCGGAAAAGGCGTTGGTGGGCGGCTATTCGCTGACACGGATCATGGCTTTTTCTCCGAAGACCCCGGCCGCCCGTGTCGCGGAACTCAGGCAAACGTTCCAAGCGATGGGCCGTGATCCGGCATTCTTAGCCGAGTGGGAAAAAAGCCAGGGAACCGCTCCACGCTTAGTGCCTGGAGAGGAGGCGGAAAACATCGCCGGCTCCATCCTTAAGGCGCCTAAAGAGGCGGTGAACATTCTAATTAAATTGTCGACTCCATGAGCTTGGAGCGCAAAAAATGAAATCGAGAATTTTTCGCAACCAGATCATTTCTTTACTCGCCATGCTCCCTCTCGTGGTCGTGTTATTTTTTTCGGTGGCGGCCGAGGCGGCCGATAAGCTGCGCATCGGCTACGGCGCGCCGTCCTTGGCGATGTCAGTCCTGTGGATTACGAAGGAGGGCCAACTCTTCGAAAAAAACGGCCTCGAGGTCGAAGTGCTGTATCTGGAAAGCGCTTTGGTGCAGCGCGCGCTGATCGCGGGCAACATCGATTTCGGCGAAATGACCGGCTCGCTGATGTCGGCGCCCAGACTGCAAGGCGCAGATCTGGTCATGGTTGCGGGTTTCTTGAATCAGCTTCTTTATCGTCTGGTGGCGCGGCCTGAAATCAAGACGGCAACTGATCTGAAGGCGAAGCGCGTTGGCGTTTCACGGTTCGGCGCCGGCGCCGACCGCGCGACGAGATTTCTGCTGACGAAATTGGGTCTCAATCCGGGAACGGATGTGGTTCTCCTTCAGGTTGGCGGCGCGCCGACACGATTGGCGGCGCTATCGGCCAATTCCATCGATGCGACTATCGTCGAGCCTCCGGATGATAAGAAGGCACAAGAGGCGGGCATGAGAGTTCTGGCGAATATGGAGGAAATGCGGATTCCTTTCCAACATACCGGCCTGGTGACGACGCGCGCCCAACTGGCGAAATCCCCCGATGTAGCGCGCCGAGTTATTAAATCGTTCGTGGAAGGAATTCACCTCGCGACGGTGAATCCCGAGATACCCAAAAAAGCTTTCCGCAAATACCTGCGTTTGCAGCAAGAACGGGAACTGGAGGATGCGTATCAAATACTGCGCGGCTTTCTGCCGCGCAAGCCCTATCCTACGCTTGAAGGATTCAAAGCGGTGTTCGCAGAGCTCGCCGAGCAAATCCCGGCGGCCAAGACCGCCGATCCAAAAGATTTCGTCGATACAAGATTTCTTGAGGAACTTGACCGCAGCGGCTACATTGACGGCCTGTATCGCTAGCAGGTTGCTCAAAAACCGCCGCTCACCCTTCGACCAGACTCAGAGCCCTGAGTTTATCGAAGGGGCGAACGGAGGTTGCATTTAATTCATTGGCTATTCAGGGTTTCCTGTGAAGAAGGATTCACCACAAAGACCCAACGCGGCTGAGCCGCAACCAAAAAGAAAAAACAGATTTTACCACTGAGACACGGAGTTCGCAGAGTTCGGAGTATTTTTTAATCAAAACCTCTTTACTCCGCGCCCTCCGCGGTCGTGAGAAAAAATAGCCGATCGCCCTTCGACACGCTCAGGACGAACGGCTAAGTACTTGAATTTATATTGCGCGGTCCCGTTCGTGGTGAGCCTGTCGAACCATGAACGGATTTTTTCTCACGTCCCGCGCCTCCGCGGTGCAATCTCCGAACCCTTGCACTTAAATAGCATTGCCCGGGTCAACCATACGGAAGCCTGAAGATCCAATTCATTAGTAAATTTCCGTTCGTGCTGAGCCCGTCGAAGCACGGAATTCATTGTTTCAGCAACCTGCTAGGCACACAGCAGGGCTTTTTTGAGGACACGACAGCATCAAAGTCACTTTCACCTTGGTGAATTGAATTGATTTCGCAAGTCCCGTTTGTCCAAAAATCCCCCCTGCCCCCCTTTTCCAAAGGGGGGAATTGAAAATCTCCCTTTGTAAAGGGAGATTTAGAGGGATTTTCAATACTGTCAACACGACTTTGACGAGATCCTGTTCTTGAGGAGTGTTAGCTTGAATTACTCACGCGTGAGAGCTATCGATGGACGAGCCCTCTAGACCGAGTTTTGTGCTTTCGGCTCTCCAGGCTTCGCCGGCGATCGACACGGTGCCGTATCTTGCTCTAACCGTGAATCACGTGGGTTAGGAGGTTTTTTGTGATCTACCTCAGCAATCAAAATGTCGCTCAGCTATTGACACCCAAAGACTGTATCGAGGCATTAGATGAGGCGTTTCACGCGCTCGCGCGCGGGGAAGCGGTGTCTCGACCGAGGACAGACGTTTGGGTCCCGTGCGGGCGCGATGACGGCTATTACCGTTGGGGTAGCATGGAGGGTGCCATCGAGCCCTGGGGGATCTTTTGTACGCGTATGAAGTCCGACATCGTCACCTGGACGGCGCAGGGCACCGACGAGCTGCACTGCGTACAGCCGGGGACGTTCAGCGGATTTCTCATGATCTTCAGCACGCGCAACGGCGAGCCCCTGGCGATCATGAACGACGGTATCCTACACCACTTGCGCGTCGCCGCCGGCGCGGCTTTAGGTGTGCGCTATTTAGCGCGCGAGAATGCTTCCGTTGTCGGCTGTCTCGGGTCCGGCGGCATGGCGCGCGCTTATCTGCCGGCCTTTTGCGCAGTGCGAAAGATTTCTCGCGTCAAGGTGTATAGTCCCACCCAAACGCACCGCGAAGCTTTTGCCGCAGAAATGAGCCGAGAACTGGGCATCCCGGTGGAGCCTTATGATGCCGCCGAGCCCGTTGTGCGCGGATCGGATATCGTCGCCACCTGTACCGACTCCAATAAACTAGTAGTCACCGATCCCAATTGGATCGAAAAAGGCATGCATTTGGCAAACTGCAGCTCCAAAGAGTTCAGCTGGGAAATCGTCAAGCGCTGCGACATCGTCGTGCAAGTCGGCAGTGAAACTTTCGGCGCCAAGGGCGGGATGGCGGAGTCGGAACGGCACCACGGTTGGGCCTCGTGGGTCGTCGGCCGGCCGGAAGAGCAAGCGCGGATTCCCAAGCGGCCGGTAAGCAATCTCGATTTCGTCAATTATCCCTCCTTAACCGATTTGCTAAACGATCCTTCTAAGCGCCGTACCTCGCCCGGTCAGATCACGTTCTTCCACAATCTGGGCCTGCTCGGATTTCAATTCGCGGCGGTGGCCGCTAAGGCGTACCAGAGGGCCCGTGAGAAAGGTGTCGGACTCGAAATGTCCAGCGATCCGTTTTTACAAGACATTCGCGATTAGGCTTGCGAGCAGCCTGAGCGGAGTTTGGCCATTCGAGGCGAGGCCATTTTTGGGTTGCAGGATTTATCAGCAGCGAATAAACACTGGGGACACGAACCAAACGCTGGCGATCGAGTTCAGGCCGGGGACGGAAAAATATCAAGTTTGAAAGGAACGGCAATATGGAGGCAATATCTCAGCCCGAAACCGGGCGCACGCTCGGCGAGCTTGAGGCGTACTACAAACGTTATTCCGATCTTCCCCGTGAAGTCGTTCTGAAGCACGATCTTCTGCGCGGCGGCCACTGGTTTACCGACGCGGCGCTGGAATTATGCTCCGATGCTTTGGTGAAATCCTATCGGCTCTTTTCCTACGATCTGATGCCGATGAAAGACATGCAGAGAAAAGAGCATCGCAGAATCCCCGAATGGTTCATGATGCGCGGCGGTCCGTATAGCCTCAGGCCGGTGACGGTTCAGACCACGCTCGACTCCAAATCGCCTTACGTCATTGACGCCGTCGACGGTAAAGCGAAGCTTCTTCTCGACGGACATGAAATCGCGGAGCTATCATTTCCCAAGCCGCTGAAATATTACACGCGCAAATTCGAGGACGGCACTGCTTATCATGAAATCATCGCCTACGGATATTTTGTCACTGTCTTCAGGAATTGTCAGTACTGGGGTCCCGATGAAGAGTGTCGCTTCTGCGATATCAATATCAACGCGCGCCAGATGAAGGAGTCCAAGGACTTCACGTTCGACCCGCCGGTCAAACCTGTTTCCACCATGGTCGAGGTTGCCCGATCGATCGAGCAGGATGCGACGGATGAAGTGGGCTTTACTCCGCTTATCGATTATCTGATCACCGGCGGAACGATTCTCAAAACGTTGCACGGCAAAGATGAAGACAGCTTTTATTTGGAATACGCCTCCGCGCTTAAATGGGGCGGCCATCGGCGCCACGTTTATCTGCAAACCAATGCCAAGGACAAAGAGACGCTCAAGCGCTACCGCGCGGCGGGCGTCGATGGGCACCACGCCAACATGGAGGTCTGGGACAGAAAGCTTTTCGAGTGGGTCAATCCGGGAAAGAACCGGCGGATCGGTTGGGACAATTGGGTGAAGGGCATGGTCGATGCCGTGGACATTTTCGGCGAGACCAATGTTCGCCCGAACTTCGTGTGCGGCGTAGAAATGGCGAAACCCTACGGTTTTCCCACCGTCAAAGAGGCCGTCAAGTCGACCAGCGAAGGGTTCGATTTCATGATGCGCCACGGCGTCTTCCCACGCCTGAACCAATGGCGCCGCGAGCCGGGTTCCAATCTGGTCTCGCAGCACGAGCAGCCGGCAATCCCGTTGGAATTCTACCTCGAGCTCATGGGCAAATATTACGAGACCTGGAAGAAATACAGTCTTCCCATCGCGCCGCATAACAGCGTGCATCCCGAGACCCGCATTATGGGTAGAGGCCATGGGACTTATGATGACATTATTTTGCTCAACGAAGTGCCGGATTACGAGGCGCGTGTCGACAAGGCGCTCCGCGAAGGACTGAAAGGTTGTGTGCACGCGCACGCGAATGCCTGAAACGATCGTGTTGCGTCAAGCCGTGCGGCTTTTATCGCGAGCTTTTGCAACGTTCAAAGAAGTAATCTCGGCGAAATTTCATACAAGGAGAATCGAAAGACATGCAGACAGATCTCATCAAAGTCATTAATCCCACGGCAGACCGGGAACTCAAAGTTGGAAAGATCGCTTCGAGAAATCATGGCTTAGAGGCGAAAAGGATCGGTCTTCTTGATAATAGCAAGCCCAATGCGGACAAGTTTCTCGAGTACGTTGGCCGGCTCCTGAAGGAAAGATACCCGACAATAGAGATCCTTCCTAGACGAAAGATGACCCGGACCGAGGCCGATTGTCTCCAAAACTTAATAGGGAGCTGCGATCTCGTCATTAGTGCCTTTGCCGATTGAGGCTCTTGTACGTCGTGGAGTATCCACGACTCCGTTAAGCTTGAGTCTGCAGGGATCGCGACGGCCACGATCGTCACGGACGAATTTGCCGTTCTCGCCAAAGCAGAGGCTGAAACGCGCGGATTGGGTAACCTTCCGCTAATAAAAGTTCCACACCCCGTCGGCTCTATATCGCTGGCGGCATTAAAGGCGCTAGCCGACTCATCCGTTGGCCTCATTGTCGAGGCTCTTACCGGAAATAACCGCCTCTCCTTTCGTTCCCAAGGCGTAAGGGATAACTCAGATTCCGAATCACAGGCTTCAGAATATGTACCGTCCGCTCCAGCCCTTGCTTTCAAGGCTTTCGTGGAGCGAGGTTGGACCGATGGACTGCCTGTTATTCCGCCGACTCCTGAAGCGGTACGAGAAATGATCGATGCGGGCGGGTTCAAAGGCGATGAGCTTCTGGGCATCATTCCGCCCCTGAACGGTAGGGCTACGGTTGAAAAAATAGCGGCCAATGCAGTGATGGCCGGATGCTTGCCGGCTTTTTTCCCTCTGGTCATTGCGGCTCTAAAGGCGATGATGCAGCCATGCTTCAATTTAACCGGCATCCAAACGACCACGAGCAACGTCACGCCATTGGCCATCATCAACGGCCCGTGCAGGCAGGCGTTGAACGTGAACTATTCCAGCAATGTCTTAGGACAAGGGTGGCGCGCTAATTCCACGATCGGTAGAGCGATACGGTTAATTTTAACGAATATAGGCGGCGCCATACCCGGGGTCTACGATAAATCTACTCTTGGACAGCCCGCGAAATATTCCTTCTGCATCGCTGAGAACGAAGAGGAAAATCCCTGGGAACCCCTTCACGTCGAACGAGGATTGGAGAAAGAGGAAAGCGCGTTGAGTATGTGCGGATGCACGGGAGTTCACAGCATCGTAGACATGGCCAGCAAGACTCCTAAAGGCATTCTCATCACAATGGCGGCCGCCATGGCGGCGGGAGGTTCAAGCAATTGGGTCTATGGATGCGAATGTCTGATCGTAATGTGCCCGGAGCACGCAGCACTCTTTTTTGCCGGAGGATATTCAAAATCCGACATCAGGCACGAACTCTTTGAAAACGCCAGGCTATCGTTCGATAAGTTTTCTGAGGAAAACCTTGAGCTTATAGCCAAAAGGCGGCCGCGCTGGTTTGAAGCCGGAGAAACCCGGGGGATTCCTATCGTTGATCGGCCAGAAGACATCTGGATTGTCGTTGCCGGTGGGAAAGGACCTAAGTCGGCTTTCGTCCCGTCTTGGATTGACGTGCGGATGAGCACGCTGCCCATTGCAAATGGAGCGCGGATGCCTGTAACCATAAACTGCGGCTGCTAAGTTTAATCTACCTGCAGTTCTCGTTGTGGAGAATCCAATGTGTCGACCTAAACTCCTGTTAAGCTTCGTTTGGCTGTCGGTTCTTCTTTTCCCTCCTCGGGGTATAGCAGCAGACAAGCCGATTATTATCGGCGAAGCGGTGCGCGGCGTGATGTATGCGCCGGCTTATATTGCGGAAGAAAAAGGCTACTTCAAAAGGCGCAATCTCGACACTAAAATTGTTACGTTCAGCGGCGGGAACACCATTAATGCCCTGATATCCGGAGATATTCAGTTTTCCGCTCTTTCACCGGACAGTGTCATACGGAGTTCTCTGGCTGGCTATAAAGTAAAGATGATCATGGGCATGGTTCGCGGGCTGAATCTAGCCCTCGCCTTACAACCCGAAATCAAATCGGCAACCGAACTCAAGGGCAAAACCATCGGCATTTCAGATTTCTCCGGGTTGCCGTATACAGCGCTACTGCTGTGTTTAAAAGAGCTCGGTTTGAAAAAGGATGATGTCACGTACGTAAAGACCGGCGGAAAATCGCTTCGCTATCAAGCGTTGGTGACGAAAAGAGTCCACGGGGTCATGCTGGATCCGCCTTTTACTACCATGGCGCAAAAGGAAGGATTTCGCTTGATCGTCGATCTTACGCGCCTCGACGTGCCCTACCTGCGGACCGTCATCGCCGCGTCAGAAAAATTCTTGCAGCAGGAGCCCGCAACCGTGTCGCGCTTTCTAGAGGCGGTATCCGAAGGGCTGCAGTATTACAAAGATCCGGCGAACAAAGAAGATAACATCAAGATCATCGCCAAATATTTGCGCGTCCCGCTCGACAAGAACAGGGCTATGGTGGAAGAGGGCTACGAGACCTATCGCGACATGACCATGAAAAAACCGTATCCCGATCCCAATGGATTGCAAATTATCCTCGATACTATTGCCGAGTCCAATCCCAAGGCTAAAAATGTCAATCCGGCTGTTTTTGTAGACGCGACGTTCATTGAGCAGTTAGATAAAAATGGTTTCTTCGATAAGAAAAACCTTTGATGAAATTCGCGGTGGAGAACGAAAAACAAAATTTGCCCAGGGCGCGGGCTCAACTGCAAATGAGAGACGGGCAAGAGCGCGCTCCGAAGCAAAGTCTGAACAGTGGTACCCATTGAAAGGGACGACCATGGAAGAACGGCTGATGGAGATCATCGATCCTACGGCAGCTCGGGAATTTAAGAAAACGCGGCTCTCACGCAGAAAACATTCTCAATTGCATCATAAACGGGTTGGTTTACTAGACAACAGCAAACCCAACGCAGATCGATTCCTCGGCTATGTCGGCGAACTCTTACAAAAGCGATACGACGGAATTGAAGTCGTCTTTAGACGAAAAATGAGCCGCACCGAAGCCGATTGTGTCCAGGATCTGATAGACAAATGCGATGTTGTTGTCACTGCCTTTGCCGATTGAGGATCTTGCACGTCGTGGAGTATCCACGACTCAGTAAAACTGGAGGCGGCGGGAATTCCGACAGCGACTATAGTCACTGACGAGTTTCTGGTTCTTGCGCAAATGGAGGCGCAGATTCGCGGTTTGAGCGACCTTCCCCTTATCAAGGTTCCGCACCCGGTGAGTTCGATTTCTCTTGATTCGCTAAGATCCTTAGCGGAGTCGAGTATCGAGTCGATTATCGAAGCTCTGACACTCGATCCCATGCCCGCCGACCGTTCTCTGAACTTGGCCGATCATCGAGATTCTCAGCCCGAATCGTTGGCAGTCCCAGAAAATCCCGGCCGACTGTTTCAATATCTTTTAAACAGAGGTTGGACCGACGGCCTGCCGGTCTTGCCGCCAACCCATGAGGCAGTTGACGAGATGATTTATGCGAGCGGCTTCGATAAGGACGAAAGACTGGGCATTGTCCCTCCACTGAATGGTGTTGCCACCATTGAAAAGATTGCCGCCAACGCGGTGATGGCCGGTTGTTTGCCCGAATATTTCCCCATCGTGATCGCCGCCGTCAAAGGATTGCTCCAGCCCGGGTTCAACCTTAATGGTGTTCAAACGACCACGGGCAACGTTG
>JBGPIK010000164.1:0-13143 GCA_041484845.1 Binatia bacterium | reverse complement strand
TGACTAAGTGTTCGTCTAAGGTCATTTGCACTGTTTTCATCAGGGGCCCCCGATTCGTAGCTATCAGTATAGCTATAGTAGCCTATATCGGCGTATTCGCTCAACCGCTAGCGGAAATCAAAGCGGTCTTTTCCTGACAGCGCCGTCTGAATGAAGCAAAAGGGTCATGCGAGTTAGCCTTCGGCATGCAGAACTTTTCCGTTGATCTCGACCGGCTTGGCGTCGATGAGGACGAAAGCGATCACACAGGGCCTGGTGCCGTGATTGACCCAAGGCCCTTTACAAAAGCGCCCGACGCCAGATTTATTTCTCTTGACAACGCATGCGGTTGTGATAAATGCCCACGGCCATCGCGATGGTGTTCAGCAACCAAGTGTCAGGAAAGTTTACACTCAATCGAACCTGCAAGAACGTTTATGCCTCGATTTGATTTTCTAACTTTTCTTGTCTTCCTGATCGCAGTTACCGGCAATTGCGTGCAGGCCACTCAGATTACGTTGGATCCGATTGGGTCTTCTGTCACTGTGCTTAGCACGTCGCGCCCTTCTACAGACAATTCCGAATTCCTATTTACGAACGATGAAACCGACGATACGCCCAATTTGATTTTAGTGCAGAACACTTTCTCTTCGATTGACGCTCTTCTTATCTCCGTTACTTTTCCGATCGAAGTCGTACCAGCCGATCAAGTTGAACGATCTAGGATCCTCAGACTTTAATCCGTTAACGACTCATATTGAGTCTCGCGCGAGAAGTCTTTTTGATTTAGACGCTGGCGCCCGGCGTTTTCCTTTAAGACACGACGCAAAACAACCGGAGGGTCTGATGAACGCACCAACATTCTCTTTCGCCTTTTCACCGCGCCTTGCGATGATCGCAGCACTGGCAGCGTCAATGCTTGTCGTTGCCCAACCGGCGTCAACGGCCCAGCCCCAGGCCGCGCGCATAGACAGGATCACGCCCGCGGCGTCGCGCAAGGGAGAACAAGTGACCATCACCGGCATCGGTTTTGGCGCGGGCAATGTAAGGATCACCGTGGGCGGCGTCAGTGCGCAGGTCCTGACAGCGACTGGAAACCGAGTGACGTTCCTGGTGCCTATGACAGGGCTGACGCCTGGCGCCACGCGGGTCATCGCGACGAACCCGGGCGGGCAGACGGGAAGCATCGGCTTTACCTTTCTCGAAGGAATTCTCCTCCCGGGAAATTCGAATACGCTGGCGCGCGACTCTCTGCAAAACTTTCTGTCCCCGCCTGCGCATGTGGGCGACGTCGACTCCGCAGGCTTTATCTTGACCCGCATCGACGTGCGCTTGGCTCCGAACGCGACTGTGGGCCAAGTCAATGCGGGGCTGGTGCAGGTCGAAGGCGGTATTGTGGCGATGCGGCCTGGCGTGGAGGCGGTTGAGATTGCGGTGCCACGACAGGCGAGCGCAGCCGACCTCATTCATCTTGCCGCCACGCTCAACGGGCTGGCGGGCATCCGCCTAGCCTCGCCGGGGCGACAGCCGACGCTAAGTGTCTTACCGTTTTCGCCGACCACAGACAACCTCCTGGCGATCCACCATCTTCTGCCGGCACGGTTTCCAGCGGCGTGGAACGCGGCCGGCACGAACCAGCAGTTACTCGATGGGTGCCAGCCAGTTCCGGTGCTGATCCAGGATTCGTTTGGCAGTTTTCGGCTTGACTTCCCGACCGAGGTGCCGGGATTCCCTGTATCGGCGTTTCTCGGCAATGGGACGACAGAGACACACGGCTTCGACGTGACGACAGTGCTTGCGGCGCAGTTCGACCTAGGCCCCCTGACCGGGGCCAACCCATTCCTTCGGTGTCTCGAGCTACAGCCACTCGACGTCGTGGGAAAAACGTTCGACCGCTTGACCTTTGAACTGGCCGCCGCGTTTCCGGACGGAAAGTTCGTCGTGAATCGCTCATTCGAATTCCATGACGCATGCGACGTGTGCCGTCCGGACACGGTCGAGACCGAACTTACACCGCCGTTGGATCGGGCGTACGGCAGCCTCACGTGGAAAGAGGCGACGCGGGCAGAGTGGGATGACTTCGTGGTGGCGCAGGCCGCCGGGAACGAGAAGTCCTTGCCGATCGCGCAGCTTTATCCCGGGCTCGCCGAAGCCGCCGAGGGATCTCCTCCCGGCGCTGCGACCCTAGCCGATCCTTTCTTCAGCTTTGCCGGAGATCCGACGCTCTGGGTAACGGCGGCCTCTGCGGCAGGGTTCCCGCCGCTAGCGGCCACCCTTACGGACCTTGCCCTTCTACGTAACGACGCGATCAGCCTGGGCCTGGATCAGGTCGGGCCCGCATCAAATATCCTCCTCGTTGGCAGCACAACGCCAGGCCAAGACGCCTTCGCGGTCCACGAATCGTTTTTCTCCGACCACGGGTCCCATGTCCAGGCGGTCGGCGAATGTCTCAGGTTTGCGCTCGCGCAGCCTGTGGACTGCAGCGATCAGGACTTCTTCGAGCGGAGCGGCACCAGCTTTACGGCACCGCAGGTGGCGGGGTTGGTGGCTTACTTGTGGCTACTGTCGGACGATCTGCGCAACAACCACCCAGCTTCGGATGCGGGTCGCGCGATCAAGGAAAACGTCCGGCCGCCCTCGCTGACGCCGGCCTTCATCGACGCCTATGCAGCGGCTCTTTCTCTAGACCCAGTGGGCAACCCTGACCCGGCGACATGGAAGGTGCGAATGGCTCTGCTCGATGTCGACGGAAACGGAAAATTTGACAAGAACGACATCGGGCTGTTCCTGCGAAAGTACTTCGTGATCAACGGAGATCCGCTGACCGGGACTATCACGAGCACGCCCGTTGACCCGACGGCGGCAGACTTAAGCCGCTTTGACCTCAATGGCGACGGCTTCACCGGGGGCTCGCGCGTCGAGCGCTTTGACCTCGACCGGGTCGCCTCCACGCAATATGGGCACACGGACTACTCCAATCCGGTGACGTTGGAGGTCGGCGGTGAGCAGACTACTCTGCACAAGGGCGCAGTCACAGATCTCCAGATCCTCTGCTTCTACGCCTACTCGCCACTCTACACAGGGGACGAGGCGGCGCGCGAACAGCTGTTGGCCGAAAAGTGCGTGCCGGTGACCGTCACGGTCGATCCTGCAGCGGTCACGCTCGCGTCCGGAGCAACGCAGCAATTTGGGGCGACGGTTCACGGCAGCACCGACCCACGAGTCACGTGGGCGGTCGATGGGGTGAACGGCGGTAACTCAACTGTCGGAGCCATTACCAGCGCGGGCCTTTATACCGCGCCATCGACCGCTGAGACGCATACGGTGCGGGCGATCAGCGTAGCCGATCCAAACGCCTTCGCCGACGCGACGGTGACCGTCACTTCCGTGACCGTGACCGGATCCTACGACGGGACGCTCACCCTCTGCTTCAACGCGGATACATGCGTCGACCCCCTACCCTTCCGGACCCTGATATTCTCGAGCGGCGGCGAATTCGCGATGCAGGAGGGTGGCACCTGTTCCAAACTTTTCCTCATTACCTTCGCGAGCGACAGAAGGTCGTTCAGCGGCGTACAGATGGGGTGCACCGGGGGAGGGGTCATCCCGGGTTCCCACACGGTCGTCGAGGGCACGCTCGACGGCAGCCACCTGACCTACTTGGTGTTCGACGACAGGGATCCGATCAAAGGCGCTTCGGGCAGCGAGAGCTTCGACGGATACTTGGCCTGTTCGGTGCCGATCAGTTCGGGTTGCCCGAGGTAATCGACACGGCCATACGCTACGGAGCCGACGAGAGATGCAACACCGGGCGCGGCAGCTTCGCCGTCATGCTTCGACGCCGCACTTGACCAGTACGTGTGGGAGACCGACATGGCGTGGGCCGACACGTGCCGCGTTCTGACCGTGCAGTTCCGGGACGGCGGGCAGCACAAGGCCCGCTTCGGCTTCCGGAGGTAGGCGGCGGTAGTCAGTCGCACCGGGGCAGCGCGCGGAGGAACGAGGGCGGTCTGTTGACTACCCAAAGTACTCAAACCTCAATACCTCCGGCCCAGATACGGGCGTGCGCGTGATCCTCGACGAGGGCGCGCGTGGGCTTCAGCTCGCCGTCGCGTTGATCGTACGCCCGGGCAACGATCGCCGCATCGCGTTCGCCCTCGGCGTCAACAGTTTCAGCCAGGGCCACTAACTAGCATGTCGAGCTAGGGTAGAGTAGAGAACAGGCTCAGCGTTGGTTAGGTTGATCCTTGGCTTGTCTCCGCCGTTTCCAGCTTCGTGCCCGTTTAGAATCTGCCGTGCAACAAAGACCTGTTCTCCCTCATCAAACCGTACGTGCAGTTCTCCCGCATACGGCTTTCCGATCATCCTCACCTCAAGGCATGCGCAGCAACGATTAGGGTCAAGTCTTGTTTCTTGTATCGATGCTTGTAGCGTAATGCAGGTCCAGAAAATCTGCAACCTCTCTCTGGCTGTACCCGTAACGATATACTGCCCGGACAATCCGTGCGTCGTGCATCGAAAATGTCGTTCCGGGCGTTGCTTCGGGAGGTCACATAGTAAATCGCACGGTCAAATTCCACTTCTGAGAAGACGAGCCATGATCCATTCGAACTATCAAAACAGTGGCTGATAGCAAGATACAAGACCCCGTAATCTAGCAGCAGATCTATCTTGGCAAGTGAAACAGGGTTGAGGTCGGGTTTCTACGAGTTGACCATCTTACTTGACGCTATAACTAAGGCTTAAGGCGTGCTTTCCAAAAGATCTCGATCAAGCGCTCGCCGAACTATCCTTCGGCAGGCAAAAGTCTTCCATTAATCTCGACCGGCTTGGCGTCGATCAGGACGAAAGCGATCACACAGGGCCTGGTGCCGCGATTGACCCAATTGTGAATCGTGCCGCGCTGCACGACCACATCACCCGCCTTTAGATGGACGACAGAGTCATCGAGCTCCATGTCGATCTCGCCCGATACGACGACGGCATAATCGATGGAATCCGTCCGATGGTTCCGCGACGCAACTCCGGGCCCAAACTCGACGACGCGAAAGACCGTGCCGTTATTCAACGTCGTACCGACCTCCCGCGCTCCCCCGTCGTCGTCACTTGTGTTATTGACGGGAAAAGATTCCGTAGTCCAGATTACACAAGACGTCTGTCCCGGCCGGCGCGATATGACGTTCTTGGAGACTTCATCGATCTCGACCACCGCACGCCCGTTCGCATCGTGTCCCGTGACTACCCGTCGTACCTGAAGTGTCATCGTATTTCTCCCTCCTTTAGCTTCGCCGTTCTTAGTTCGTTAAGCACCCTGTACTCGATCCCGGTGTCAGATAGTGCCGCATCATCGACTCTTCCGGCCAATGTTATGGTCAGCGGCTGGGTTGCGAGAATCGCGACCGGATGCTCCGTTGGAGCGCGAGGTTAGATTCATCGCATTTTACCAAGGTGTCCGGCGCCGGACGAGCTATGGGATACCAGCATCGTAACTCGCGAGGCACCGATCGATCAACGCCTCCGCAGCAGCCCAATCGAAGCTGCGGAACTCGCGCCCCCGGATAGCTGCGGGCTTGCCCGTGTAGGCCATCTCGTACCGGAGATGACGGGAGCGGAACTCCGAGCCAAGCGCGTTCCACAAGAGCTTCACCCGATTGCGGCCGCTCGCTTTTGGCCAACACAGGGTTAGGAACATGGGGTATTTACAGACGCGCGGCAAAAAATCGAGAGACCGAATCATTGCCAAGGCTGTCATCCGCTACGGCTATAGCCAAATGGAATTGGCGAGTTTCTTACACCTCCACTATTCGACGATCAGCCGACTCGCGGCGACCGATAAACAGCAAAGATAAAGACCGAACCCTGACCCTCTTTCATTTTTGTTGCTGAATGCTGCCGGCCTTCACGGCGCCACTTTCTTTCGCGACGCTTTTGGTTCTTATGTCGATCCCATCGGGCTTCTGACTCCCGACCAAGATTGAACCGCAAATCGAACCGCTTCAATGGGTTTTTTACTTGACAGGCACTACAAAGCCGCTTTATACACGCTCACGATGGGTTGCCTCTTGATCCGCTCCACCCGATAGAGAGCGCCAGGTCTTGAACTCGCGCGATTATAGCCTCTGGCTGGTCCCGCTCCTTGCAGCGCTGGCCGTCTATTTTCCTATAGCCGGAGGCCGCCCGGCCGAATCCATTCCCACCGCTTCAGTCCTGCAGGCCAAGGGCCAGTCGGCGAAATCCAAAACAACGGAAAGAAACAACTCTGCTGAAAAACTTTTAGCATCGTTCTTTGGCGTTGAGCAATCTTCCGATGTCAGCAAGAAGTTACCCGGCTATGAGCTTACATTTATTGTCGCCACCATGCCGGATCCGATCGACTCAGGATTAGGACATCTTTTTAACGTCCATCTGGCAGCCATCGAGCGCGCTGCCGAAGCCATGGAATATGTTTTGGACCGTTTTGAAATTCCCTGGAGCGACAAAGACGAGCCGGGTAAGAACGATCCGGAAAAGTCTATGCCGGCCGAGCGTAACCAGGCCGGAAAATCTGGCGTAACCGAAAACTTGCCTCGCCATCAGCGGGAACCCGCTGTCGTTCTGTTTCGCAAACCCTATGAACAGAAGCTTCTACTGCTGTTTCTGGTTGGCGAGACTCCCACCGCAGGCATTCATAAGCTCGCTTTGCACAACGCGTTTAAGCAAATTGAAACTCTGTGTCATGGCAATAGTAAACCAGCGTGCGCAGAAATGCGGCTTTTGGCGCCGACCTTTTCGGGTTCGGTGGATTCTCTGAAGATCGCGCTTAACGAATTTCCCAACACGGCGCAATGGCGCTTTAAGATTATAACCGGCAGCGCCACGGCGATCGATAAGCAGAAATTTCTTGCTGGTCTGGATCGGCCGACCGAGTTTTCCGCGACCATCGCGCATGACCGGGAATCGAGTGATGCAATCGTGCGTTGGATAACGCGGCGGGATAAACACGCCAAAATCGCGTTCCTGGTGGAGGCGGGAACTGGCTATGGCCAGGTTACCAAACAAAGAGAGGGGGAAGAAAATAAAAAAAGCCAATACGCTCTAGAGGAAAAACAAACCGAAGCGGCCGGACCTGACAAAGCAGATGCGAAAACTCAAACGCCTATTTTAATTCTGCCTTACCCGGTGCACATTTCTCAGCTTCGCAAAGCAACAGAGAAAGCCAAAGCTTCGGAAAAAGATTCGACCAAGGACGCTCCTAGAATCCGGCCACGCAATCTCCGACTTTCTCTGGAAGAAGGCGATGATCCGACAGACATCCTACCTTCCATCTCCAAATTCGAGACATTCTCGGTTGAGCTGGTCCTTTCGAACCTGCTTTCAACTATTTCCGGGGAAGGGATTCGTTACGTGGGGCTGTTTTCTACCGACATTCGCGACCAAATCTTTCTCGCCAGCGAGATCCGGCGGCACTCGCCGGACGTGATCCTGTTTACCGTCGGCGCGGATCTCCTTTATCTCCACAGCGATGTGAATCTCGACTTTCAAGGGATGCTGCTGGCCACCACCTACCCCTTATTTAATAAGAATCAGCTATGGACTTATCCGTTTAACGGCAAGGCTTTTCGCGTCCAATTTCCTAACGATACGGCCGAGGCGGTTTACAATGCTGCGTTGGCGCTCCTCGGCAGCCCAGAACAGATGCTGGAATATGGCCACCCGTTCGACGACGGGCGAGCCGACGGTGGTCCAAGAAAGCCTCCACTTTGGATAGCGGCCGTAGGCAAAAACGATATCTGGCCCATTGCTCATTTTCCAAATCGGGATTCGCTGGGCTATACCTACGAGAGCAAAGTTGCCGCCGCTCTCGATAAGAAATTTGATGCCAAACAACTGAACGAGGTCAAACTGTATTCGCGCCGGCTTCTGTATCTGTTTTTTATCCTGGCCGCGCTTTCAATTTTCTTTTCTTTTGTCCTGATCGTCGAATATTGGCCCCGCAGGCGACCGAAACCGCTGGACTCCATAAGGGCCAAACTGCCGTGGGTCTTTGAACTGATCGGCGATGCCGTTTACAAAGAAGTCCGTCCGCAACGAGATATTCATCTCTTTGCGTTTGCCGTTGCGCTGTTAACGTTATCCGTCATACTGGCGCGCCTTTTGACCCGGTACTGGGCAGACCTCCCCGCCGCTTGCTCGATCATCGACACACCGCATTTGACGTTGTTGCCCTTTTTAGTTCTGGCCGTCCCTGCGTCGGTGGCCCTGGTGTTGGTTGGACGCAAGTTCTTCAAGACGGGTTTTAAGGTAGGGGCGAGTGAAAGCACCCGTCGAGCCTCGACGCTAGTCCCGGTCTTGTGCATGGGCGCCTCGCCCCTCATAGTCTGCGGCGTCGCGGTGTTTTTTTTGCTTCAAACCTGCGAGATGCATGTTATCGATCAGTTTTTTTTCAACCTCAGAATACTCAACTCCGGCAGCGGCCTATCGCCGCTGCCGCCGCTGTTTTTTGTCGCCGTTGGCGGCTTCTTGTATTATATTTGCTCATTTCGCCGTTTGCGGGCATTGGAAGAGCTTCCTGGATACGGTACGTCCAATTCGCGCGCTTATTTCATGGCTTTTGGTGATCAGTCTTTCGCCGGCCTGGCCGAGTTGGAAAAAGAGGTGACGCGTACCCTCAAGTGCGCGGATTTCGAGCTTCCCTTCGCGTCGCTGGTGCTCATGCTCATCGGAGTGCCGGGCACGTATTTGTTCGTCGTGAATCTTGCTCCCGCCCTTGAAGTTAGCTCGTTCTACGTCTTTTTCGGACTCATTTTTTTATTTGTCTACTTGGGCCTCAGTCTGACGCTGCTACGTTTCCTCTGCGTTTGGTGGGCGCTGCGCACCATGCTGCGCCGTTTGGACGCGCACCCGCTGCAGGCCAGTTTCAAAACCCTCTTCGGTCAGTGGCGCAACATGCCGCCGCTCAACCTCTCGGCTTCATTCAATCCGCTTATCGCACTGCATTTCTCCGCCACTTGGGCCGGCAACCTGAGCCGGCGGGCAATGCAACTCAGCGAACTGCCCGTTTCGGCGCAAAGAGCGCAGACGTTGTTGGAGAGCTCCCAACGGTTTGCCACAACGGCTCAATGGCGCAGGGCCTTGATTCTCCGGCGGACGGCCCAAGCGGCGCTTTGCCGAGTATCGAGCTTTATGGCCGGGGTCTTGGAGTCCTCGTGGCAAGTCACAGCCGAAGAGAACCGTGAACGAGAGCAATGGCTGCACGACGCACGGCTTTACCTCGCGGCTCAATGCGTCGCATTTCTGGTTCACGTATTTTTTCAGTTGAAGAACCTTATCTGGTTTTTGTACGCGGGATTTCTCTTGATGCTGGTCGCCGTGAGCTCCTATCCGTTCGAGCCGAGGGAATCGATCCTGTGGTTTAACTGGGTCGTGATTATAGTAACGGTTGTGTCGACGATGATGGTCTTCGTACAAATGAACCGCGACAACGTCCTAAGTCATCTTTCCGATACCGCGCCCGGTCGATTGAACTGGACCAGGGAGTTTATAACGAAGGTTTTGGTGTACGGCGCGATCCCGATTTTAGCCCTGCTCAGCGCCCAGTTTCCGGAATCGCTGAGACAAATTGTCGCCTCGATTGGCGCGCTGCAAGGGGGCCATTGAATAGTTTTGAGCGGCTTGATTAGAGACGGTGATCATTTGCTATTTGGAATGGCTGCGCATAACGGCGCGGAATCCGCTGCAACGGCGCGGCGGAAAATTGGGGTCGGATTGAGATGGACCGGTTTGACGGACGCAAGCAGGGCACGTTTTGGTACCCAAGCCAGCTTTCATGTCCAGAGGAACTCTCGGATATTTATGATACGGTGAAGGTTTCGCTGATCCTCATTTCGCCATTGCTGTTCTAAACGCGTATGCTGCTTGAGCGCCTGATAGTACGCCGCGTACTTCTTTTTGTCGGGCGTTACCAGACGGTGGAACTTCGTCCCGGCGATCTTCTCAAAACGCAAAGGCGGCTGTGCAATCTTTTATTAATTTGGGTAAATTTGACAACCGGTCTGACATTCGAGGAAGATTACCGCAAACATTTCGGCAACCGTTGCCACGATTTTATTGCGGGCGAACGACTCAGTTGCGTGCTTGATGTCCATATGGCCTGGAGGTGGTGACATGAAAGTCCTACCGAGCGTGTTCCTCATTGCCGCGCTTGCGCCGATGCCGATTTATGCATTGGACTGCCCTCGAATGCCCGAGCAAGCGCGCAAAGACGTGCAGGTCGAGGTCAAGGCGGCGGTCGGGAAGATCGGTCCTTTAAGAGGGGCTGAGCTGGAGACGGCCACCAAAGCCGTCACGCAGGACTTGATGGGCAAACTCCCACAGGCAGATAAAGTCTACCTTGAGCAGATGATGTATGCGAGCTACTGCTCGGCACTTCGTGACGACAAGACGATTTCGGAGACTGAAAAGGCGAACAGGATCAGGGCCTACAATATCGAAGTCAGGAGAACCATGCAGGGCCCGCCGGACAAGTCACCGCAAAAAAGCGGCGAGCGGCAGGGCGCGCTCACGCCGTTGGAAGCCCGCAACGAATTGGCGAAGTTATCTTTGCCGTACTCGCCTGAAGGTTTTGTCGAGCGCGCCGACGAAGGCGATGTGCTGGCGGTAAAGTTGTACCTGGCCGCTGGGATGGATCCGAACGTCGGCGCGGCTCCTCCCGATCTACCCCCGGCTACGGCGCTGATGAATGCGGCGGAGAACGGCGACGTCGCGATGGTCAAAGTGTTGCTGGCCGCTCACTCTGACGTCAACAAGAAGATCGGCTTGAGTCCAGGAGCTTTGGGGCTAGCGGCGACGGAGGGACAGTTGGAAGCGATGCGGCTCTTACTGGACAAAGGCGCCACTGCGCAAAGCATAAGTGAAGCCTTCATTGAAGCGGCGCGACATGGGCAGATTGAGTCGTTGCGGCTCCTGATCAAGCGCGGCGTCGACCTGAAGAAGGCGGGGCCCGCGGCGTTGGAGGTTGCCGTAAGTTTCCGTGCCGGCGCTGAGCAAGTAATGGCCGAGACCGTGAATCTACTGCTCGACCTGGGTGTCGACGCAAACCTTCGAACCAAAGGAGGCAAGACATTTTTGCAGGCTGCCGCCTACGACGGCTATCCCGTTGTCGTCAAGGCGCTGGCTGATAGGGGCGCAGACGTCAACGCGCGCGATAAAGACGGCGCAACCGCGCTATGGTGGACGGCGGGCATTGGGCGTCGCGATGCCGCGGCTGTCTTGATCGAAAGAGGCGCGGACGTCAATGCCAAAGCCAATGACGGGACGACGCCCCTATCACGCGCGAAATATAACAACGATAAGCAAATGATCGCGTTGTTGCTTAGCCACGGCGCCGAGTAGACGCCGGCGGCAAAAATAGTTCGCGGCGCTCGATCGGCCGGACAACGTCCCTCATGCCTCGTCGATCTCCGGAGCGAGGGATACCTCGATGCATCCCGCGAAGAGAATTCCTCCGCAGGAGCTGCTGCGATCGGATGTTTAAGCCGGGAGTCTCAGCTTGAGAAGACGTCTGGCGGTGCCCTCGTAAATCTTCATTTTGTTCGCGCCGGAAACTTGCATTTCTTCGATCGAACGGATCGTCTCCCTGATGAAGCCCGGCCCCTTTTCCGGGTCGAACGGCATGTCGGTGCCGAACAACAGATGATCGGCGCCGAAAAAGTCAAGCCCGCACTCCAGGGCAGCCCGCGCGCCAAAGAGCGCCGTATCGCCATAAAACATCCGGAAGTAGTCGAGCGGGCGGCGGCGAATGCGGCCGAGAGCCACGGCGTCATCCGGATCTTCGGTGCGGCTTCCGAGCTGATCCAGACCGAAGCCGGCGCGTCCCGCAAAAAAAGGCAGCATACCGCCCAGGTGATGGGTGATGATCATAAGGTTCGGATGGCGATCGAAAATGCCGGCGAAAACCAAACGCCCCATAGCAATCGTAGTTTCGTACGGCCAGCCAAAGACCCACCACAGATCGTAACGGGACCGCTTCTCCACCTGATAGTCGGGAAAACCGGAACCGCGCGTCGGATGCAGCCAAATCGGTAGATTCAACTCCGCCATTCTGTCAAAGAGCGGTTGGAACGCCGGCTCATCCAGCGGCAGTCCATTGACGTTGGAAAAGATCTGGATCCCCGTGGCTCCAAGCTCCGTGATCGCCCGGTCGATCTCTTCAAGAGCGGCGTCGGGATTGTTCATCGGCAGCGACGCCACGAATCCCGGGAAGCGATCCGTATGTCTCGCGACCAGCTCCGCCATCCCATCGTTGGCCAGCCGCGCCAACTCCGGCGTTTTTTGGGGCGCGCCCAGAGCCTCGATCTGTGGAGAGGAAAGAGTGAGGACCTGCACGTAATCTTCGAATCGGTCCATAACACGAAATCGCAGGTCGAGGTCGGTAAGCACCGGGATGTCGCGAAATCTTTTTTGCATTTCGAGGCCGGGCCCTGACAGAGAAGCCATTCGTTCGGCGAATCGCCGCGGGTAGATATGGGGAAAGATGTCGATCTTCACAAAGCCTCCTCAAATCCTGATTCGATCAGATAGTCTCTGCGGATGGTGTTGCGCATGGAGCGCGACTTGACAGCCATCGCGGCCTTTACATCACAGGCAATCGATCGGCATAGGGTCATGGCCGGTTTGGCGTGCGGTTTCTCGCCCTCATGCAGCGATCAAAAGCCTGCGCTTTGCTACCAGCGCCGGATAGCGCGGCCTCACGTTCGCACTCGGCCGCGTCCCGGTCAAAGTTGTTTGTGCTTGTGCTCCTACTGTTGTTCAGTTCAGATGGGCGCGGGTTAACGCACCCCGCCAAAAGCATCGCTGCGGCAAATATCACGATCTTCATCCATCGCTCCCCCTTCAGGATATGGGTCTTCAAGCTTCCGTGTGAAGCAGGGCTCGGAGATTACACCGCCGAGACGCGGGACGTGAGAAAAAATCGAAGTTTGGAGGTCTGAGTCATTCCTGCAGGCCAGCGGTTTTCTTACTCGTGTAAAATCACCCGCGCTCGGCAGTTGTGCCGATTCGGATCTACCGTGTGGCTGATAAGCCGCCCAAACTCGCCGATTTTCTCTTCTACATAGCCTTCTCCCCGCTTTTTGTTTACGCCGCCGCTGTTGCCACCGCTCCGGGTTGTCGCCAGCGCAGGCGGAT
>JBGPIK010000163.1:0-13322 GCA_041484845.1 Binatia bacterium | reverse complement strand
GCAGGACGGTAAAATGTGGACCGCAAAAACGGGAGATATCTGGACGTGCAAAGAGGGGATGGTAGAAGAGACCGCCAACAAAGGGAAGACTGCTGCAACCATGCGTGTCTTCGACTTGCTGCCAGCGTAGGCTGAGCAGGAGGTGAAAAGGGATCAGGCCGGGTTTGGGAGGCGGTACGACGCTGCCCATTTCTTTTTCCTTTGGTAGTGACAACGGGTGCCTAACAACCGCTTCGAGAGGGACGCGGCATAAAAGGCCGCGCCCCTCAAGCGGGACGTTAACGCTCTAATCGAATTGAATCCTCCGACGGCTCAATCCTGTGAGATTTGATCGTTGCGTCTTACAGTTCATTCCTGCGTCGAAATTAGTCCTTTTCCCCTCGACAAATCCGGTTTCCTTTCTGCCGTAAATAATCCTTTCCGCAATTATAGCCTGCGTGATACCCTCCGTAACGATGTGCGCAATGAAGAAAGTTGGTCTCTTATCAATCCTGGTCGTCGCGGTGCTGCTTACTGATATGGACTGATCGCCCAGGCCCAACAGCCAATGAAAGTCCCCCGGATAGGAGGCTTAGGGTGAGTTGAGGGCCAGGTCTTGCAATCACACATTGTCGCAATGCAAGACACGACCCCGTCACCCCTTCGAACCCCGAGGATTCTGAATATACGGAAGTAGCTTTCTGCCTTTATCGGATTGGGCGTCAGAGAAGGCTTTACAAATCATCGTCGTCATTGTAGAAGCGGCCCAAGTGACAGCGATGCGAACTGTAATATACAGAAGGAATGCAGTTCTATACGGAACCAGATAATCTTGGTTCGCCCGACCGCAGACGGTCGTGCGAACGGGTCGGCGGGTGAGCCACGCTGGCTGCGCCCGCCTGCGGCGGTCGAACCAGCGGATGGAACCGATGGCCCCGTGGGCCACGGCTCACCCGCCGACCCGTTAGGCGACGGGAATTCGTTCCAGAGTCATGAGGTAAGTTCCCAAGTGAAGAACCCAGCAGTGACTACGTTCGTCCCACCAGACGGTCCTGCGCGGTGGACCAAGGTCCTCTTGATTGCCACTCTGCTGATGTCCGTCATCGCCATCGTCTCTGGGCTTCTTCGCATCGAGCTCCTATCCCGCGCCGCCACGCCTGGCACTTCACAGGCAGAGGTTGCGGCTAACAACTCGAGCCAGCTAACCATCGAGACGCTTCAGGACATGGTAACCCTCGGTACAGTTGTGGCTTTCCTGATATGGTTTCATCGTGTCCACAGGAATCTGCCTAGTCTGGGTGGCCGAGAACTGAGATTCACGCCTTGGTCGGCGGTGATCGGCTTCATATTGCCGCTGTTCAATTTCGTGATACCCCTTTGGGTCATGCGCGAGGTGTGGTATGCGAGCGATCCCTCCGGCTTTGCACGTGACGCGACGCCATCCGGCCCGTCAATTAGGAATCAGCTTCGCACTCCGCCATTGATCGCCTGGTGGTGGGCTTTCTTCCTCATGGCGAACTTATTGGGCAACATCACCAATCTGGCGTCCTATCAGCACCAGACACCGGGTCTAAGTCGAGGCCTTACCGGTCTGCGCGCGCTTTCCGACGTGCTGAAGGTGCCAACATTTGTTCTGACAATTCGTCTCATAGGTCGCATCACAGAGTGGCAAACTCAACGCCGATACACCGTGAATGAATTTGCCGGTGAGGTGGCAACCGCACCGGCCCATATTGCACCCAGTCGCCCATGACGTGTGGCGCCCCGTCGCCTAACAACCGGCTGAAGCTGCCGGCGCGCGGAAGGCCCGGGGCGGCATCGAGGCTGCGTTCGCGCACCGCAGCTTAGCCAGACGTTCGCCCGACCGCAGACGGTCGTGCGAACGGGTCGGCGGGTGAGCCACGCTGGCTGCGCCCGCCTGCGGCGGTCGAACCAGCGGATGGAACCGATGGCCCTGCGGGCCACGGCTCACCCGCCGACCCGTTAGACTCAAGACTTCTAAGTCAGTATAAATTGCTATTTAATATCAGAACTGTGTTTCAACATTTTATTATAGGGGAGACTAATTATGGCTTCAAAATTACTATTAAGCAGGCCGGCGTTTGATATGAATTGGATTTGGAATGTATCACAAAATGTTGGTGACGATATTTCATGCCCAAATCAACCTACTGATGTAGAATTAGTCAAAATTCTTATAGCCGAAACAATGCGTCCTGGCCCTCCGCAGTGGGTTCATCCGTCGCTTAGGGTTCCTTTTGTACTTAACGGACAAATGGATATAACTTTAGCTTATTGGATAAGAGTTTTTACTCACTCACAAAGATCACTTAGGTCGACCGCACCAGCAGGTATCATTAGTCCGGCTCGCGGAGCTAGTTCTGGAAGTTATAATGATACAATTTTTAAGTTAAATGGTCTCTTAATAGGAGTCGCTCCAGGCGTTTGGGCAAATATTTCAAGTCGTTTAAGTGCTAGTCCGCAATTACGAAGTGAATTACAATAGGGGGCGGAAAAAGGGGACATTCTACTTTTCCTTGCTAAATACTTATCGTAGAGGCAGAATCGCGGCATGCCTAGAACGGCACGCGCCTCGGTTGGAGAAATCTGCTACCACGTCATCAACCGTGGCAACGCTCGCCAAGAGGTTTTTCTAAAGAAAGGTGACTATCAAGCATTTATCGAGCTGATTGGGCGAGCATCTGATCGCGTGCGCATGCGAGTACTGGCGTATTGCGTGATGCCGAATCATTTTCATCTCGCACTATGGCCTCACTCAGACGGCGATCTCGGCAGGTGGATGCAGTGGCTGTTGACGGCGCACGTACGCCGCTATCACCAACACTACAAGACTAGCGGTCATATCTGGCAAGGGCGTTTTAAAGCTTTTCCCGTTGAGCAAGACAATCATATGCTTACGGTTTTGCGATACATCGAAAGAAATCTGCTGCGAGCTCGGTTGGTGCAACGTGCAGAAGAATGGCCTTGGTCGAGCCTCCAGCATCGGGAAGCAACACAGCAGGCGGATATAGTTTATCCTTGGCCAGTGCCAAGACCTGCGAATTGGGTTTCTTGGGTTAATCAACCACAGACCGATGCTGAGTTGGAGGAACTTCGTCACAGTGTTAATCGAGGAACGCCGTATGGTTGCGCTGATTGGGTACTACGCACGGCAATTCAACTTGGCTTAGAGGCAAGTCTACGACCTCGAGGACGTCCAAGGAATATCTAGGAGAAAAGTAGAATGTCCCCTTTTTACTCTCCCGAGCGTTCGCCCGACCGCAGACGGTCGTGCGAACGGGGTTCACGGCTTCGCACCGCGGCCAGATCCGACGGGCCTGCGGCCCGCAGCTCAGTCGCGACCCCGTTAGCTCGAGGCGGGAAATTCTGCTATTGTTACGGACGGGAGGTCGTCATGAGTAAGGTCGAAAATATAGAACAGGAAGTGCGCGATCTCACGCCGTCTGAACTCGCTGCTTTCCGTCAATGGTTTCTTGAATTTGATGCTAAAGTTTGGGACCGGCAAATTGAAGAGGATATTCGAGAGGGTAGACTGGACAAGATTGCAGACGAAGCTCTGGCGTCCCATCGTGCTGGAAAGAGCAAGGAGCTTTGAAACATTTTGCCGCTCCGAGTTTTTGGAACTGCTATCAAACCCTTCCGAAATCGGTCCGTGAACTTGCGGATAAAAACTACGAACTCTTGAAGTTAAACCCTTCACACCCATCTCTGCATTTCAAAAAGATTGGAAAGTACCGGGCTGTCCGAGTTGGTTTACAGTACCGAGCGCTAGCCATCGAAACAGGCAACGATTTGCTGTGGTTTTGGATCGGGCCTCATTCAGAGTATGACAAGCTGATCGGCTAACCCGGCGCTTCAGACCGATCGCTAAGAGCGTCGGCTGAGCGTTTCGTTAGGCGCTAAAGCCACACATTCTCAGCCAAACCTAAAATAAGGAGATAAAACCGATGAAAGACAAACCACTGACCAAAACATCAAACGAAAGCAATATCGACCGGCCCAAGAGGGAGCCGGATGCGAGCGACTCTTTGACATTGCTCCGGGAGCTGCTCGAGGAGATGAAGATTCAGACAAAGCACCTTTCGGAAATCCAATTCGGCGTCGAACTCGACCCGTGCCTTCTGGAGAAAATCGGCCGCATCGCGTGCATGACGGCGAATGAAGTCCACGCCCAGACACAGCAGGTCATCGCTATTCGGGAAGCCTTTGAGGCGTTTCTTGAAATGTATAAGTGCGAGCACCCGGCGCAGGCATTGGAGTTGGAAAAACTCGCTCGGCTCCGCGCCGAGATGCATCGATGCTGTCCGCCCGAGGAGAAGAAACCTGCCGCAATCTGTCATTATGAACCGTGCAAACGCGGCGGCGGCTTCACCCCCGGCGATGGGTATTCGATGAAATCAAAGGGATTCGTGAGCGCCTTGCCTTTCAGCGAGAAGCCGCATCATCCATGGAAAATCGCGCTGCGCATTCCCAATGAGGAAGATGAAGGTTTGCCGGTCGTGGCCCAAGGGTCGATTTTCGGGCAACTCGTTCCTTCAGCCCCGACCCCGCGTGTCATGGACTACCAAAGCGGCGGCGGCAGCACGCCCGGCGCGGAGGAGCCTGTGGGTTTCCGAACCTTCACCAAGACGCAACTTTCTGCGAATTGGCCGCCGGACATGAGTGGGGCGAGGGGTGGGGATGTCGTCGTGATGTCGGGCAACCTCTGGCTGAAGCTTTCCGTGGATGGCGGCAAGACTTTTACCGATCTCGATTGGACGCAGCTCTTCGACAACGACACCACCTACGGCGGGTGGGCGGGCGACCAAGTGATCCACTACGTTCCGGCCCTCGACTGTTTCGTTCTATATGTCCAATCGTTCAAAGCGGCCAAGGGCGCGAACATCAACAAGAACGTGGTGAAAGTGGCATTGGCCAGCCAGGCCGACTTGAAAAAATTCGCCGGCGGCCGGCAGGCCTGGTGGCGGCAATGGGATTTCACCTCGGATACCTTCGGTCTGGGCAACAGTTGGATGGACTTTCCCGACATCAGCTACGGGGACAAATTCCTTTACATCAACACGAACGTCTTCGCGGGTCAGCAAGGGAAGCTGTTCTTTGAACTGCCGCTCGCGGACTTGCAAGCCGGCCGGGGCTTCAATTTCCAATATGCCTTTATCAGCGATGAAGGCAAACTGAGCATCGGTTCGCCCACTCAGAACATCGTAGGCGACGAAAACTACTGGGCCGCTCACGTGGACAATTCCACCATGCGGATTTACTCCTCAAAGGGAACCGAGGCGAACTTCTCCTGGCGGGAGCGGAAGATTAACAACTGGCCGAAGACGAGCGACAATAACATCGTTTCCGCGGCTCCTGACAACGCCGACTGGTTGAGCGAAGACCACCGGATCATCGGCGCGACCCGCGTGAACAATGTGCTCTGGTTCGCGTGGACTGCGGCCACGGGAGATGGAGGCGGCGGAGGATTCAAATTCCCGCAACCGCACATCCAAATCGCCAAATTCGATCTCGGGCAGGACTACAAGCTCATCGAGCAAACCCAGGTGTGGAATGCCGATCACGCCTACGCATACCCGAGCCTAACGACGAATTCGGACAACGAAGTCGGGATCTCGCTGGCTTGGGGCGGCAACGTGACACTAAAGTATTACGGGAATCACGCAGTCGGAATACTCGGGGATTTCGTGGTTTGGTATGGGGAGCTCAGTGACATCACGGTCCTGAGGCAACAAGTCGATTCCAGTGGCAATCTCGTCGTGGACAGCTCGGGAAATCCAGTCATGGCCCAGACCCGCTGGGGAGATTACGTTCATGCTCGCCTGGCCTACCCGGATACGCGGTTCTTCAGCGCCTTCGGATACGCGGTGCGAAATGATCCGACCCTGGCTGCGCCCTCCAAAGGGAGCTTCGACTATTTGTATGTGGAATTCGGGAGAGAAAAACTTGCTCCACCGCCGATCAAATAGCGCAAGTGTGGAAATCCATTAATTAGGATTCGGGCTGCGATGCGTCCAAGCCGCTTTGCGGGCTCCAGCTCCGAACCCTGCGCTACAGGACCAAACTAGGGGACGTTGTTGTCTTGCTGGAATAAGTTCTAATGTGCGCCGGCTTCAGAGTAATTCCATTTAAACAACAACGTCCCCCAATTGTGCTCATGGATATCACCAGGTATCAGCTCTGATGGCACATAACAGTGCGATCGACGCCGAGTCATGCCTGAAACCTTATTGATCTGAATAATCCGGCCCGCCGGTCATCGCCGGCGCTGGACCGGGTGACTGTCGATGCTGGAGGTTATCTCGCATGTTGGTTTTTAATTCTTTTCTCAGTGACGGTTCGGCGGCATTGCGTTACGTCGGGCACTGGAGAAGCGCATGAGACTGACGAGGAAAAAGGCAAAGGCTCTCGAATCGGCTGTAAAAGCCTGGATCGAGGAAAATGTCGTATCTCAAGAAGAGGCGTCAAGACTTCTGAAGAGCGTTGAAATCGTCGGTTTTGATTGGAAGCGTCTCGCCAAGTACTCTTTTTGGATCTCGATAATATGCATCATTATTTCTATCAGCGCTCTTCTTGCCGACGAAGCATTAATGAAGTTACTCGCCAAAATTTTTAATGCGCCGGCAATAATCAAGTGTTTATTCTTTGCGTTGATCGCCGCGATTTTGTTCTATGTAGGAGCCGCCAGGAAAGCCAGAAAGCCGGAAACAATCTTCAGCAATGAAGCCATATTTTCCCTTGGCATTCTTGCTACCGCTGCATCCATAGCTTTTTTCGGCGAGGCCATAGATAGAAGCAGTGAACATTATTCGCTGCTGCTTCTTTTAGCATCAATTATATACTCCATCCTGGGCCTTTGGTTTCCTTCCAAGCTGGTATGGATTTTCGGCCTGCTGTCACTGGCAAGCTGGTTTGGCGCCGAAACCGGTTATATCTCTGGATGGGGCGCTTATTATCTGGGCATGAATTATCCTCTCAGGTTCGTCCTGTTTGGTCTCGTCTTGGCGGCGAGTAGCGCCGTATTCGACCGGTGGGAAAACAGAATTGAATTCATGCAACCAACCCGTGTCATGGGACTGCTCTATCTGTTTATCGCACTTTGGATCTTGTCGATTTTCGGGAACTACGATGAAGTCAGCCAATGGCAAAGGGTGAAGCAAATCGAGCTATTTCACTGGTCACTGCTTTTTGCCGCAGCTTCTATCGCGGCTATATATTATGGATTAAAGCACGATGACGGAGTGACGAGGGGTTTCGGGCTCACCTTCCTGTTTATCAACCTATATACTCGCTTCTTTGAGTTTTTTTGGGGCAACCTGCATAAAGCGGTTTTCTTCGCTCTGCTGGCGGGGAGCTTCTGGTATCTTGGGAGCCATGCCGAGAAAATTTGGGGTTTAGAATGGCTGGCGAAGGCGGATGATGAGACGTAATGGGTTACTTTCTATTCGAGCAGACTGGCGCGGATCATCCGCGTGCGGGTGCTTAAACCGTCAATGGCATGGATCATTGTAAATTCCAGCGGAGGAATGTAAGTGCGAGCCAATGAACTCTCGAAGGGGCCCATCAGAGCTGGCCGTGTGGTAAGAACGCTCGCCATATTTTTCTGGTGCGGACGGAGCGGAAACGCCGTACCCTTTCGCACCAAAGTTCTTAGACGGAGGAGTCAGATATGAGTGACCCTGAAGCAGTTCACCGACTGTTTGAGCAATACGTGAATAAGGCGGCGATCGATGAAGCGCTTGCGCTCTACGATGCGGATGCTGTTATGGTCGAACGGGACGGCAAGTTGGTCATCGGCCTTAATGCGATTCGAGAGCATCTGGCCGGTTTGCTGGCGATTCGCCCGAGAATTACGATTCGTCATCGGACAACGATACGGGCAGGAAAGATAGCGGTTCTCATCTCAGACTGGGAACTCGAGGCCGTTGGACCAAACGATGAAGCGATCCGGGACGGCGGTCGCACCTACGATATCGTCCGCCAGCAAGAGGACGGAAACTGGCTGTTGGCAGTCGATAATCCATGGCACGTTACGCCGGAATAGGCGTTTTGAAAAGGCGCCGATCGCGCATAAGCCGCAAATCATGAATTGGTCTGAGCTTGAAGACGCGTACGGTCCGGCCGATGAAATTCCCCGGCTGTTGGACGAGCTAACGCCAGATCCTGAGGCCGAGGTGTGGACTGAGCTGTGGGGGCGTGTTTGCCATCAGGGAACGGTTTATTCATCTAGCTTCGCGGCTCTTCCCGTTATTGCGGAGACGGCGACGCGCTGGTCTCCTCGACAGCGTTTAATGGGACTGGTTCTCTGTGGCAAAATCATCTCCTCACGGGACGGCGCAGCCTCTGGCGATGCGTCGCGTGAAGTGTGGCATCCGCTCCTGCCGAAGCTGCAACACGCTGCCGAAGAAAGCCTTCGGGCCGGCGGTTGGAGTTACCTCGACTATATCTATTTGTTAACGGCGTGGCTTTCGTTTATCCAAGAGTGGTCTTGGTCGGCCTGTCTCGAAAGCCTTGCAAATGCGGAGATGGACCTCACGTGTCCGAGTTGCGGCCGATCCTTGCTCATTTCTCTTAGAGACCAAGCATATTTCGTTGCGACCGAGGATTATTCAGGCAAGCTGAAAGCGCCGAGGAAGGCGATATTGCCAGCGTCTCCGGATGGACTACAGGCAACCGAGCGTCAACTTTTAGAATGGACTCACGTCGGGAATCAGCCACTCGTCCAAAAGGCACTTCTACACCTATGCGGCACGACCGCCTGTCCGGCTTGCGAGGACACTTTCAATATCGTGCGTACGCGCCAGGGCCAGTAGCTATACCTTGAGTTGCCGCTTCATGGCGATTGCCCGTTAGAAAAGTTTGGTTGTGTCGGGGCTTCGCCCAAGGGTGAAGGCAAACAGAATGGATGGGGGCTGGTCGACATCAATCTCCCTGGGCGCGCCTGGTCGTGCTCCGTTCGTTTACAGGCACGCTGCTTTCGGCTTGACGCCGCCCGTGGGGCCGTAATACCTTGTTATACGCAGCCCGTCCTATCACCTCTGCCCGGTTTTTATGGTTCAGTTAATCACAAGATTTAGCCAGAAGGAGAGAGAAACCTATGGCCATAATCGATTTTGATTCGCACCTGCGCGCAGGCTGGTTACTCGACGAAATTTATCGTCTACAGATTGTCCTCCGGTAATTGAAAATAGAATCTTCAGGCTTCCGTATGGTTAACCCGGCAATGCTATTTAAGTGCAACGGTTCGGAGATTGCACCGCGGAGGGCGCGGAGTAAAGAGTTTTTGATTAAAAAATACTCCGAACTCTGCGAACTCGGTGGCTCTGTGGTGAATACTTCTTCACAGTAAACCCGGGAGAACCTGAAAATAGAAGCTTCGAATCTTTGCCGAAGGGGGAGCGCTATGAATTCACCTCTCAAAGTAAGCGGCATCGACCACGTCGTGTTTCACGTTAAGGATCTCGCGCGGGCGAGAAAATTCTACGTCGATTTCCTCGGCATGGAAGTGGACCACGAGCGCTCGTGGCAGTGTTTTTTGAAATGCGGCAGCCAGGGCATAGCCTTGTTCGAAATAAAAGAGGACGTTCACGCCGGGAGCGAAGTGAATCATATGGCACTGCGCCTGGCGAACGGAGACTATGAGCGCGTCAAAGCGGTGTTGGAGAGTGCTGGCATCGAAGTCTTCGGCCGCCGCGGCGATCCGCATTGCATTTATTTCCACGATCCCGACGGCCACCAACTGCAGCTTTTGATGCCGGGAAAGTGAGCGATCTTCCTATGGCGCGGGCGTGGCGCTGAGCCGGGCGCGGCCGAGTATGCGATGAGTGAACCGGTGAGCCTATTGATGCTGGAGTTCCTTACGTGGGTGTCAAGTCGTCCGCGGAGCTATGACGAGGCGATGGAGGCGTGGCGGAGTACGTGTCCCAGATACACGACGTGGGAAGATGCGATTATAGAGGGCTTGATCGAAGTTGGAGTCGGGCGAGATCAGTCCAAGGTGACTCTTACGCCGCGCGGCAGAGAGTTTCTCGACGCGCATACGTCACGGAAACTTACCCGCTGTGGCGCGCCTAACGAGTAGCTCCATCGCATCGACAATTCAGAGCTAGGTTGGAATGTTTGCCACCTCGACCTTACAATCGCGCCGATCGATCGCAATGGAAGGAACAAATTCTGTCGCAGCCCTGGGATCAGGCCTACGTGTTCCTCAAGCATGAAGGTGAAGGCATCGGTCCTAAGCTCGCGGCGGAATTCATCGAGCTTCTTAAGGTAAAGCAGGTGTAATTCGCTGCTCGCCTCCATTATCGAGCCCGCCGTAACAAGCAAAGACTCTAGTGTCCTGTCTCAGAAGTTGGCCACATAATTTGCGTCTTAATCTACCCAAAAATCTCCCCTTCCCCTCTTTTCCAAAGCCTGCCCTGAGTTCATCGAAGGGAGGGGTTAAGACCCTAAGAAGAAATTCCCCCTTTGGAAAAGGGGGACAAAGGGGGATTTGAGTTCGAGTTCAGCCGCTGCCATCGTTTGAAGTTTTTAAACGAACTTCTGAGTCACGACTCTAGATATTGAAATATCTTCAAGCGATAGTAGGGTAGGGGCTCCTGGATTCCCTAACATAAGACAGCGAAAGGCAATGGGCGGTTTGGAGAAGGAGTACGCTTCCCATTGGGAGAGAGGTGCGCCGATGTGGAAAGCGCCGGAGAAACTGTCTCCCTCGGAGCGCAATAGAAATTGTTGGAAGAATCGGGCGCGCGAAGGCTGGGAAAAAGAGCCTTCGAATGTCCAGCAATAGTTTTGTAAGATTCTGCGATGCGCGCTTTTGCGGAACTCTGTGGCGCCAGCCAAACGGATGTCTGTTCTTTATCGGCATAAGCAGATGGGCGTTACGATCCTTGCAGCTCTGGGGCTGGGCGCGGCGCTCTGTCTAGTATTCGGCATAGCTCTTAATGCGCCTCATGCGCGCCCGACGCTATTTCTGCTTGCTGTGGTTTTCAGTATTTGTGCGATTCTTTTTTCTTCGCTTACGATTGAGCTGTCGGAGGGTTCGTTATCGTGGCAGTTCGGACCCGGCCTGCTGCGCAAGCAAGTGGCAAGTGGCGAACTTACGAATGCCGTTGTCACGGAAACCAGACTCATTCACGGCTGGGGCGTGCACCTCACTCGGAATGGCTGGCTCTACAATGTGTCGGGATTTGGCGCCGTGCAAATCACCCTCAGGTCCGGTAAGACCTTTTTGCTTGGCAGCGATGAACCGGAACAACTATGCTCCGCGCTGCAACGCGCAATACAGTCTAGAGCCGGATAATCAAGGGAGCATGTCTCATGAATTTTAAAGCAATCATTAGCCGGCGCAGTCGCCGCAGCATTCTCAGTTGTGCCAGCACGGGCAGCATTCTCAGCGTTGGCAGCAGCGGAAGTATCTTAAGCATCGGGAGTGCCGGCAGTATCCTGAGTATCGGCAGCGCGGGCAGCATTTTGAGCATATTCAGCGCCGGGAGCGCGCTGTCGCTCTTGAGTGTTTGTAGTCTCCTCAGCATTTTCGGCTATCGAACGATTCGCCATCGCCGCAGCCGAGGGCGGCCTCGGATGGCAGGCTCGCCGCGAAAGAGCGCCGGTTCTAACGGGGCGCGAGAAATTCAATAGCGTGCGGGTCGAATTGTGGTTGTTTAGGAACATGGAAGCGATCAAGCCAATGCCTGCCATTTTTTTCGGCCACGGTAATCCGATGAATGCCTTACGGCGCAATCGCTACACCAAGGCCTGGGCAGCCATCGCCGCAAAAATCCCGCAACCTCGAGCCGTGTTGTGCGTCTCCGCGCATTGGTACATTGCTAGGACCGCGGTCACCGCAATGCCATTGCCGCCGACTATCCATGACATCGGCAGTTTTCCGCGTGCGCTGCATGAATTCCAGTACCCCGCTAGAGGGGACCTGGAGCTTGCAGGGGAGATTCACGATTTGCTCGCGCCGATTCCCGTAAGCAACGACCAGGAGTGGGGGCTCGATCATGGAACATGGTCGGTGCTTCGTCACGTGTTTCCTCAGGCCGACGTTCCGGTCGTCCAACTGAGTATTGATAAAAGACAACCGGCTGGATTCCATTACGAGCTAGGCAAGCGGCTCGCGCCGCTGCGCGACGAAGGTGTATTGGTCATCGGCAGCGGAAACATTGTACATAACCTTGCGCGCTATGTCTGGAGAGAGCCGGAGATCGAGCCCTTTCCCTGGGCGTTGCGCTTCGAGCAACGCGTGCGAGAATTTGTGCTCGCCGACGATGCCGGCTCGCTAGTCGCCTATGAAAATTTGGGCGACGATGCGCTCATGTCCGCCCCCACTCCCGATCATTATTTGCCTTTGCTTTATGTGATGGGCTTACGGCGGGAAGGCGATCGGATCAGTTTCCCGGTCGAGGGCTTCGACGGCGGCGCCATGTCTATGCTCTCGGTCCAGCTTGGCTGAAAATCAAATTTCGCTGCAGTGAAAATAGTGACAAGGTAGAAATGCAAACCCCCACGGTCAGAGAAATTATTGAAGGTTATGATCCTAAAGCCCCGTTAGCTGAGGCCTCAACGCCGCCGGCAGAGTGGTATTTTGATCCACGCATTTTAGAGTTGGAGGAACAGGCGGTTTTTCCGCGCTCCTGGCAAATGATCGGACGGGCGGCTCAAGTCGCCGGGGTGGGGCAGTACATGACCAGCGAAATAGCCGGCGAACCGATCGTCGTGATTAGAGGAGACGATGGCATTCTTCGCGGGTTCTTTAACGTCTGCCGCCACCATGCCGCCGTCGTCATGACGGACGTCGAAGGAACAGCGCATCTCCTACGTTGCCCTTACCACGGGTGGACCTACAGTCTTACCGGTGAGCTCCAGGGCACTCCGGATTTCTCCGGGGTTTGCAATTTCGTTCGAAAGACTAATGGGCTTATCCCGGTTGATACCGCGCTCTGGGAAGGCTGGGTATTTGTAAAGCTTGAGCCTGGCGGCCCGGCTCTCGGCCAATTTCTCGGCGAGGATTTAGCCCGACGAGTAGGAGAACTCGATCTAGCAAATCTTCGTTGGCTGGAGCGGCGACATTACACGGTCGACTGTAATTGGAAGGTTTACATCGACAACTATCTCGATGGCGGCTATCACGTCCCGTCTCTCCACGGCGGGCTTCACAGCGTTCTTGATTATAGTCAGTACCGGATTGAAACCGGCGCGCGCTTCTGCCTGCAGTCGAGCCCCATCGTGACCCAAGGCGCCGATGCGCGCACGAGCGCCGTTCGAACCGGCGCGCGCGCCTCTTATTACTGGATTTATCCGAATTTCATGATCAACTG
>JBGPIK010000162.1:0-13328 GCA_041484845.1 Binatia bacterium | reverse complement strand
TGGTGGGGGAAAAAACACCATTACGCAGATCCCGAGGGTCGCTATGTCTTCATGTTCCAAGGAGACGTCGCGGATCGCATGGGAGCCTATAACACAAAACTCGTTAAACCGGGCGAAATCCGATCGTGGTGGAATATCCTGGATGCGAAATGGAAAGGCAAGATTGTAATGTCGGATCCTAAGTGGGCCGGCACCATCGGATCATGGAGATACCTCTACTACAGTCCCGAGTTGGGGCCGCGATTCATCAGACGGCTTCTAGGAGAAATGGACATCGTTTTTTCTACCGACGAGCGGCAGATGATCGATTGGCTCGCGAACGGAAAATACGCTCTTTACCTCTTAGCGAAAGACGAAAATATCGATCTGGCCGTCAAACAAGGTCTTCCAATCATTTCTCTCCACACCCAAAAAGAGGCCGGCAGCCTGACCACGGGGTCAGGTCATCTGAGCTTTTTTAAGAACGCGCCGCATCCCTCCGCGGCAAGAGTTTACATCAATTGGATTCTTTCAAAGGAGGGTCAGAAGGTTTGGCAAAAATATACCGGTGACAATTCGCTGCGCGTGGACATTCCCAAGGACGGTTTGCCGCTCGGGCAAGCTCAAGTGCCGAAAGAAAGCCGCTCGTATCTCATGACGAGTCTTCCTCAGTACGAAGATGTTAAGCCGCTGCGCACGCTGGTCGATGAAGTCTTAGCTAGCGGCAAGCGGAAGTGAGCGAAGCAGATGCAGGCGACAAGAGCTAAAAAGATCAGCGGGCGTATAGTCGTTGTGGCCGTTCTTATTCTAATGGGAACGGCTGGAACCGGCGCTGCCCAGTTCGACTGGAAGCGAGAGTGGGGGAAAACCTTAGCGACCGCTGAAACCGAAGGACAAGTGACTGTCTACGCGCCACCGGGAAAGCAGTATCAAGATGCCCTGATGGCGTTTCAGGAAGCCTATCCGAGAATCAAACTCAATTACGTTCCTGGTTCCGGCGCCGACAACTCACAGCGATTGCTGGCTGAGCGCCGGGCCGGCAAATATCTGGCGGATGTCGTCGTGAGCGGTTCGGGCACTACGGCCATCCTTGCCAAAGGAGGCGTCTTCGAGCCGTTGCCTCCTTCGCTGATACTGCCGGAGAATAAGGATCCTTCGCATTGGTTTGCCTCTAATCATCAATACGCGGATCCACAGAATCAGTATGTTTTCATCATGCAGGGCAATGTTGACACCAGGATCGGAGCCTACAACACAAAGTTGGTCGATCCGAAGGAGATCAAGTCGCACCGTGACGTGCTCAATCCAAAGTGGAAGGGGAAAATGGTGGCGTACGATCCCCGAGAGCGCGGGCACATTCAGAACATGAGGGGGATTTATTACAACCCTGTTTTAGGGGGCGAGTTTCTGCGCAGGCTTTTCACTGAAATGGATGTCACAACCGGTCGGGATCAAAGACAAATGATGGACTGGGTCGGCAGCGGTAAATTTCCCATCTACCTTTTTGCTACGAACTACGATGCCGATGAAGCTGCTAGGAAAGGTCTTCCAGTCGGAGTGTTAGATGCGCCACCGGAGGAAGGATATATGTCTGGCGGATTTGGCCATCTGGCGATCGTAAATAAAACGCCCCATTCGCATGCAGCCGCTATTTTTGTCAACTGGCTGCTTTCCAAGGAGGGGCAACTCCAGTGGCAGCGAAAGACCGACAATAATTCCCTCCGCACAGACATATCCAAGAACATGTTAACCGATCAAAGATCCGTGCCGCGGCAAGGAATCAAGTACCTCAATGCCAGTCTGCCGCAATACGAGGATGTGACGCCGCTGATAAAAATTGTAAACGAGGCTTTGGCGAAAACAGGCAAGAAATAGAAGGAGAAAAGGTATGCTGAGCAGGGAAGAAAACGACATGCTAACTCACGTCGGTCCCGGAACTCCGGCCGGCGAGCTTTTGCGCTGCTATTGGCTGCCGGTCGCCGTGGCGGGCGAACTCACCGAGAAAAATCCAACCCGGCTGGTGAGAATCCTTGGCGAGGACCTGGTGTTGTTTCGCGATCTGAAGGGGAGAGTGGGGCTGATCGCCGACCGCTGCTCGCATCGTGGCGCATCCCTTTTCTACGGCAGGATCGAAGAAAGGGGAATCGCGTGCCCTTATCACGGCTGGCTCTATGACGTGGAGGGCAGCTGTCTCGAATGCCCGGCGGAACCTGCGGAGAGCAAGTTTCATCTCACCGTGAAGCACAAGGCGTACCCTGTGCAAAAGTTTATCGGGCTGTACTGGACCTACATGGGTTCGAAGGCGGCCCCGCTCATCCCCAAATATGATGTCTGGGCGCGTGAGGATGGGAGGAGAAAACTTTTCGTTCAGCCGCAGCTTGATTGTAACTGGTTCCAGGCGATGGAAAACTCCGTTGACCCGGCTCATCTCCAGATTTTACACCAGGATACCGCTATGAGGGCCAGAACGCCGGTCAACACGACGCGCGGGTTTACCGATGATATAGAAAAGTTCGAGTTCTACGAGTTTCCCCTCGGCATTATGAAAAAGAGAACTTACAGAGGCGGAACAATTGATGAGCATCCGTTGATCTTTCCGAACATTTTGCGCCAAGCCAACGCGACGCAAATTCGCGTGCCGATGGATGACACGCATACAAAAATTTTCTTTGTGCGCTTTTATCCGTCGGAGGATGGGCGGGTCGTCCAAGAACCGGGAGATCCTGAAGTCGAATATGTTCAACCCTACAAAAATCCCCCTGACGCGCTTCATCCCTTCACTCGCTTCAGACTCGACCAGGTGCAGGCGCAGGACCACATGGCGTGGGAGACCCAAGGACCGCTGGCGGACCGGACTCAGGAGAGGCTTACCACTTCCGACCGCGGCGTGGTCATGCTGCGGGAATTGATGAAGAGAGAGATTGCCAAAGTGAGTCAAGGACTCGATCCACTTGGGATTGTCAGGGAACCGAATCAGGACCAGATGATCGACACCAAACTGGAGGAAGCGCTCCACGGTCCGGAAACTCAGCATCAGCTGAGGATTCCTATCCAGAAAGTTCGGGCAAGCATTTGATCCCGGCGCTTGCCGCCATACGGCTCGCTCCTTGACGTGCCGGCGGCGCTTGCCGTAGAAGGATTTAAACCCAGCATCCAATTCACAGGAGAGCGTCGCCGTGGAGCGGTGCTGTCAGCGTAGGGCCGTGGGAGCATGCTTTCACGGCCGTTTTTCACGTTCTCGGACGCCATGAAATCATCTCGATGGACGAGAAAGGATTCACATGAGCGAGCTTGAGCAGATGCGTGAACTCGTCGCCCGTTCGTGCCGCATATTGGGCAAGCTCAATTTGACCAAAGAGCCGAGCGGTCATGTGAGCGCGCGCATTCCGGGCGAAGACAAACTTCTCATCAAGGCGCGAGGCCCCGAAGAATCGGGTCTGAGGTTCGTCTCCGCCGCTGACATCATCACGGTCGATTTTGCGGGAAAAAAAATCGCCGGCGCCGACGGATTGGAATCGCCCCAAGAAGTTTTTATCCATTCCTGGCTTTACCGCACCCGGCCCGACGTTCAATGTGTTGTTCATGTCCATCCATCGACCGTTGTGCTCTTTACGATTTGCAACAAACCGCTTCTGCCGATCTATGGTGCTTACGATCCGTCGGGCTTGCGGTTGCTGGTGGAAGGACTTTCCACTTATGGCCGGAGCATAACGGTTTCCAATGAGAAGCTGGGCGAGGAATTCGCGCGAGCGATGGCAGACAAACAAGCTTGCCTCATGCGTGGCCACGGGATTACCACGGCGGGGGAGAGTGTTCAGGAAGCAACGCTGACGGCGATCAAATTAAACGAGCTCGCAACCATGAATTATCGGGCCTCGCTTTTGGGACACCCCGAGGCCATCGCTCCGGAGGATATCGACGCCATCGTCCATTCCTCTCGCGGCAGGGTGAGATCGCGTCACACGGCGTCAGCGTGGCGCTATTATTGCCGGCTTCTCGACGAATCATCCGATGACCGTTGAATGAACGACCATGGGGCAGCCGGTCCGCGCCTTAAATCGATGAACTCAACCGCACCTACGCTTGTCATTCCCGGCGTGAACGTTCCCCTGACACCGTTCCGCCTGGCGGAATTCTTGGCGATCGTTTTTTTCGCGCTGGTGATGGGCTTGCCGCTTCTCTTCCTGCTGACGGGAAGTTTTAATGTGGCGCCGCCCGGTCGCGACGCGGTCTACGGTTTGGCAAACTGGATCAGCGCCTTCTCCGATCCGAGTACCGTGAGCGCTCTGTGGATGAGTTTTCTTCTTTCGGTGGTTCGCCTGATTCCGGCGATAATGCTTGCGGTCCTGTTCGCATGGCTCATTGCTCGAACCGACATGCCCGGCGGCAAGTTGATCGAGTCTTTGTGCTGGGTGGCGTATTTCGTGCCTGATTTTCCGCTAATTCTTGCGTGGGTCCTGCTGCTCGATCCCAATTTCGGCTTTCTCAACACGGTCGCGAGGAGTCTTCCTTTCGTGGAGGGTCCAGTTTTCAACCCGTACAGCTTTTGGGGAATCGTGTGGGTGCACACGGCGACGGGCGGCATCTGGTTTAAGGTGATGCTGCTGACGCCGGTCTTCCGGCGTCTCGGAGCTTCTCTGGAGGAAGCGGCGCGCGTTGCCGGCGCCGGCACGGCGACGATGCTTCGGCGCATCACCTTGCCGGTGCTCTCGCCGATGATTCTGGCGATTGCGGTCCTGAGCTTTATCCGCGGACTCCAATCCTTCAATACGGAGCTTCTTTTAGGAACGCCCGCGGGCATCTACGTCTATTCCACAAAAATCTATGACTATCTTCACAGAGAGCCGGCCGCTTACGGCGAGGCCACCGCGCTCGGCTCGGTATTCCTGCTGGTTCTTGGCGTTCTGCTTTTTGTGTATTGGAAATTGTTGAACGGCAACAAAATATTTACCGTCGTTACCGGTCAGGGTTACTCGACCGCGCGGGTCCGGCTGGGGACGTGGCGATACGTCGCGTTCGCCGGTTGTATTTTATATGTTGCGGTGATGATGCTGCTGCCGCTCGTTTTCCTCGTGATCGGCTCGTTCATGCGCCGCTACGGTTTTTTCAACATCAACTCTCCCTTTACTCTGGAGCATTGGAGAAGTCTTTTCGGTGATCCCATTTTCCTTGGTTCACTTAAAAACAGCCTCATCATTGCAAGCGTTACGGCATGCGGCGGCATCTTGCTCTATTCGACCGTCGCTTATCTGTTGGCGTCGCGACGCATGATCGTGGCCCCGCTTCTGGAAAGCTTTTGCTGGCTGCCTCATATCTTGCCGGGAATACTCTTGGGTCTCGGAGTCCTCTGGCTTTTTCTCTCGACGCCACTGCGCCACGTTCTCTACGGTACCGTCTGGGGAATTGCGTTCGCGCTGATACTCGGCGATAGCCCCGTGACCACGCAGGCATTTAAAGCGGGCTTCTTACAACTTGGGGCTGACCTGGAGGAATCCGCGCGCGTGAGCGGCGCTTCTTGGGGGTATACCTATCGAAGAATTCTATTGCCGCTGCTGGCGCCGATTGCCGCCGCGACCGGCTTGATGAACTTCTGCAGCGCATTGACCAGCATCAGTACGCCGGTTCTGCTTTACAGTCACCAATCGCGGCCGCTTGCAATTCTTCTGCTCGAGTATAGCTTCACCGGAGAGGTCGAGCGCGGCGCGGCGCTGGGGCTGCTGATCACGGCGATCATCTTTGCAATGATGCTGGCGGGAAGAAAATTAGGGCTGCAGCTTTCCGGATCTCAGTGATGGAAACGGCGCGGCCGAACCGTAACCAAAGGAGAAGAAGCGGACCTCACCACGAAGGGCGAAGAGCACGAAGTTTAGAATCATAAAATTCCCGAATCCTTCGTGGCCTTCGTGCGCTTCGTGGTGGAAAGTTCTTGAGGGATAATCGATGACGTATGGAATGAGCCGGCTAGTATTTGTTTTCCTGCTGATGGGATCGCTCACTGTCACTCCGGCGGCGGCGCAACGTAAAGCGCCGGATCAGGAATGGCAGGAGATTCTGGCGGCCGCCAAGAAGGAAGGCCGCGTGGTGGTGGTCGGCTCGCCGGATCCGGTGATGCGCAATGGCATTATTCCCAAATTCACGGCCCGCTTTGGGATTCCGATCGAGTTTGTGGCGGGCAGATCGAGTGAAATCCTCGCGCGGCTTAGGAATGAGCGGACAGCGGGTATCTATTCGATCGATGTTTTTCTCTCCGGTCCCGACACGACGGCGAATACGCTTTACGGAGAAAAATTCATCGACCCTCTCCAACCCCTGCTGGTGTTGCCGGAAGTGATCGATGGCTCGAAGTGGAAAAATGGCAAAGTCTGGTTTGTCGATCCGGAGGAGAAATACGTGGTCCGGCCGTTCAGCAGCGCGGCGAGCCTGTTGTTCATTAATGCTGAATTCGTAAAGCCGCGCGAGCTGCGATCGGTCAAAGATCTCCTCAATCCCAAGTGGAAAGGAAAGATCTCGGCGGAAGACCCCACCACGACCGGGGCGGGCGCTAACCTGGCGGCTCAATTTTACCACCAGCTCGGGCGAGACTTCGTGAGGAAACTCTACATCGACCAAAGGGTCGTCCGCACGCGCGAGCGACGGCAGATGACCGATTGGCTCGCGCGCGGCACTCAGCCGATTTGTTTGAATTGCCGCGAAGACGACGTGCGGCCGCTGCAAAAGGACGGCTTCAAACTCGTTGAGATATTCGAGATCGGCGATTTTCCCGGAATCATCAACGGCTCTCCGTGGATGCTCACGGTCGCGAACAAGGCCCCCAATGCGCGCGCCGCTCAGCTGTTTGCCAACTGGATTCTTTCCAAAGAAGGATTGGAAATCTACGCCCGCGGCTATGGCTCCGCGACGTTGCGCGCGGATATCGATGAGACTTATCTCGATTCGGGAATCATGCCCAAGCCGGGGACTAGATACTTCGACGATACGGATTGGAAATGGATTGTCAGCGGGAGAAAGCAAATGCGGGAAAAGGTCTGGAGTATCTTGAAAGGCCGTTAGAGGGATAAGCATACGCACATGAAAGGAGCGAGGAGATGACCACCAAAAAAATCCGCATCTACTATCGCGCGCCAAGTCACGTTCCATTGTGGAAAGTGATGGAGGAGGGCGGGTTTCTCGAAAAACACGGATTGGCAATGGACCTAAGCTCGCTCGAAGGGCAGCGAAGGCGAGCGGCCGAAGGCCTCAAATCGGGGGAATTGGATGTCGTTTCGGGAAATCACCACAACCTCTACGTCCGGCGCGCGCTCAGCGGTGATCCTTACGTTCACATCGCCCAGAGCAATAATTCGTGGCGCGAAAATCATCTGGTCGTCTCCAATGGCATACGCGGGGTTCAGGACCTTAAGGGCAAACGCGTGGCGATGGACGATTATGACGGCCATACCGGGCTTAACGTCTGGCTCTATCTGCGGCTCAATGGCCTTGAAGAAGGCAGGGATGTGGAGCTTGTGACCGGTGCGAAACGAGGATCGGATCGGGCGCGCGAGGTCATGGCTGGGAAGTACGACGCGACTTTTATCCGAGCCGTGGATCAACTGCGCGCAAGCGTCATGGGCGCCAAAACAATCGAGTTGGCCACGATGCCTATGATCGAAGGCGTCACCCTGACGACGACGACGACCTATGTGAAGAACCATGAGGAAGAATCCAAAGGTTTGATTCTCGCTTTGATCGATGCGATTCATTTTTTCAAGACGCAGCGTGAAAAAACGCTCCAGATCATCAAAAGAACCTGCAGCGATCTGCTCAAAATGCAGAGCGATGAGGAGTGGGCCTGCTTCTACGAAACACAGGCCGCCTCGCTGGAGCCAAAGCCGTATCCGACGTTGGGGGCAATCCAGAATGTTTTTGCCCTGGCGGTCAAGCGCGATCCTCAGATCAAAGACTTTAACCCGCTGGTTCTCTGGGATCTGCACTATCTTCGAGAGATCGACGACAGCGGCTATATCGACCCGCTTTACGCCTGAGAAAAGGACGCAGCCTAACCCTATGGGGAGAGTATTGGAGATCGCACACGGGTCACGGGATTTCGCGATCTCACGCCACGAGTCATCGCGGATAGAAGAGGGGAAGCTATCTGCCAGATCTCTACAGCGGTGGGTATTGAACTATCGCGGCTTAAGGCTTGAAACGGTTCAAATAAGTGCACTGGTCGAGGGGGCTGACAGGTGAAACCAAGAATAAAGCGACTGCCGAGCTTGTCTTGCGCGATCGCGATGGTCTTGGCTGTCGCGTGCAACGCTGCTCTAGCCGCTCACGTTGAAGGCTGGAAGCCGGATTGGAACGGGACGGTCGAGGCGGCCAAGAAGGAGGGGCAGCTGGTTATTTATGGCAGCAACGATTTTGAAATGCTCTATGCCGAGTTTCACAAAAAATATCCCGAGATCAAAATCACCGGCGTTTTTGGTCGGGGAGCGGATGTGGCCAAGCGGGTGATGGCGGAACGGCGCGCGGAAAAGTTCCTCGCCGATATCTATCTGAATGGGCAGACCACGGGCTACAACGTTTTCTACAAAGCCAAAGCCCTGGATCCGATTCCCCCCGTTCTCGTGCTCCCTGAAGTCACCGACACATCAAAGTGGTGGCAGCACAAGCATTTTTACGTCGACCCCGAGAACAAATACCTTCTCAACTTCAATGGCGGCACCCGGGTGGTGGTGGGTTACAACACCAAGCTGGTGAACGGTAACGAGATCAAGTCCTATTGGGATCTGCTCAATCCCAAGTGGAAGGGAAAAATCGTCGCTCTCGATCCGATGAGCGGAGGATCGGGAGATGCGCTGCGGTTTTTCTATCACAGTCGCCTTTTGGGAAAGGAATTTCTGAAAAAACTGTTGATGGAAATGGATCTCATCATCAGCAATGATTCGCGCCAGATGGGCGACTGGCTGGCCGGCGGAAAGTTCGCCTTCTCGGTATTTGGACCGGTATCGCGGATGGATCTCGACAAGATGCAAACCCAAGGGTTGCCGGTGGATTGGTTCGACCCCGATCACTTGAAAGAGGGCGCGTATATTACCGGTGGCTCCGGCGGCGTTGCGTTGTTCAATCGACCGCCCCATCCCCAAGCGGCCAAAGTGGCGATTAACTGGCTGCTCACTAGAGAGGGACAGATCGCCTATCAACGGCTCTTTACGACCGGCGAAGAAGGGCCGGATTCGTTGAGAATCGACATTCCCAAGGACAAAGTCCCAAGGGGGAATCGCCGGCCTGAGGGAGATGAGCTGCGGTATCCTTTTGTCGATCGGGCGGAGTGGATGGACATGGAGCCGATCAGAAAATTCGTCAAGGAGCTGATCGACCAGCGGAAAAGATGATCTCAAAAGTTTCGCTCTCGGATTTAGGATTGAGGAAAACATATATGCCTTTTAAATGTATTGCGGCAGCCGCGGTCGTGTTCTGCCTCATGGCTGCGGCAGAAAAAAGCTCGGCGCAGTACGACTGGAAAAAGGATTGGGATAAGACTATTACCGCGGCCAAAAAGGAGGGAGAAGTCGTTATCTACATTTATCGGTACGAGCGGCTGCTGCAGGATTTTACTAAAGACTACCCTGGGATAAAGATCGTATCCGTGGCGGGACGCGGCACCGAGCTGACCACTCGCATTATGGCCGAGCGGCGCGCCGGGAAATATATCGTTGATGTGTATAGCGGCGGGACCAACGGCAATTACAACATGCTGTACAAGGGCAAGGTTCTCGATCCGATCAAGCCAACGCTGATCCTTCCCGAGGTCGCGGATCAGTCGAAATGGTATGGCGGCGAGCACCGCTATGCCGATGCGGAAGGCCAGTACATTTTCGCTTATCTCGCCAATCCCAGCGGTTCTCAGCTCTCCCACAATACAACCATCGTCAACCCGAGGGAGTTCAAATCCTACTGGGATATCACAAATCCGAAATGGAAGGGAAAGATCGTGAGCTTGGATCCTCGGGATACCGGCTTGGGCGCGACGATGCAGTTTTTCTATTTCAACCCGGAGCTTGGCCCTGAGTTTGTCAAGAAATTCTTCGGCGCGATGGATCTCCAATTCGCGAAAAACTTCCGCCAGATGACCGATTGGCTGGCGCAAGGGAAATTCGCCATGTGCATGGGCTGCAAAGATTCCATGAGAGCGAAAAACCAGGGTCTTCCAGTGGACGACTTCGACACGACTTCGTGGAAAGAAGGAACGAGCTTTTCCTCCGGCGGTGGATCGTTGAGTCTTTTAAGTCAAGCGCCCCATCCCCATGCCGCTAAAGTTTTCATTAACTGGTTTCTTTCGCGCAAGGGACAGCTGGCGTTACAAAAGCTGGGGGATCCCGACGATCCGCCCAATTCGCGACGCATCGATATTTCAAAAGTTGACGTTCCACAGGATGCCCGGTTGCATCCGGGGGTGAAATATTTCGACGTGGTGAAGCCGGAGTACGGCGATATGAAGGCGATCTTTGATCTCGCTAAGGAAATTATGCGCGCGAACGAAGGAAAGAAATAGCCCGAATTATTCACTCGTGACGGCGATCGACGGGCGAGCCCTCTAGACCGAGGAGGCGGTGTAGTTCAAAGTTGAATGCTCAAGGTTCAAATGCAATTGAACGTTGAACCTGGAACCTTGAACCCTGTTCCTTGTGCCTTCGCTCCTCCAGGCTCACCCGTCGATCGACACGGTTTGGTAGTTTTTTCTCTGAGGATGAGATAGGAGGCGTTATGCTTACTCGTGAAGAGAATGAAACATTGACCCGCGTCGGTCGCGGCACTCCCGCGGGAGAGCTTTTGCGCCGCTACTGGCATGCGGTGGGCGCGGCCGGAGAACTGAGCGAGGACAAGCCGATCAAGGCGGTGAAGATCCTAGGGGAGGAACTGGTTCTATACCGCGACAAATCAGGGCGCTATGGATTGGTCGGAGAGCACTGTCCCCACCGCTCGGCATCGTTGGCATTCGGGCGGGTGGACGAGGAAGGGATACGGTGTCCGTATCACGGGTGGAAATTCGACACTTGCGGCAAATGCCTCGAGCAGCCGGCGGAGCCGCCCGAACGATCCTTTAAAGACAAGATCAAGCATATCGCATACCCCGTTCAGAAACTGGGCGGGGTTTTGTTTGCTTATCTTGGTCCGGACCCCGCGCCTTTATTGCCGCGCTGGGATGTGTTGGCCTGGGAGGATGGCAAACGCTGGATCGAAGTCCATGAAGTGTTGAGATGCAATTGGCTCCAGCCGATGGAAAACTCGGTCGATCCGTCGCATCTTTACTGGCTGCATGGCGACACGGCGCACCTGGCCCAAACCGTGGATCGCTATGAAGAAGAACATGAATTCATTCCGTTCGAATTCGGCATCATGAAAAAGCGCAGCACGCCCGGCAAAAAAACCGGTGATGGCCGGCAAATCGACCAGCATCCGCTCGTCTTTCCAAACACGCTGCGGCACGTTTTTCGAACACTTAAAACTGACAACAAGGTTCGCCACAACGTACAGATCCGTGTTCCCGTCGATGACACCCATACGCAGGTGTACGTTGTTTACTTTGAGCCCAATGACACGGAACGTTCGCCGGCGGATGGCGATGCGCCGTGGGAGTTTTTTGCGTTGAGAGACGAGCGGGGACAGTACCGCCTGGATCACGTGCTTGTGCAGGACGCAATGGCGTGGGAGACCCAAGGAGCGGTCACCGACCGGACGCTTGAACATCTCGGGGTCGGCGACGAAGGGATCATTGTCTTCCGCAAGCTCTTAAGGGAGCAAATCGAACGGGTTCAGCAGGGCAAAGATCCGCTGGGGATTATCCGAAATCCGGAGCGGAATTTGATCATCGAGTTTGATGTAATCAATGAGAGAATCGGCCTGCGCGGCAATCAACAACAGAGGGTCGCGTAAAAACTTACAAGCAAGGAGAAAAAAATGGCGGAAAATGTGATACCCCTTGATGAGACCAAATTACCCAAGATCGACACCTTCAATCAGTGGCTCGAAACGCAGAAAATTCCCGTGGTGCGCGGTTTCTTTGTCGAGGATCTGAATAAAGTCGAGCTGGCTCCGTGGGACCTTTATGGAGGACTGGCGTCGTTTGTCATTCTCGACGGCACAGGCGGGGTGAACGACGGTTATGTGTGTGAAATCGCCCCCGGCCAAAAACTCAAACCGCAAAAGCATCTCTATGAGGAAATGATCTATATCACCAAGGGGGTCGGCGCGACCAGCGTCTGGCAAAAGAACGGCAAGAAGCACACGTTCGAGTGGGGTCCAGGCAGCCTTTTCGCCATGCCGCTGAATGCCGCGTATCAGCACTTCAATGCCAGCGGCAGCGAGCCTGCGCGCTACTTCGCCGTGACCAACTCTTGCTTCATGATGAACCTGTTTCACAACCTCGATTTCATCTTCGACAACGATTTTGCTTTTGTCGATCGTTTCGACCCGGCGAAAGACGATTATTTCAGTGGGAAAGGGACCGTATTCGGCAGATTTTTCATGACGACGAATTTTGTTCCCGACACTCACACGATCAAGCTGGCGGACTATAGCGAGAGGGGGAAGGGAAGCACGAATATGAAATTCGATCTCGCCCAGCAGACGATGGGCGCGCACATCTCCGAATTTCCGGTGGGGACTTACAAGAAAGGGCACCGCCACGGTCCCGGGGCTCATGTCATCGTATTGGGCGGGCAAGGCTATTCGGTCCTCTGGCCGGAGGGGCAGGAAAAACGCCGGGTGGACTGGAAACCCGGCAGCGTCGTGGTCCCTCCCAACCAGTGGTTTCACCAACATTTTAATTCCGGCGCTAAACCGGCGCGCTATCTTGCGCTGCGCTGGAACAACTGGCGGTTCCGGTTCTTCAGGATGACCGACGGAGACGGTTCGACCTACACCAGTATCAAAAAGGGCGGGGGGCAGATTGAATTCGAGGATGAAGATCCGGCCATTCATCAGGAGTTCGAAGCGGCCATGAAACAGGTCGGCGCGGAGTGCCACATGGGTTCGTATCATCCAAACTGCACGCAAAAAGCCGCCGCAAAGGCCTCATGATGTCTATGGGTAACCAGTTCTTGGACTTCAGGACCATAGCTCTGAGTGTCGCGCTGCTGGTTGTTCAGAACTTAGTAGCCATTGATTCGGTTAACGCCGGACAGGTCAAGGCGGGCTGGCAAGCTGATTGGGAGAAAACGGTAAAGGCGGCGGAAAAGGAAGGGGAGATCGTCGTCTATTGCACGGATGGGCTCGACTTGGTTTTTAGAGAAGGCTTACAAAAAAAATATCCCAAAATCAAAGTCACCACGCTTATAGGGCGCGGATTTGAGCTTGGGCAGCGTGTCATG
>JBGPIK010000161.1:0-13371 GCA_041484845.1 Binatia bacterium | reverse complement strand
TGACAGGAACTTACACCCTGGTGGTCGATGGCATCGGGTCGGCTACTTTCCAGGGTACTGTAAACCTTTATCAAGTGGTCGACATCACCGGCAACATCACACCGAACGCACCTTCAACAAATGTGAACCTTGCCACACCCGGACAAAGAGCCATCTTCAGTTTTTCCGGCACCGCGGGCCAGAAGATGAGCGCGCTACTGAGTAATTTAACAGTAAACGGGTGCGCCTCTCCAGTCGATTTTTCGATGTATGCGCCGAGCGGAACCAAATTAGCTGGCGGCAGTCCCTGCTGGGCCACTTCCTATTTCATCGAGCCTCAAACTCTCTCTGCGACAGGAACTTACACTTTGGTGGTCGATGGCATCGGATCGGCTACTTTCCAGGGCACGGTAAGCCTTTATGAAGTAGTCGATATAACCGGCAACATCACACCGAATGCACCTTCAACAAATGTGAATATTGCCACACCCGGGCAAAGAGCCGTCTTCAGTTTTTCCGGCACCGCGGGCCAGAAGATGAGCGCGCTACTGAGCAACTTAACAGTAAACGGGTGCGCCTCTCCAGTCGATTTTTCGATGCACGCGCCGAGCGGAACCAAATTAGCTGGCGGCAGTCCCTGCTGGGCCACTTCCTATCTCATCCAGCCTCAGACTCTGCCTGTGACAGGAACTTACAGCTTGGTGGTCGATGGCATCGGGTCGGCTACTTTCCAGGCCACTGTGAAAGTTTATGAAGTGTTGAACCTCACGCTCGCCTATAACGGCAAGATCAGAGATCGCGTTGGGCAAGGAGACACCGCTTTGAGTCCGGATGGCTCGTTGGATGGCACTTTCACAGCTTCCCTGCCAGCCGGAAGCGGAAATCGGACGGTAACGTTACTTGACCTGAAGAACAACAACGGAGGCGAGTGGGATACCGTACCGAACGGTTTTTGGGTGCTCGGCGCAGCTAATGGATTTGATACTGCCCTCTTCAATAGCTCCAATGCCGCCGTGAATTTCTCAGTGGCCGACGGTGGGAGCTTTGTCCTTTTCGGTTCCGATTACGCCAACAGCCACTTCAATTCCGGTAGGGTGTTCACTCTGACAGTTAATTTCGCTGATGGCGCCGTGGGAACAGGCAATGTCACAGTGCCATGATTTGTAGAGCAAACGTTTTGGAAGAGCGATTGCCCGCGTTTCGAACTTGGTCTGAGGATGCGCAATGAAGAAAATAACAACTTTTGTGATGAGTCAGGGCTTCCGGGCTATAGCTTGCGTGGTTGGCGGTTGTTTGTTGGCCTTTTTGTTGCCGCTAACGACAAGGTCTCAAACATCCCCCGCAGCCTTAAGGCTCCTCCCTGGCCAGTCAGCAACGATCCTTTCTGACGGTCGATGGTTGTTGGTGGGCGGTGGGACCGGAAATGTTCTTTCCTCAACGGCTTCTCTATGGGATCCACGAACCGGCATCACGACGCAACTCTCGGCCACATTACAGAGCGCCCGCTCCTGGCATACAGCGACCGTGCTGCCAGATGGAACTGTATTCATTTTCGGCGGAATCGGCGCGACTAGGAAAGCTACAAATGGCGCCGAGATCTTCGATCCCGTCGAGCAAACATTCACGTCCGTTTCCTCTGGTGGCTTGATTTCGCGTGCCCACCACAGTGCGACGCTGCTCACAGATGGAACGGTTTTAATTGCGGGCGGCACCGGGCCCAATGGGGCAACAACAAACTCGGCGGAAGTTTGGAACCCTGCCGACGGCAGTGTTACCAGATTACCAAGCCTGACAATACCCCGTCAAAATCACACGGCGACATTGCTGGAAAACGGAAAAGTGCTGCTCAAGGGAGGTAACGATGACAACAGCAACGCCTTGGACAATGCAGATCTGTTCGATCCGGCAACGGGACGTTTCATTTTGATCAATGGCGCCGCACTCACAAACCCGCCTCCCACAGAGAATCCGATACTCGTCGCGTCGATTCCGACAGACAGCTCTGTTGATGTGGCGATTGATGTGACCGTGGCTCTTCGTTTCTCCAAACCACTACGCGTTGAGACTATCAACGCTGATACCGTAACCCTTAGCGGGCCCAAAGGCGTGGAGCAGATTAAAGTTGTGCCGGCGGAAGGAGGAATGCTCGCATTCATCACTCCGGAGGCCGATCTCCTGCCTGGTGTTACGTATAATGTGACCGTCAATGGGGTGAAGGATCGCGTCGATGTCCTGCTTCCATTGACCAGCATCCGGTTTACGACTGCCCAGGATCAGGCGGCGAATACTGGAGTGGGGACGCGGGGCTCGGGCGGGGGTACCGTACAGCCGGGAGGCGTAACACGATCGGACACCGCGCCGTCTCCGGGGTCCGCGGGAGGCGTAAATTCGTCGGGCACCGCGGCATCCCCTGGTCCCGCGGGAGGCTCAGTAATCGCGGAGGGTCGAACGGCCCTGGTCGGTCGTGTCGTCGATACGGACCGACAGGCGCTAACCGGGGTGGAAATTCTTGTCGGTGGCCAGCGCGCGGTCACCGATGCGAAGGGCGAGTTCCAGCTCCTCGACCCGCCAACGGGTGATCAAGTGATATTAGTCGACGGCGACCCGGCGAGCCGCCCCGGCCGCCATTACCCGACGATCCCCTTGTCTATGAAAATCATGGCGGGAAAGACGAACGTGCTGCCATACCTGCCGCACCTACACGTTCAGCGGGAGATCAACTTCACACACATTGATCACTCGCGGGAGACCGTCGCCACCGACCCTGACCTGCCGGGCGTCGCTTTGCGCATCCCCCGAGACACGCCGATCGTCGGGTGGGACGGCCTTCCTGCGCAGAAGGTCTCGATCCGTACGGTGCCGGCCGACCGCCTGCCGGTCCGGCCCCTACCGCGGACCGTGCAAGCGCGCTACGTTTACATGTTTTACTTCGGCAAACGCGGCGGCGGAATCCCCAGCCGCCCGGTCCCGTTCGAGTCCCCCAACGATTTCGGCTTGGCCCCCGGCGACAAGGCGGAACTGTGGTATTACGATGAGTCGCCCAACGTCGGCGAGGCGCCTAACGATTGGCGGGTCGCTGGGCTGGGGACGGTGAGCGATGACGGGAAGCTAATCAGTACTGACCCCGGCGTCGGGATCCCGAAGTTCTGTTGTGGGGCCGCGACCTGGAACCCACTCCGCGGCCAGGGGCAGGCGGGTGGGCCGACTTCGCAGCTCGGGCAGGGCGCTTCCGGCGGTGACCCCGTGGACTTGGTCAACGGCGTTTTCATGTTCACCAAGACCGACCTGGTCCTCCCGGGCCTCGTACCTCTCGCGATCACCCGGACCTACCGCTCGGGCGATCCCCAGGCGGGCCCGTTCGGAATCGGCACGACCCTCGGCTTCGATGACGCCTTACAATTCCCCTCTTCCGACGTCATCACCTATGTCTACCGGGGCAACGCCCAGACCCAATTCCTCCTACAGCCCGACGGCAGCTTTACGAATAACACCATCCCGGCCTTCAAGGGCGCCCGGATCGTCGTGAACTCCGACGGCAATCGCACCCTGCGCCTGCGGGACGGGACCTCCTTGACCTTCAGCAATTCACTCCTGATCCAGGTGAGCGACCGGGCAGGTAACGCCGTGAACATCATCCGGCAGATGGAAACCAACCCCACCACGATTGAGGACCCGTCGGGCCGGACCCTGCAACTGTCCTGGGTCAGCCTGGCCCGCGACCGGATCACCTCGGTCAGCGATCCTTTAGGACGGACGGTCAGCTATACTTATGACGCATCCAACCGCCTCGTGGCGGTCACGGACCCGGCCGGCGGCATCACCCGCTACGATTACGATAGCCAAAACCGGATGACCGCGCTCACCGATGCGCGGGGCATTACGTTCCTGCAGAACACCTACGACGCGAACAGCCGCGTCTGCCGGCAGATCCAGGCCGACTCCGGAACCTTCCTTTTCTACTACATCACTGCCGACCGGGTTGGCCTCCCGGAAAGCCAGCAACTCCTGAGTGAGGCGGCCAGCGGCGGCCCCGTTACTCAGGCCCCTTGCACCGGCGTGGCCTCAAGTTCCCCCGTGACGGCCAGCGTCTTAGTCGATCCGCGGGGCAAGCCGACCACCTATTGGTTCAATGATCAGCGCTTCCTTACCAGCGTCACCGATGCACTGGGCCAGACCACTACCTACACTCGCGATGCGGCCACCAATCAGATCCTCTCGACCACTGATCCGCTCGGCCGTCAAACAACCTACACTTACGATTCCGTCGGCAACGTAACCAGCGTGACCCGGCTTTCCGGCACCGCCAACGCATCGACGACCACCTTCACTTACGATCCCATCTTCAGCCAGATGACGAGCGCCACCGATCCGCTCAACCACACAACCAACTTTGGTCGCGATTCGTCTGGCAATCTGATTTCGGTGACCAATCCGTTAAACCAGACGACCACAGTCGCCCGGAACAGCTCGGGCCAGCCGATATCGATAACCGATCCGTTGAACAACACCACACAATTCACCTATGAGAGGGCTGACCTCGCCGCGGTCACAGACCCCTTGTCGAACACAACCACTCGGCTGACGGACCCAGTAGGGAGAGTGCTAAGCGTCACCAATCCGCTCGGTAACCCGACGATCTATGATTATAACGCGTTGAACCGGTTGACTCGCGTCACCGATGCGCTCAACGGCGTGACGCAGTTCGGCTACGATCCCAACGGCAACCTCTTGAGCGTTACCGACGCGCGCAATAGCCCCACGGTCTACACTTATGAAAACATGGATCGGCTCGCCACACGGCGCGATCCGTTGCTCCGAACCGAAAGCTATCAGTACGATCTAGCCGGCTATATGACTCAATTCACCGATCGCAAGAGCCAGGTGACGACTTATACCTATGATGCGCTGAACAGGCGCACGGGCGTGACATACGCGGATGGCTCCACGACTGCCTACACCTACGATGGCGGCAACCGGCTAACGCAGGTAAATGATTCCATTGCGGGCACCATCACGCGCACCTATGACGGCCTCGACCGGCTAACCTCGGAGACAACGCCGCAAGGGCCAGTCAGCTACACCTATGATGCGGCAGGCCGGAGAACAACCATGACGGTGAGTGGTCAGCCGACGGTCAACTATTCTTACGATAACGCGAATCGCCTAACCCAGATCACCCAGGGTTCGGCGGCGACAACTTATAACTACGACGCAGCCGGCCGGAGAACGAGCCTTACGCTTCCGAACGGAGTTCTGGTAGAATACGCCTACGATTCGGCTTCGCGTTTAACCAGTATCACCTACAAGCAGAACGGGACGACAGTGTTGGGCAATCTAACCTACGAGTACGATAAGAACGGCAACGGGACCAAGACCGGCGGCTCCTTCGCGCGCACAGGAATCCCGTCAGCGATAAGCTCGACAGCCTACGATGCCGCGAACGAACAGACGACGTTCGCCGACAAGACACTGACGTACGATAACAATGGAAATGTGCAGACCATTACGGACGGCAGCGGGACTACGACCTACACCTGGAACGCGAGGAATCAGTTGGTTGGCATCAGCGGGCCAGGTATAAGTGCTAGCTTTGTCTATGACGGACTGGGACGACGGGAAAGCAAAACGATCAACGGCGGTTTGACTGAATTCTTATATGATCGCCGAAACCCAGTTCAGGAAACGTCGGGTACGACCGTCCTGGCCAACATTTTGCCAGGCCTAGCCATCGACGAGTTCTTAACCCGCACGGATGCGAATTCGGGCGTGACGAGTTATTTTCTCGCGGATGCCCTCGGCTCACCGGTGGCCGTCACCGACGGTACTGGGACAGTGCAAACGGAATACACTTACGAGCCGTTTGGAACAACAACGCTGACAGGCGCAAGCAATACAAATCCGTTTCAATACACAGGCCGCGAAAACGATAGTACCGGCCTCTACCACTACCGAGCACGTTACTATAATCCACAGCTCCAGAGATTTGTCAGTGAGGATCCAATTGAGTTCAACGGTGAGGATTCTAACTTATATGCGTACGTCTGGAATAGGCCGCTTAACTTTAGCGATCCGGAAGGGAAGTTCGGATTTGTGGCCGGTGGAATCGCAGGTGGTGCACTAGCCGGTGGTGTTGCCGGTGCTGTGGTTTCCGGAATAACCGCTGCTGCTGGAACATATGCAGATACTGGATCAGTTAGTGCGGCGTTAGCTGATGGGCTTACCGGAGCTGCGTGGGGCTTTGGGGTGGGAGCGGTAGTTGGTGGCATCTACGGGGGATTGGCTGGAGCAGGTATGATACCGTCCTCCCAGCTCGTAGCGAGCGCGTTGGATTTGTTAGGTGGGCAGGGGGGTGCGGGGTTTTTCAACGGCGCTGCTGCCGGGCTCCAGTCGAATATAATAGGCAAGGTTGGTTCTGTGGCGGGGTTGCTTGGATCTATATTTTTGCCACCGACCACTCCCGCATATGGTGGAAGGAAACAATAGATAAGATGGACAGGGCGAGATCTAAATCCATCGAACTCTTGTGGAAGGTCTAATGGAGATTAGTGTCCGTGTCGGAACGTAGCAAAATTGATTTTACCGCGAAAATTGTTTTTGTGGCGGTGGGGTGTCTGGTTGTAATTGTAGCGACATTCTTAGTTGAACTTCCGTTTGCAGTAAGATTGTTCGTTCAATTTGTGAGTGGTGCAGGTATTATCATTCTTCCGATCTTGCTTGTTAAATTGTGGAGATCCCGGAAGTAAAAAATTAGAGGTTCTGTCGTGTGCCACCAGATTCGGAGCACTCGATACGGACAAAGGTCAGCAGAGCTTTCTCGACTTGCTCGCCGACATCGCCCGGCTGTGGATTAAAGGGAGCGGGACAAGACTTCTACGACATGACTATCTTTATTGATTTGTCGAAGTCTGATCTCGTCTCGTGACCCCGTCCCGCTTCGTGGTCTATTCTTACAACAACGCCAACCGCCTTACTCAGATCACCCAGTGTAAGAAAAGCCACTTGGGGTCAAAAAGCCACTTGGGGTCAAATCTTTGCTATTGAATATCGTCTCACGCAATGGTACGAAAGCGGCATGACTCGACCGTTACGAATTTTGATTCCAGGTGGTCACTATCACGTCACCTGCCGTGGCAACGAACGCAAGGCGATCTTTAAGGACGATCGGGACCGTTCGGTATTTTTGGAGAAACTGCAAGGCTCGCTGGCCAATTACCAGGTTGAGCTTCACGCCTACGTTTTAATGACCAATCATTTTCATTTGATGGTGTCTACGCCGAAGGGCAATCTGTCAGAGTTCATGAGACATTTTAATATCAGTTACACGGCGGCCTATAATCGGCGCCATCATCGAGTTGGCCACCTCTATCAGGGCAGATATAAGGCGATACTGATCGACCAGGACAGCTATTTATTGGAGCTCAGTCGCTACGTTCACTTAAACCCGGTGCGAGTTCACCCGTATCGAGGAAGAGGAATCGGCGAACAGATTCGGTATTTGCAAGGGTATGGGTGGAGTAGCCTGGCGGGGTACTTAAGATCGGGCAGAAAGCAACCGTGGATTCACTACGCAATGGTGCTGGGGCAGGTGGGTGGCAGTCGCAAGAAATATACTGACTATATTGTCGAGGGGATACGGACGGGATACGGCACGCCGTGGGAGGAGGTGAGCGGGCAAGTAGTTTTGGGGGAGGAGACCTTCATCGAGCGGGTCAAGAGGAGGATAACGGAAGAAGGGGGCAAGCGTGAGCAACCGTCGATTCGAGAACTGAGGGCGGCGCGGCCGGAAGTGGTGCTGCGGGCAGTGGCGAGGCAGTTTGGTGTGAAGGAGAGGCAGATAACGGGCAGACGCCCGGCAGAGCGCGACGCGCGAGCGGTGGCGATGGAGATGATGTACCGGCACGGGGCGATCAGCCAAGCGGAGATTGGCAAAGCGTTGGGAGGGCTCGACTACACAACGGTGAGCCTGGAGCGAAAGCGGCTACGGGAGAAAGTGCGGAAGAACAAAGCGCTGGCGAAGGCCGCGTCAGAAGTAGAGGATGGCTTACTTCACAGATAAAGATTTGACCCTTTCGGGTCCACGCTCGCATCAATTTTTATCCAGCGACGCAGCCTGCTACGGGGGTTAGTGCGCCATGGGCAAGGTAGTTTTCCTCGCTAATGCATTCAGCGCTATTGCGCTTATGTGTCTGAGTCTTACTAACTGCAGCGGCCCAGATTTGAGGTGGAGTTGGGGACGCTGTTGACTAACTGGACAAACTTGGATAAATGAGACTGGAACGCTACAGGGACGCAGCTATGCCAAGGCAAGCCAGACTCGATAGCCCCGGGACCCTGCACCATGTGATGATCCGTGGGATAGAACAGCGGCGGATCGTCAATGACGATCAGGATCGCAGGGAGTTTGTGCAGCGATTGGGGGCATTGGCCGAGGAAACGCAGACGCTGGTGTATGCCTGGGCGTTAATGAGCAACCATGCTCATCTGCTTGTTTGCAGCGGACCTTTGGGGTTGGCGACATTCATGCGGCGACTTTTGACCGGTTACGCGGTGAGCTACAACCGGCGCCATCGTCGTCATGGGCATCTTTTTCAAAACCGGTACAAATCGATCGTATGCGAGGGCGACAGTTATTTTACCGAACTGGTGCGCTACATCCATCTAAATCCACTGCGGGATCGGGGACGCTGTTGACTAGCTGGACAAACTTGGATAAATTAGGCTAGAACGCTACAGGGACGCACCTATGCCAAGGCAAACCAGACTCGATAGCCCCGGCGATTGGCTATGTCGGCTGAGAACTCAACGCCAATTGTTAGCCTTGAACTTATGGCTGATCTCGTGAAACCGGAGCGGGGTTGCCATTACTATCATACATTTCCACAGATCCGTATTTTTCCAGAGCCGCTCGAATCTTGCGCCCGTCACCGGCTGCAACAAGCTGCATCTTATCGGGGTTAAGGTATTTGCGCGCAACGCGTTGTACATCATCTGCGGATACCAAGAAGATCTTGGCGGGGTAGGTTTGCCAATAATCATCCGGCAATCCGTAAATTTTCCGCGTGACAGCAAAATTAAGTATGCGTGACGGCTGTTCAAGCGAAAGAGCAAAGCTGGCGGTGATGGCTCTGCGGGCCGCCGCTAGTTCAGTTTCACTAACCTTCTCATCGCGGATGCGCCGGATCTCGTTGAAAAACTCCGTCAGGGCATTGGCGGTCGCCTCTGTGCGCGTCGAGCCGCCCGCGCTCCACGGCCCCGGATATTGGACGGCGGTAAAATCACTATAGACACCATAGGTGTAGCCCTTTTCCTCGCGCAGGTTCAGAAACAGCCGCGCCGCTGGCCCACCCCCGAGTACATGGTTCAGGACCACCATCGGAAGATAATCCGAACTGCGCCGGTCGATGGCAATATTGCCCAAAGCGATGGTGGTTTGCACGGAGTCGGGGCGGTCAACGAGATAGACCTTCCGTCCATCGAGTGGAACCGGATTCGAGGGCAACGTCTGTTTCAAGCTGTTCTCGTGCCAATGCGCAAACCCTTGATCGAGCTTTGGGACGAGTTGGGTTGCGCGTACATCGCCGGCAATCGCCAATATTGCATTTTGCGGGGCGTAAGACTCGCGATGCCATTTCATTAAGATCTCCGGTGTAAAGGCGTCTACGGATTGCGGGGTTGCCGAGATGACAGCGGCCGGATGATTACCAAAAACCGCGCGATTGAAACGTTCCCGGACTAAAAAGTTTGGCGCCGACCGTTGTTGGCGCAATTGCGCCTGCAGCCGCTGTTTGAGTTTGGCCAATTCTTCGGCAGGAAACGTAGGATTTAATAGCACGTCCACGGTAAGCAAAAACCAAGCATCAAAGTTTTCGCTCAAACCCGAAGCGCTGAGCACGGCATCCGTGGAGCCAAATCCTGAAACCGCGCCGACCGTGGCGCCGAGCCGCTCGATTTCCTCAGCGATTTGCTTGCTCGTTCGCGTCTTCGTTCCCTCCCGCAGCATTTGCGCCGTTGCGTTGGCCAATCCGGGCAGGGTTGCCGGTTCAAAGAGCGCCCCGGCGCCTCCGATATGAAGCTGAAGAGAGACGGTTGGAAACCGATGGTCTTCCAATATCAGAACTCTCAGCCCATTTTTCAGCGTCGTTTCAATTGGGCTGGGAATGATCACGCGGAGAATATCGCCGGAGATGGGCGCTCTGTTTTTGCGATCGACCTTACTTACAGGCGCGCTCAAAGCCGATTCCTGGCCATAGACCAAGCGGGGGCCGATCGTCAGCCGAACGGCGGTGAACGCCCACACGGCAACGCAACATGAGAGGAAAAGAATCGAATAGCGGCTATGAGATCGGATCCGTTTCATCGAAGCGAGCTATCCGTGCGAGCGGGAGTTTTTCCTGCAGGTAGCGTCGTCACCACCGTTCGGTTGATCTGTTTCAGGTAAGTCATCGCGACGCGCTGCAGGTCTGCCTTGGTAACTTGGTTCATTTTTTCCTCGATTTGATTGATGAGGTCGGGCTCACCATAGTAGACACCGTAATGGCCGAGGGCATTGGCGCGGCTACGGGTGCTGTAAAGACTTTGGGCATGCTCGCGTCGCAGTTGCAGCCTGACTTTATCCAGTTCCCAATCGGCTACGGGTTGGGTCTTAATTTCCTCTAGATCTTTGTACACCATGGCTTCGAGCTCAGAAAGATTAACCCCCGGTCGCGCCACCACCGAGATCCAATACAGCGACGCCCCCCTCCTCTCGTCAGGCCCTGCCGAGACACTCATCGCTAATTCTTTTTCTTTGACAAGACTTTGATAGAGCCGCGCGGATAGCCCGGAGGACAGCACGCTCCCCAAAACCTCAAGCGCATAAAAGTCCGCGGTGTTTCCCGGGGGAACCTTATAGACGATGTCAAGGCGCGGCGATTGCGCAAAGGCATCTTCGAGCGTCTTTCGCCGCTCCGACTTTTGTTCAGGTTCGTTTAAATCAACCGCGGGTGGCGGCGAGTGTGGTGGAATAGGTTCGAAGTATTTTTTAATCAACGTTAATGCGGCTTCAGCGTTGAAGTCCCCCACCAACGACAGCACCGCGTTATTGGGCGCATAATACGTGCGAAAAAAATCCGCCGCGTCTTCGAGCGTCGCAGCCTTCAAGTCTTCCATCGATCCAATGGTAGAGTGCTGGTAAGCGAAATTGTCGTAAGCGGTTTGGATAACAGCTTCGTAGCTTTTCCCGTAGGCGCGGTTGTCGTAATTTTGCCGGCGCTCCTCCTGCACCGTCTGACGTTGATTATCAAAGTTGGCTTGATTGATATTCAGCGAGCGCATCCGGTCGGCCTCTAAGAACAATCCGAGTTCCAATTGGTTTGCCGGCAAGGTCTGAAAGTAGTTAGTTCGATCCGCGTTCGTCGTGCCATTAGCACTGCCGCCGTTGTTGAGCACCAGAATAAAATGTTCGCCTTTGCCGACGTTTTCCGATCCCTGGAACATCATGTGTTCGAACAAGTGAGCAAAGCCCGTGCGCCCTGGACGCTCGTCGCGTGAACCCACACTGTAGGTGACACAAATTGAGTAGGTTGGCGCGCTATGATCTTCCGACACGATAACGCGTAGCCCATTTTTCAACGTGAATTCTTGAAATCGAACCTTAAAGGGCTGCGGTCTGGCGACGCTATTTTCGCTCGCCGACATGCCCTGTTCGAGCTGCGCCCTGGCTGGAACGGCTACGAGTGCCAAAAATCCGACCAACACGATTCCCGCTTTAGTCAATCCATCCTCCTACTTCCGTTTCTGTAACTATATTAACGTTTGCGTACATAAGGTGAAAGGGCATTGCTTCGCGACGGCATTTGACTTAAACAGCCGGATACCCGCTGCACGGACGCGAAGAGATCACTATGGTGCATAACCGAACTGAATCGATTAGGAAAATTTCATGAGTTTTATTATGATCAAAAGGGTACGCCACGCAGTTCATGGAATGACGGGAATGACGGCCTGAGGCTAATGTCGCGTCAACTGCCGTGGTCTTAAGTCTTCTTTCGATTCGGAGGGAAAAGAGATGACGCTCAAGTTTTATTTCCTTGGATACGTCTTGTGCCTTGTATTGATCGGCTTTCGGGTTTCCGAGGTCCCGGCCACTGAACCCAAAGTAATTAGTATCGGCTGGACCAGCGGTTCAAACTGGACATCGCTACCGTTTCGGGTAGCTGCTGAACGTGGTTTTTGGGAGAAAGAGGGTCTAAGAGCAAGGTTCATTCAGTTCCAGGGAACAAACCTCATGCTAACCGCTCTCCTAAACGGCGAGCTCGATTACATTACGATTGTTCCTTCAATAGCAGGCGCGGCCATGCGCGGCATCCCCGTCAAGATTGTCGCTGCGGTAACGCGCTCCAGCGGCTACGCTATTATCTCAAAGCCGGAAATTGAAAACCTAAAGGCGCTCAAGGGCAAACGGATCGCAATTAATTCGTTCGGGAGCTCAGCCGACTACGCCGTCTTCACGGCTCTGAGCCGCAGTGGGTTGGACCCGAACAAAGACGTAACCCTTGCAGCCATTAGCGGTAGCCCTGACGCGCGTTTTGCTGCGCTCCTCGGCGGCTCCGTAGACGCGACCGTTGTGAATAGCCCATTTGAATACAAAGCGGAACAGAGGGGACTTAAAACGCTCATGTCGGTGGCCGAGCTGTCGGAGTTGGTCAAAATCCCGATCACCGGTATCAGTTTGGCTCTGCGAAAAATAGATAAGGATCCTGATGAGATCGTCAGGCTGTTGAAAGGATTGAGAACGGCAATTCTATTTCTCCAAAGTCAACGGGAAATTGGCGTCGATTTGTTACAAAAACTATTGGTACTCGACCGCGCTGCGGCCGAGCGCTTTTATGCGCTTTATCGCGAGCAGTTTAATCCGGATCTTACCGTTAGCGATTCGGTGGTTGAAGAATGGATTGCCGTGGGCACGTTTAGAAGCAAGGAAAAACCCACACATAGACCACAAACCGTTTACGATTGGACTTTCGCCGAAAAGGCCAGACGCTGACAGCGTTGTTTAAGCGATCGGTCAGAATTAACCTCGGTCGGTTATCACCGGTTCCCAATAAGCCGCCACGGGGCGAACGAGGCTGGTGTCGAAAGCGTCCTTACCCGAATTATTCATGCGGGCGGGCGATCGGGAGGCGAGCCCTCCAGAGCGAGGCAATGGGCCTGTGCCTTTTTGCATCGCGCATGGAGCAGGGAGCAAGGAGCCTTTTATAAGCACTCGCTGATTTACGCTTAGCTCTTTGCTCTTTGCTCTTTGCTCTTTGCTCTTTGCTCTTTGCTCTTTGCTCTTTGCTCTTTGCTCTTTGCTCTTTGCTCTTTGCTCTTTGCTCTTTGCTCTTTGCTCTTTGCTCTTTGCTCTTTGCTCTT
>JBGPIK010000160.1:0-13372 GCA_041484845.1 Binatia bacterium | reverse complement strand
TGGCGGAGTTTTGCCTTCAAATCGAAGGCGTGGAGTGGGCCGTCGTCTCAGGACTGGTCAAAGATCGCGTAGTGATTTCCGTGCGCAACCTGGGTTATGTTAAGAGCGCCGGTGAAATCATGAAAAAGCTCTATGACGATATCGGCAGCGCCGGCGGCCATCGGGCGATGGCCAAAGCGGTTATTCCCCTCGACCGCTTCAAAGAACGCTTCGGCGAAGTGAGCGAGAAGGTTATCCGCGATGCGATGGTGCCGATGATCGTTGAGCGCGAGAATGAAAGCCAGCGCAAATAGCGGGCGAGGCAGTTTTCGCGAATTCGAACACACCGCAGATGTTGGGATCGAAGTAACCGCCGCGGATCGGCCCGCGCTGTTTGCCATCGCCGGCGAGGCGCTCTTTGCCGTCATCGTCGATTCGCAAACAATCACCACCCGCGACACTTAGGCGACGATCCGATCACCTCGGAATCAAGCAAGCCAGTAACGCCAGAGCGGTGAATCGATCCTGTTGGGTAACTCGGCAGGCTACAGCTAATCATCAACCCATCGTTCGCTTGACAACCGCAACGTTCGAGCATTAAGGGTAGCAAACGCTTAACAGAAGGAGGTAGCCTATGCCTAAAATTCGCCATCTTGCGATTCGCACGGAGGATACGGGAAAACTCGCATCGTTTTACATGGACGTTTTTGACATGCAGCTTCTCCACGAGGACAAACGGGAGGGGGGCGCGATTTATTTGACCGACGGTTATTTCAACCTCGCGATTCTGCCCAACCACGAGCAACAAGCTCCCAATGGCCTTTATCACTTCGGTTTCGAAGTGGAGAGCGGCGACAAGATTGTGGAGAAAATGAAAAAAATCAACTACGCAAAATTGCCCAAGCCGCGCCCCAACGGCCGACCTTATGCCGAAATCCGGGGTTCGGATCCCGACGGCAATTACTTCGATATCTCCGAACACGGTTTCCTCGATGTCCAGCCGCTGGGAGAAAAGAATCAAGGAAAGCCAGACGACTAAAAAATCTTCGCGGAGGTTGCAGATTCCCGTGGGTTTCTGATTTGCTTTGTCGCCCACTGACCCGGAATTTTGTTTTCGGCATAACCGGCGCGGCGACGTCTCCCTATGATATCCGGCGCCGGTTTGGAGCATAATGAGCGTGTGTTATCTTGACAACACCGGGAATTTACAATAGACAAAGTTTATCGCTGAGGCCGTGGGGCATGAATCCGTACCTCTCCGCTGAGCGGGACGGTTTTTTTTCCTGCCACGTTATTCATGACGCATCCTTATTTTCCGCTCCTGGTTTTGTTCGCCTTCGCCGCGGTTATAGTGCTTGCTCTGCTCGTGATCGCGCAAAAAATTGGCCCGAAATCGTACAGTCCCGTCAAAGCCGAGCCGTTTGAGTCCGGTAATCCTCCGCGCGGCGACGCGCGCATTCGTATTTCAGTTAAATTCTATTTGGTGGCGATGCTGTTTCTAATCTTTGATCTGGAAGTCGTGTTTCTCTATCCGTGGGCGATTCTATTTCGCCGCTTGGGGATCTTCGGTTTAGTCGAGATGGGTGTTTTTCTTGGGATTCTCATAATCGGCTTTGTCTACGTATGGAAAAAAGGGGCGCTGGAGTGGGATTGATCGACGATGTCTGAAACCGGTGCCACTCTTCAATACATTCGAGAAAAGCTTGGCCCGAGGGCACTTGAAACCCTGCAATCCCAGCGGGATGATATTGTCATATTGGAGCGGCTAGGCTTGCGAGAGAGCTTTCGCTTTTTCAAAGAAGATCCGCGTTTAGGCTTCGACTTCCTTTCGGATATTACCGCCGTCGATTACTGGCAGAAAAAAGAGTTCCGTTTTGAAGTCGTCTACCAGCTGAGCGCTCTTAAGACTCGGGAACGCCTGCGTGTCAGGGTTCCCGTGCCGGAAAAGGACGCTCAAGTGGAGTCGCTCACACCGCTTTGGAAGGGCGCCAATTTCATGGAGCGCGAGGTCTGGGATTTATTCGGCATTCGTTTTGTCGACCATCCGAATTTGCGCCGGGTGCTGCTCTACGAAGAGTTCCAAGGTCATCCGCTGCGCAAAAATTATCCGGTGAATCTCTGCCAGCCGCGCGTTCCGGAACGCAAGGTCGCGGGAACTTTTGTCGACGAGCGATCCAATAACAAGTTGCTGCGGCTAAAACAGGTATTGGCGAAGAAAAATTGATTGTGACGGATATCGATTAACGATGATAGCTGACAGCCCCGAGTTGCCGCTCGAAATCATGGAACTGCAGATGGGACCGTCCCATCCCGCGACCCATGGCACGATCAAGTTCAATCTCAAGCTCGAGGGCGAGAAGGTGCTCGACTGCGATGTGGAAGTGGGGTTTCTCCATCGCGGCTTCGACAAAAGTTGCGAGCAGGCCACGTGGACGCAAGTCATCCCCTACACCGACCGGCTGAACTATGCTTCATCCCTGATCAATAACGTCGGTTATGCTTTGGCGGTGGAAAAACTCATCGGTGTAGAAACGACGCCGCGCTGTCAGTTTATTCGCGTTATCATCAGCGAGTTGGCGCGCATTTATGATCACCTCACCTGCTGCGGTATGGCCGCTTCCGAACTCGGCGCAGTGACCGTCGGCTTCTATATGATCGAGGCGCGGGAACTCATTACCCAAATCGTTGAAGGCCTGACGGGCGCGCGGCTGACCGTCACTTACGTGCGCATCGGCGGCGTCAAGCACGACTTGCCGGACCATTTCGCCGAGCGCGTGACGGAGATGCTCAAGAAGACCCGCAAACTGCTTGACGACTGCGACCGTTTGCTATCGCGCAATCGGATCTTTATCGATCGTATGTCCAACGTGGGGGTCATCTCGCAGGAGACCGCCATGAGTTACAGCCTCACGGGGCCGATCCTGCGCTCCACCGGGGTCAATTACGACGTGCGCAAGACTTTTCCTTACCTGGTTTACGATCGGTTCGACTTTCAAGTTCCGTTAGGAAGCAAAGGAGACAATTACGATCGGTTTGTCTGCCGGATGCAGGAAATTGAGCAGAGCATGCGCATCATCGAGCAGGCGCTGCAGAATCTTCCTGTGGGGCCGGTGTGGATCGACGATCCGCGCTTTGTCCTGCCGGAGAAAGAAAAGGTTTATAACAGCATCGAAGGGTTGATGCACCATTTCAAAATCATCATGGAAGGCATTCATGTGCCGCCCGGCGAAACTTATGCCGCCGTCGAAGGCGGCAACGGCGAGCTCGGCTTTTACATCGTAAGCGACGGCGGCGGCCGGCCGTATCGCGTGCGCGTGCGCCCGCCTTGCTTTATTGCGATGGGCGCTTTTCATGAAATGATCAAGGGTTACATGATCGCGGATATTGTTTCGACCTTCGGCATGATCAACATGATCGGCGGCGAGTGCGACCGATAGAAAGTAAGGGAGTGCTGAGTACTGAGGACTGAGAAGCTTTTTCGCTCAGTACTCGTTACTCAGCACTTAAAAAAATGGCGTTAGAGTTTTCCCCGGAAACCTACAAGAAGTTCGAGGAAACGGTGAGCCGCTATCCCAAGAAAGAAGCGGCGATGCTGCCGGTGCTTTATCTTGCCCAGCAGGAGTTCGGTCATCTGACTGCGGAAGCGATCGAGTATGTGGCGAAAATCATGGAGCAGTCGCCGGCAAGAGTTCAGGGCGTGGTGAGTTTTTACACCATGTTCAATACCAAGCCCATCGGGCGCCACCATATCCAGGTTTGCCGCACCTTGTCGTGCGCGCTCGGCGGCGCTGAAAAGATTACGGGATTGATCAAGAAAGCGCTCGGCCTTGAGCCGGGGCAAACAACGGCGGACGGGCGCTTTACGCTTTCCGAAGTCGAATGTTTAGCATCCTGCGGGAGTGCGCCGATGATGCAAATCAACGACGACTATTACGAAAACCTGACCGAAGAGAAAGTGACGGAGATTCTGCAGAAACTCAAGTGATGATCTAAGACCGCTGACCCGGACGGGTCTGCGCTATTTCGTCTCTCCGACTGATCCCCATGGAACCCCTGCTGTTACGCAATATCAATATGCCGGACTCGCATACGTTAGCTACGTATAAGGCGCACGGCGGCTATCGGAGTTGGGAAAAAGTCGTGCAAACGATGAAGCCGGAGCAGTTGATTGACGAAGTGAAAGCTTCCGGGTTGAGAGGCCGCGGCGGCGCCGGCTTTCCGACAGGGATGAAGTGGAGCTTTGTACCGAAGGATAGTCCAAAACCCAGATACCTCGTCTGCAATGCCGACGAGAGCGAGCCCGGCACATTCAAAGACCGCTTGCTCATCGAGAAAGATCCCCATGCGATTATCGAAGGGACGCTGATCGCGGCCTATGCGATTCAGGCGCACACCGCTTTCATCTACATTCGTGGCGAGCTTGTCTTCGGCGAGAATATACTGGAACGCGCCGTCGAAGAAGCGATTCAGGCTCGCTACATCGGCAAAACCATCGCTGGATCAGGCTATGACCTCGATGTCATCGTTCACCGCGGGGCCGGCGCCTATATTTGCGGCGAAGAAACCGCGCTGCTTTCGTCGCTGGAAGGCGGCCGGGGTTGGCCCAAAGTTAAACCGCCGTTTCCGGCAACGCATGGACTTTTCGGCTGCCCCACCGTAGTCAACAATGTCGAGACGCTGGCGGTGCTTCCCTGGATCATCGAGCGTGGAGCCGCGGCTTATGCGGCGCTCGGAACCGAGAAAAGCAAAGGGACTAAGTTATTCAGCGTAAGCGGTCACATCAACCGGCCGGGCGTGTATGAGCTTGAAATGGGCTATCCGTTTAAAAAATTTCTTGAAGAAGACTGTGGCGGAGTTCCCAACGGCAGGAAACTTAAGGGCGTGATCCCCGGCGGCGGGTCGATGCCGGTGTTGCGCCCTGAGGAGATTGAAAAAATAAATCTCGACTACGAATCGGTCCAGGCCGCGGGCAGTATGCTCGGGTCCGGTGGCGTTATCGTCATGGACGATACCACCTGCATGGTTCGGGCGGCGTGGAACATTGCGCGCTTTTACGCTCATGAATCCTGCGGCCAGTGCAGTCCATGCCGCGAGGGCTGCCATTGGATGGAAAAAATTTTCCGGCGTATCGAGGAAGGCGGCGGGCAAGCGGGGGATTTGGATTTGGTTTTGAATATCAGCGGCAACATCATGGGAAATACGATTTGTCCGTTCGGCGATGCCGCGGCGATGCCGGCGGCGGCGTTCATAAAAAAGTTTAGGGATGAATTCGAGGCGCATATCGCGGAGAAGCGCTGCACGGTAACAATGCAATAACGGAGTGATGGAGTGGTGGAGTAATGGGTGGATTCGGAAACCCAATACTCCATCACTCCAATTTGACTTTTGACTTCTATGGACCCAGTAAAACTAACCATTAATGGCAAAGAGGTCATTACGACCAAGGGGAAAACCGTCATTCAGGCGGCGGCGGAAGCGGGCATTGCGATTCCTCATTATTGCTACCATCCCAAACTTTCGATTGCCGGGAACTGCCGGATGTGTATGGTCGAAATCGAGAAGATGCCCAAGCTGCAGATTGCTTGCAATACGCAGGTGGCTGAGGGAATGGGCGTTTTGACCGACAGCCCGAAAGTGCTAGCGGTGCGCAAAGCGGTGATGGAGTTTCTGCTTATCAATCACCCGATCGACTGCCCGATTTGCGACCAGGCAGGAGAGTGTCAGCTCCAGAACTACTATATGGAGCATGATCGCCAGCCGAGCCGTTTCGATGACAGAAAAGAGCACGACAGAAAGAAAACAATCTTCGGCCCAAACGTGGTCTTCGACGGCGAACGCTGTATCAAGTGCACGCGCTGTGTGCGTTTTTGTCAGGAAATCACCCACACCCATGAGTTGTCGGTGGTTAATCGTGGCGACCACTCCACCATCGCGGTATTCCCGAATTCGGTGTTCGACAACCCCCTCTCCGCCAATGTCGTCGATATCTGTCCCGTCGGCGCATTGACCGATCGCGACTTTCGTTTCAAAGTCCGCGTCTGGTATTTGGAAAAGACGCCGTCGGTTTGTCCGGGTTGCAGCACCGGCTGCAACATCAGCGTGGAAACGTATCAAAACCGCATCGCGCGGTTTAAGCCCAGGGTCAACGAGGAAGTTAACAGTCACTGGTTATGCGACGAAGGGCGCTATTGCTTTCATGAACTAACCGGCGGCGAGCGTTTAACTACACCCCTGATCCGTCAAGAAGGGGGGCTCGTTCCGACGACTTGGGAAAATGCGCTGAAAGCCGTAATTTCAGGACTGCGTTCGACGAAAATGCTGGCGGGAGTACTGTCGGGAAGAAGCACCAATGAAGAAGCCTTCCTGTTCGCTAAATTGTTGAAGAAAGTTTCAACGGAACCCGCGCTAGAGGTTTTCTATCAGGAGCGCGTTCTTAGCGAGGTTGAGAAAGTCCTGATGAGCCCAGATCGTTCGCCGAATTTCCGCGGCGCGCGCGACATGGGCGTGCGCTCCAATGGCGGATATAACGCTTTGGTCCAAAAACTTGCTGCTGGAATTTTTTCCTGCGCTTATATAGTGGGTGAAGACCCGATTGCGAACCATGGAGAGCCGCTTCGCGGCGCGATGCAAAAATTATCATTTTTGGTCGTGCAGGACATTCGCATGAGCGAGACCGCGAAGCTAGCGCATGTCGTCCTGCCCGCGACCCACTTCGGTGAAAAGGAAGGCACCTACACCAATCGCAAAGGACGAGTGCAAAAACTGAATGCCGCGGTGATTCCGCCTGATGAGGCGCTGCAGGACTGCGATATTTTTAGTCGGCTTCTTGAGTTGTCGGGCGAGAAAGTGGCATATTCGACACCGGCCGAAATCTTTCGGGCTTTGGCTCAAGAGGTCATGGGCTATACCGGGCTAAACTATGCTGCGATCGGAGACCAGGGGGTTCAATTGGGTAGGGGTGGTGCGGAACAGTCATGATCGTTGACATCGCAATTGTCGCAGCAAAATCTTTTCTGGTTCTCTTCATGGTTCTCAATCTGGCCGGTATGCTTGGCTGGGTTGAGCGCAAAGGGAGTGCGCTTATTCAAGACCGTATTGGCGCGAACCGGGCTTCCATCTTAGGCTTCGCCGGATTGGGGCTGGTCAACACCATGGTCGCCGACCCGCTCAAATTCCTCACCAAAGAAGATTTTATACCGCCGCAGGGCGATCGATTTCTCCACACGTTGGCTCCGTGCATGGCGCTATTTCCCGCGTTGGTCACTTTTGCCGTGATTCCGTTTGGGGACGTCTTGGTTGTCGGTGATCGCGTCATCAATCTTCAGGTTGCCAATCTCAACGTGGGCATTCTGTATGTTTTCGCCATGGCTTCATTGGGTGTGTACGGTATCGTCATTGGAGCCTGGGCATCCAATAATAAGTTTTCGCTGCTCGGCGGCGTGCGCGGTTCGGCGCAGATGATCTCCTACGAGGTCGCGATGGGCTTGTCCGTCATGGGCATCCTGATGGTCTATGGCACCCTGGACTTGCAGGAGATCGCGCGCGGCCAAGGCGTGTTGATCGGCGAGCTGCTGCCGCGATCCTTGATGGTCCTCAAGCCGGCGATCGGCTGGCTTCCCGCTTGGGGCATTTTCTTGCAACCGCTAGCTTTTCTGCTTTTCTTCACGGCTGCGATCGCGGAAACCAAGCGCGTTCCGTTTGACCTGCCGGAAGGAGAATCGGAGATCGTCGCCGGTTACCATGTAGAATATTCGGGTGGCAAATTCCTTATGTTTTTTGCCGGCGAGTTTGCCGAGATCGTTACCGCCGCCGCATTGGCGACAACGCTCTTTTTTGGCGGTTGGCAGGTGCCTTATCTCATGCGTGATGGATTTCATTTCCCGTGGGGGGCGGCAGTCTGGCTGTTGCCTCAGGTCGCCATCGTCCTGTTGCAAGTGGCCGCGTTTACGCTGAAAGTGCTCTTTTTTTGTTGGCTCCAGATTCTAATCCGTTGGACTGTGCCGAGATTTCGCTATGATCAGGTCATGCGGCTGGGTTGGAAGATGCTTCTCCCGCTAGCCCTCTTGAATGTGATAGTTACGGCGATCGTGATCGTTGCCGTGCAATAAAACTCTGGATGTCATGACGCCTTCAATGATTGTCTTTTACGTGCTCGCAGGACTATTAGTGGTTTCTTCACTCACGGTCGTTTTCCAGCGCAATGTCGTCCACAGTGCCATGGCGCTGGTGGCCGCCCTGTTTTTAATTGCGACTTTTTTCTTGACGCTCCATGCACCCATGGTCGGCGTGCTGCAAGTGTTAATTTACGCCGGCGCGATCATGGTTCTGTTTCTTTTCGTGATCATGCTTCTTAATCCCACCCCATTGGAACAACGGCACGGCACTTGGTGGGGATTTGGAACGATAGCAGCGCTGCTGCTGGCGGGATCATTGGTTGCCGTAATGAACGGCGTCGAGCCGGCGCCGGATCCGGTGGCGGGCACGGAATTGTTTGGCAGCCCTGAAATGCTGGCCAAGAGCCTTTTTACCGATTTCGCCCTGCCCTTTGAAATGGCTTCGGTCTTGCTCTTAGTGGCGATCGTGGGCGCCGTGGTTTTGGCGAAGAGGGAGCATTAATCCATCATGGTGCCGCTTAACTATTACCTTATACTCAGCGCGGTGGTCTTCGCCATCGGCGTCATCGGCGTTCTCATCCGGCGCAATCTCATCGTCGTTTTGATGTCCGTTGAGCTCATGCTCAATGCCGTCAATCTGACGTTTATCGCGTTTTCACGCTACCTCGGATCGATCACTGGGCAAGTCGTGGTTTTCTTCGTCATGGCGGTGGCGGCGGCGGAAGCGGTGATTGGCCTCGCCATCATTATTTCAGTATTTCGCCACCGCCAATCTCTCGATCCGCAGGAGATGCAGCTTTTGAAATGGTAAGCGCGACCCAAACTATCGCCAATTTAGATTTCCTGCGCTGGATTCCGCTGATTCCCCTGCTCGGGAGCGCGATGAATATTTTTTTCGGTCGACGGTTAGGGAAAAATATGGCCGGTCTACTGGCGTGCCTAGCCGTTGGAATTTCGTTGGCGCTGTCGCTCTATGTATTCTGGCTGCTGCCGGCCACGGGTGTTTTTCGCGATACCCTTTATACCTGGATCGAGTCCGGCCCTTTTCAGGTCAAACTCTCGTTTCAGGTCGACGCCTTGACGGCCGTCATGCTTCTCGTCGTCACAGGAATCGGTTTTCTGATCCACATTTATTCGCTCGGCTACATGGGACACGATGATGGGATGGTGCGCTTTTTCGCCTATCTCAACCTTTTCATATTCTTCATGCTCACGTTGGTGATGGGGGACAGTCTTTTGCTCCTTTTCGTCGGCTGGGAAGGCGTGGGACTCTGCTCCTACCTGCTCATCGGTTTCTGGTACAACGATCCCAATAACGCGATCGCGGGTAATAAGGCCTTCATCGTCAATCGCATCGGCGACTTCGGCTTCGTGCTGGGGATACTGCTGCTGGTGACCGAACTCGGCCGTCATGGTATCTGGACACTCGACTTCCTCGAACTAGAGAAACAGATTCAATTGCTCGGCCCCGGGATGATTACCCTGATCACGTTGCTTCTTTTTGTCGGTGCCACCGGCAAGTCGGCGCAGATCCCGTTGTTTGTCTGGTTGCCCGACGCCATGGCCGGTCCGACACCGGTGAGCGCACTGATCCATGCCGCCACCATGGTTACGGCCGGTGTTTACATGACAGCGCGGTTGCACTTTCTCTTCGCGCTCGCGCCCATGACATTATGGCTGATCGCCGCGATCGGCGCGGCGACCGCTTTTTTCGCGGCTACTGTGGCCCTGACGCAGAACGATATCAAACGCGTTCTCGCTTATTCGACCGTGAGCCAATTAGGGTACATGTTTATCGCGGTAGGCGTCGGCGCATTCGGAGCTGCGATTTTTCATCTCTTTACGCACGCGTTTTTCAAGGCCTGTCTGTTTTTGGGCTCGGGCAGCGTCATTCACGCCCTCAGCGGCGAGCAGGACATGCGCAAGATGGGCGGGCTTAAATCTCACCTGCCGACGACTTATTGGACGTATGTCATTGCCACCTTAGCCATTGCGGGCGCGCCTTTCACTGCGGGTTTTTTCTCCAAAGATCTGATCCTCTGGCAGGCTTTTAGCAGCCCTTACGGTTCACCCGCTCTTTGGGCGGTCGCCTGGATAACAGCGGGAATGACCGCCTTTTACATGTTTCGGCAACTCTTCTTGGTTTTTCACGGCACGTGTCGCGCCGATGAGCGCACGAAGGCTCATATCCACGAGTCCCCCGCAGTCATGACGCTGCCTCTGATTATCCTCGCGATCGGTTCGATTTTTACCGGCTGGCTGGGCGCGCCGGAATATCTCTGGGGCAGCCGCTGGGTTCAGTGGTTAGCGCCGATCTTCGGCGCCGCCCATGAAGCTGGACACGGATCTCTCAATACCGAAATCACATTGATGTTGCTAACCCTGGCGATTGTTGGCCTGGGCATACTGCTCGCCTACCTATCCTACGGCCGCGGCGCGAAAGTGCCGGAACGTTTTTCCGCCCTAGCCGGAGGCGGACCCTATCGGCTGCTGCTGAACAAGTATTACATCGATGAGCTTTATGATTCCTTAATCGTGCGGCCGTTCACCGCGATTTCGCGGGCGCTAGCCCAATCGTTTGATCCGAAGGTGATTGACGGCGCGGTTAACGGTGTCGCCGCGAGCGCCCGCGGCTTAAGTTCAATCTGGCGCGGCATGCAAACGGGCAACGTGCAGCACTACTTGGTCGGTTTTATTGCCGGGACGTTGGCGCTCCTGGCCTATTACCTTGGTCAGCAATGATGACACCGGGTTTTGCCATCGGAGATTTAACTCTGCTGCTCGCCATCCCCGTTATCGGGGCCTTGGCCTTGCTGCTGGTTTCGCGCCAGCAGAGACAGCTGCTTTTTGCCGTTGCCTTGATCATAAGTGCTGTGAACTTTCTCTGGTCGCTCGGCATTTTGAACCAATTTGACGGCAGCAAGGGCGAGATGCAGCTGATCGAGCGTATCCCGTGGATGCCTTTTTACGGCATCGAGTATACCGTCGGCATTGACGGCATCAGTCTGTTCTTGATCCTGCTCACGACGCTGCTCATGCCTATCGCGATTCTGGCCTCGTGGTCGGTGCATGACAAAGTGAAAGAGTACTTGTTCTTCATGCTTTTGTTAGAAACCGGGATGCTTGGCGCATTCGTGGCGCTGGATCTTTTTCTCTTTTACGTCTTCTGGGAGATCATGCTCGTGCCGATGTATTTTCTCATCGGCGTTTGGGGCGGCACGCGGCGAATTTACGCGGCGTTAAAATTTGTCGTCTACACCATGGCCGGCAGCCTGCTCATGCTGGTCGCGATTATTTATCTCGCGACCCGCCATGCCGAGGTGACGCAAGTCCTGACCTTTGATCTTCTACGGCTTTATGAGTTGCGTTTGCCCTTCCCGGAGCAGACCTGGCTCTTTTTCGCCTTCGCGCTCTCCTTTGCCATTAAGGTGCCGCTATTCCCGTTTCATACCTGGCTGCCCGATGCGCACGTGGAAGCGCCCACGGCGGGATCGGTGATCCTCGCCGCCATTTTACTCAAGCTTGGCACTTACGGTTTTCTCCGCTTCGCGATTCCGCTGTTCCCCGATGCCGCGCTTGCGGCGGCCCCGATTTTCATTGCGTTGGCCGTGATCGGGATCATTTATGGCGCGGTGGTGGCGATGATGCAAACGGATATCAAAAAGCTGGTCGCCTATTCGTCCGTCAGCCATCTGGGCTTCTGTATGCTCGGCCTTTTCGCGCTCAATATCCAGGGACTGCAGGGCTCGATTTATCAAATGCTCAGTCATGGTCTGTCCACCGGCGCGCTCTTTTTGCTTGTCGGCATGATTTATGACCGGCGCCATACGCGCCTGATCGAAGATTTCGGCGGCCTGTGGAAACAGTTGCCGATTTTCTCCGCAATATTTCTCGTGGTGATGTTCTCGTCCATCGGTTTGCCCGGACTCAACGGCTTCGTCGGTGAATTTTTAATCTTGCTCGGCGCCTTCAATGTGACTCCCGGCTGGACCGCCGCTGCGGCCACCGGCGTAATCTTGGGGGCCATCTACATGCTCTGGATGTACCGTCGGGTCATTTATGGTCCGCTGACCCATCCGGAAAATGAAAAGCTCAAAGATCTGAACGGCCGGGAGATTCTTATCCTCGTGCCGATTTTAGCCCTGATCGTCGTTATGGGTGTCTACCCCCAGCCCTTCTTAAACAAAATGAAACCCGCGGTTGATCTGACGCTCAAGAGAATATTTACGATTCAGTCCGCGCCGGTAGCGACCGACCACGACGATAGCGGAGAGAAGAAAAGCGATGGACGTTAACCTGATTCCGCTTCTTCCCGCGGCTCAAGTCCTGTTGACGGCCCTGGTCGTCATGCTGCTCGATTTATTTTTGCAGGATCGGGAAAAGGGCTTGTTGGCATGGATCAGCGTTCTCGGTCTCGGATTGGGTGGAGCCGAGACCCTATTGCTGTGGGGCAGCCGCGAGGGAGCATTCGGCAATGCAGTATTGCTGGACAATTTCGCGCTGTTCTTCACGCAAATCTCGATCGCGGCGGCCGCGCTCACGATACTCTCGTCGATCCAGTATGTCAGGGACCTGCAAATCCATGAGGGCGAGTTCTACGCATTGGTTTTGTTTGCCACGGTCGGAATGATACTCATGACCGCGGCCAACGATCTCATGGTTTTTTTCCTTGGCCTCGAGACCATGTCGGTTGCGGTTTATGTCCTGACCGGAATGTGGCGCGCCAGCGCTCGCTCGAGCGAAGCGGCAATGAAGTATTTTCTGATGGGCGCCTTCGCCACCGGATTTCTACTTTACGGCATCGCGTTGATCTATGGCGCGACCGGATCGACCAATCTCAACACGATTTCCGCTTATCTCATCGAGTCGCCGGCGGATTGGCCTCTCTACCTGATTGCCGGGGCATTGCTGCTGCTGATCGGATTTGCTTTTAAAGTCGCGGCGGTTCCCTTTCATTTTTGGGTGCCGGACGTTTACGAAGGCGCTCCGACGCCCGTAACCGGATTCATGTCGGTGGCCGTGAAAGCCGCCGCCTTCGGCGCCTGGGCGCGCATTCTTTTGCACAGGCTATCGCCGTTGGACAGCGACTGGGCGTTGCCTTTATGGATCATCGCGATCGCGACGATGACCGTCGGCAATTTGCTCGCGTTGAGCCAGACCAGCGTCAAACGCATGCTCGCCTATTCGAGTATCGCCCATGCGGGCTACCTGCTCATCGCGCTCGTGGCGGGGGAAGAATGGGGCGGCGCGCCGCTGCTTTTTTATCTGGCGGCTTATAC
>JBGPIK010000159.1:0-13388 GCA_041484845.1 Binatia bacterium | reverse complement strand
TACGCGATGCCTGCCGAATGGGCGCCCCACGAAGCGACCTGGTTAGCGTGGCCTCACAACCGGGAAACTTGGCCCACGCAGTTGCGACCCGTCCAGGATGTTTGGCTGGAGATGATGCGCGCGCTGTCATCCCACGAACGTGTCAATCTTCTGATCAACGATGAACTGAGCCGTCGCGATATTACGTCCCGGCTACAAAACGTCGGCACGGCTATGGGCAACGTCGCCTTTTTTGATATTCCAACGGTGGATGTGTGGATGAGAGATTACGGGCCGACGTTCGTTACCCGAAATCAGCAAGAAAATCCTCTGGCGTTCAATGATTGGCTCTTCAACGGATGGGGCGGCAAATATAAGTTATACGAACGGGACGACAACGTCGCGAGAGAAATTGCTGCGCGAATCAAAATTTCGGTGTTTGCTCATAAGGTCGCGCTCGAAGGCGGTTCGATCGATGTGAATGGGCGCGGCGCCTGCCTGACGACGGAAGAGTGCTTGTTGAACGTGAATCGTAATCCCCACATGAGCCGCGCTCAGATCGAACAGTTCCTCAAGGACTCCTTGGGGGTTACTCACATCCTTTGGCTGGGTAAGGGGATTGTCGGTGATGACACTGATGGTCATGTCGATGATATCGCACGCTTTGTCAATCCAACGACCGTCGTGTGCGCCGTGGAAAAAAATTCCCGAGACGAGAGCTATGCTGCGCTCCAAGAAAATTATGAACGATTACAAGGAGCGTCCGACCAAGATGGTAGAAAGCTGTCAATTATCTCTTTGCCTTGTCCCCGTCCGATTTACTCCGAGGGATTGCGATTGCCTGCGAGCTATGCGAACTTCTACATCGCAAACGGGATCGTCCTGGTTCCGGTATTCCAAGATGCCAATGATGCCAAAGCGATGGGAATTTTAAAGGAGCTGTTCCCGGATCGTGACGTGATCGGTTTGCCATGCACCACGGTGGTGGCCGGTCTGGGCGCGCTACATTGTGTTACGCAACAACAGCCCAAAGTTTTATCTTCTTGGGCTTGACAATTCGTCGCAGTCATTCGTATTCTAAATCTTTATATGGGTCGACTGATACAGCTTGAAGATCTCCATCAAGCGCGGCGGCGCCGATCCGAGAGGGTCAGCATGGAACAGTGCGTCGAGCTGCTCGAATGGAACTTGAAGAAAAGTCTTGATGACTACTTCAGCTCGCCTCGTGAAGAACGCTCGATCCGCGCGACGCAAATCCGAAAACTGAGTGAAATCCTCGAATATGCCTTGAGGCTTCTTTAAATTCATCATCCGGTTGTGGAAGTTCTAAATCCACTTTCATTTCTCCTGGTCTTCATTCTCGCTATGGTTCTGATCGGTTGGGTTTTGCTAAACCGTTTCCGGTCTTTGCTCCTGGAAAAAACCGACGATTGCTCCATGCTGCTATTGCAGCGGCAAGTCGATCGACTCCGTATGCAAGTGGGCCAAGTTCTCGACAACAACACGCAGCTGATCCAACAACGGCGCAGTCCGTTGCTGGGGCGCGTCAATGAACGACTCAGGGAGAGCGCGGAAGTATTGCACAAGACGCCGCAGACCCTGTCGGTTCCTGCATGGCCGGAGCGCAAAATCGGTTAACGAGTCGTGTCATTTACAAGGGGAGAGTCAGGTGCGGCTAAGTCTCTTTTCCCGTGTCATTTTTGGATACCTGGTCGTCTTTCTGCTGGTGACGGCGGTCAGCGCGTACGCTATTTTTCAACTTCGGCAGTTTGATGAGTTGACCCAATCCATCTTAACGGTCGATAATCGCATTCTCGATAAGGAAAAAACGCTCGCGGATTTATTGCTGTCTCAAAGCCGGTACGAGCAAAAATTCACGATCACGCATGATAAAGCGCTATACAAGGAATTTGTGCGCCTCAAAGAAGACTTCGACATGCAATTAGAACAAGCCGTGGGTTTGGCCGATTCGGCGGCCCGAAAATCCTTAATGGAAATCAAGAAAAACTATCAGGCCTACGAGGGACTGGTCGCCCAAGAGGCTCGCTTCCTGGAAACGCAACGCGCCTATTCTCAAGCCGCATACAAGCAAGAAAAAGATAAAGTGGTTGACGGCATTCTCAGCTCGTTGGAACAGCTCAGAATTGATCGGCAGCGAATGACCTACGGCAAGGTCGCGCGGCTCGCGAACACGGCCAATCAAGCCCATGAAATTTACGTCATCATCGCCATCGCCTGTCTGGTTGCTATTCTGCTCATGTCTTTCGTTACGACGAGAAGCATCACTCGCCCGGTCTCCTTATTGAAGAGCAAGACCCGAGAAATCGCGGAAGGCCGCTTTGAGGGCGGGTTGCAGGTTACCTCGCCGCCGGAATTGGCGGAACTGGCGACGGCGTTTAACGTTATGTGCGAAAAGCTAAAAGAACTCGATCGTATGAAAGCAGATTTTTTCTCCTCCATGTCCCACGAATTACGCACGCCGCTAACCTCCATTAAGGAAGGCACGGGCCTTCTCCTCGACGGTGTCGGGGGTGAAACGACGGACAAGCAGCGAAAGTTGCTGGCGATTGTAGCGGAGGAGAGCAATCGTTTAATCGGGGTTGTCAATTCACTGTTGGATTTGTCAAAAATGGAGGCGGGGATGATGACCTATGATTTCGAAATCACCAACCTCGAACCTCTAATTAAGCGAGCTGTCGCTGAAATTACCCCGCTGGTGGAAGCGAAGCAAATTAGTTTGCAAAGCACCCTCGAATCACAACTGCCGAAAATTAGGATCGATTCGGAGCGCATCTTGCAAGTGCTGCGCAACCTTATCGGTAACGCCGTCAAGTTTACTCCCAAAGGCGGGCACGTAAAAATTGGCGCTAGGCCAGTGAATGGAAACTTGGAAGTTTCTGTGAAAGACTCAGGACCGGGTATCCCCGCAGAAAGCCTGAAAGCGATCTTCGAAAAGTTTCACCAAGGGGCACACAACGGGGTAAAGACAAGATACGGGACAGGATTAGGGTTAACCATTGCTAGAAGTATTATCAGTTCCCATGGTGGAAGAATATGGGCAGAGAGCGAATTAGGCCAGGGAAGCACGTTTATTTTTGTGTTGCCCTGTTGATTCTTCTGGCCGGCTGCACCGGTCTAAAGAACTGGATCGAGATCAGGGACTCGATGCGCCACGGCGAAATGTTATTGGCGCAGGGCGATTATGACGGCTCTGTAAAGGAATATCAGCAGGCGCTGCGCGTCGCGCATGATCGTTCGCCTGCGGATGTGGCGCTGTTTAATCTGGGGCTAATTTATTTTGATTCCCAGAACCCCAAGAAGGACGATCAGAAAGCCATCAACTCCTTTGCGGAGCTCATCGCAGCCCACCCGCAAAGCCCATGGGCGGTTCAGGCCAAGATTTGGATGGCCGTGCTCGATGAAAAAGCGAGGTCAAATGAGGAGCTCGAAAAATCAAGACAAGCGACTGAAAAATTGCAGCAAGAAATCGACCGACTCAAGCTGGTGATTGAGATGTCCAAGCAAGAGGTTGAAAAATCCAGACAAGAGGTGGAAAAATCAAAGCACGTCTTGGAAAAATCAAAGCAGGTCGTCGAAAAATCAAAACAAGCCTTGGAAAAATCAAATCAGGTTGATATTGAAATCGAACAGAAAAAGCGGGAACGAGGGAGATGAATCGGATCATGGCTTTGGGTAAGATTTTGATCGTCGACGATGATCGCAACCTGCTCGAGCTGATTAAAATGCGGCTCGAGTCGGCCGACTACGACGTTACGGCGGCTTGCGAAGAGGAAAAGGCCGTTGAGGCGTTCAAAGCGCAAGCTTTTGACCTTTGCGTCCTCGATTTGATGCTGTCGAATCGCGACGGCATTTCCTTGATGGAAGAACTTCGCTCCATCGATCCCGAAATACCGACTATTATCTTGACGGCTCACGGGAGCATTGAAAATGCGGTCGACGCCATGCGTCGAGGAGCCTATAGCTATCTGACCAAGCCATTTGAACCGCGCGAGTTGCTGCTACAAATCGAAAGAGCTCTTGAGAATCGCAAACTCAATTGCGAGATTAAGCGACTCAAGGAGATCCTAGATGAACGTTTTGACTTTGCCAATATTATCGGACGTAGCGCGAAGATGCGCTCGGTTTTGGACATGGTTGCTCGCATTGCCAAACTTGACTCCACCGTGCACATTCAGGGCGAAAGCGGTACGGGCAAGGAACTGATCGCTAAAGCCATTCATCTTGCCAGTAACCGGAAAGACAAGCCTTTTGTAGCGCTCAACTGCGCCGCCTTGCCCGAAACTCTTCTTGAAAGCGAACTCTTTGGTCACGAACGAGGCGCATTCACCGGTGCTTTGCGAAGCACGAGGGGTTTATTCACCCAGGCTCATGAAGGGACCTTATTCCTCGACGAAATCGGTGACATGCCCATGGCAACTCAATCTAAATTGCTCCGGGTTTTACAGGAGCGTCAGTTTTATCCCGTTGGTAGTGAAATCGCTGTTGAGGTGGATGTACGCGTTATTGTGGCGACGAATAAGGATCTAGTAGAACAAGTCAAAAAGGGGCAGTTTCGTGACGATCTGTTTTACCGAGTTCACGTAATCCCTATTAGTTTGCCGGCGTTGAGGGATCGGAAGGAAGATATTATGCCGTTGGCTGAGCATTTCTTAGCGAAATGCGTTCGGCAAATGAAGAAACAAGTTAAGGGGATTACGCCCGAAGCCATAAGAAAGTTGGTGTCCCACGATTGGCCAGGAAATGTGAGAGAATTGGAAAACACCATCGAATACGCCGTTGCCATGACGCAGAAGGATATCATCACTGATGATTATGTGCTCCAGGCGAAAACGGTGCCGGTGGATGGCGGAGGAGGAACCATGCAAGACAGGACTCCGATCACCGATGGGCGCCTCAAGCCTCTCAAAGATGCGCGCGACGCGTTCGAGAGAGATTACCTAGTACATGTGCTTTCAATGACCGAAGGTAACGTCAGTCAGGCGGCGAAACTTGCGGGCAAATATCGGGCTGACTTTTATGACTTATTGAGAAAACATGACCTCAAAGTAGAGGACTTCAAAAAAAACAACTCAGCCATATCAAGCTAGTATTCTATAGAACGTTCAGGGTCTGCTTTGCGCGGTTCAATTTGAATCGGCTGGCGATGGAGGAATTCCCCCTAAGTTGCCACGAAGTGTGCCAATAGAGTGTTAATGCTCTGTTAGTAAACTGGGGTGCGGCCCTAAAGTATGCCTTTAAATGGCCCTTCCTATGATTAACAGGCACCGGTACTGCATACACCAGTGACTGCTTTTCCATACAGCTCTCTTTAATCGCCCCGACTTAAACGGTTGATACTTTTGAATTTTCTAGAGCGGAGGGTTCTCTTAAGATATGGCATAAGTTTTGTGTCCCCAAACGCTCGTATTTGACGTGGCCATGTCTGTGAAAACTCAATCGCCAGAAAGAAAAACAACTCTGAAGCAGGTTTTGCTGACATCGGAGGGATTGAAAGATCCGCGTAATCGCTGGAATTCTTTCCTCGGACTTTGGGAGCGGGCAAATCTCATTCGGTCCTTTCTTTGGAACCAGGAGATTACCGACGAAACGGTCCTGCTGACCCAGTTTTTGGCGCGTCTTCGTCGGTTCTTCAGCGTTGACTTTTGTTTTGCGGCGCTTCTTTTTGAAGGGGCAAAGGTGTTGGAAGTAGGGTTACCCGAGGCGAAGAGGGAGCAGTTGCCAGTCAATTTCGCGCGCCTTTGCTTAGATCTGATTGCAAATTCACGCGTCCCGATCGTTTGGAAGCAACGCCACAAGCCATTTGACTTTTGCAGCACGGTGATTTCTCCCTTGTCACCATCCATTGGACAACCCCTCGGATTCGTGATGATGGGTCACTCCATGCCAAAAAGTTTTGCGTCGTCGGAGCTGTTCCTTCTCCAATCCTTAGTCGGAGAACTAAGTTGGGCCATTAGAGACTTACGCTCAAAAAAGAACCATCGAAATTTATTGGCGACCGTGTCCCACGAGCTGAAAAATCCTCTCCAACTGATCGTTGGCCAATCGGCTCTTTTACATGACGACTTAGCGCAGACGTGTTCCCGTCAACAGCGAGAACAGTTTCAGATCATTGAAATGAACGCGCGACAGCTCCTTGATCTTGTCAACGGGCTTATCGATGTGGCTGTGACCCATGCGGGCAATCTTTCGGTGCTGGAAGAGCCGGTAGACCTTATCGCTACATTGCAAGAGATCTTTTCTATTTACCGTAAGGCGGCAGAAGAAAGGGGCCTAAAATTCGAAGCCGGGTTGGCTGCCGACTTGCCAGGCACGATTGTGGCGGATCCAGTAAAATTCAGGCAAATCGTCCGTAATCTTATTAACAGTGCGATGATTTCTACTGAAGACGGTGGAGTCGAGGTCGAAGTAAAACGCGGCAAAGGCATGTTGGAGATAGTCGCGAAAGAGAGAGGGGTTGGAATTTCCGTCAAATCCGATCGAACCCTTTGCGAATCCTCGTCCCGGGGTTCGGATCTTCTACGCGCGCAGGTTCGAGGCGGAATCGGATTGAGGGTGGTCAAGGAGTTCTCGGATCTCCTGAAAGGGCCTGTTCACGTGCATAGTCGGCCGGGAGAAGGTTCCGAATTTACGGTTTGCCTGCCTTGTGAATGAAATAGTCGGAAGTTGGATGAATTGAAAAAATAGCTAAGGAGAATCACGGAGGAAAAAATATATGAAGAGACATGTCTACAAAGGAGCTAACTATTTGTTGGCCATAGGAGTTGCGGGATCGATGTTGGTGTCACAGGGGTGCGTGGCGACACGAGATTGGGTAAAGGAACAGATGGATCCCCTTGCAGGTCGCGTTTCCCAAAGCGAGACCCGTCTCGGTCAGACGGAAGGCCAAATTACCGGGCTCGGTGGCCGTATCGGCGCAGTAGAGGGGAAGCTTGGGGAGTTTGAAGGGCGATTGGGGGAGGTTGACGCAAAGGCCGAAAAAGCGTTGAGCGGTCTAGCAAACATGAGACTTGAGAGACGCGCCGTCATTGACATGAAAGACGGGGCCAATTTCGCATTTAACTCGGCGAATTTGCCGACGCAGGCGCGCAAGGAAATTGACGGCTTTCTGAGTGATCTCAAGGGTGACCCCAATGGAACGGATGGAACCATTTTTCTGGTCGCGGGACATACGGATGGTGCAGGAACCGACGATTACAATTATGAGTTGGGCAAACGCCGAGCCGATGCGGTGAGTCGCTATTTAATCACTCAGAAAAAAATGGATCCGCTCCGAGTGGTGAGCGTCTCCTACGGAAAAACCGCGCCTGCGGCTGAAAACAACACGGCCCAGGGTCGGGCTAAAAATCGCCGTGTCGAGATTCTCGTTTATCGGGAAGGAATCACATCTTCCCCAATCGCTTCAGCGCCGCAAGCAGAGCAAAAAAACTCGCAGCAATCATCATCACAACAGCAGTTCGATAACAGAGTGAGCCAGCGATAGGCAAGCCGTTAGAAGCGCCTTAAAAAGCGGGGTCTAACCGACCCCGCTTTTTTTTATTGGCACGACTATTTATTACGGATGATTGAGGCTCAGGCGAAATCCGAGCCATAGCGTTATCGCGGCGAGAACTATAATGCACCCATTGACAGCTTTGAGGCGGTAAATGACCGACTTCAGTTCCTGAGGGGTGATCGTTTCCCCGACTTCTTGCCGTTTAACGAAGCGGTGACCGATGCCCATGGACTGGTAGACGCTAAATATGACCAGGAAGAATGCGAAACACAGCTTGACGCCGAGATCGTAGCCAAGCTGTTGCGCGAATGCTTCTCGGTACGCGGCTTTGAGATCCGTCAGCTGAAAGGCCCCGGTAAATAGAATAATTCCTAATGCTCCGATGTGGAGCGGGTTATAGATCTTAAGACCGCGGGCGAGGAAATGGACTCTGGCCTCGTGGTTATGAGTTGCCGGGAGTGATGGCAGGAGTACAAACCACAGACCCATGACGGTCCCCAGATAAACAATGAGGGCTAGAATGTGCAACCACGAGTTGATCATTTAGGAAATATCATCCCCATCCGAAGCGCAAACCTTTCTTGATCGGTTTGCCGGGTGCATCATAGGATTCACCTAGCGCCCCGAACTGCTGCCTGATTCCATCCAACTCCCGCTGCTGGTGAGCTTCAAAGGCTTGCGCTTCTTTGGCGCGCCTTTCGCTAAACTCGGTAAGTTCTTTTTGCCGCCGATGGGTGAATTCTTTCTGTTCTTTGTCCCATTTCTCGTAGGAAGTTTTTAGCAGCGTGCGGACGTGAAAGCTCAGGTTATCTCGGACCGCCATCGATTTATTACAATGAGGACAGAAAATCACATTGCCGACCATGAAATTACGCACGGATTCAACATGCGTTTCATTGCACTTGTAACAACGAACCGGAATAGTCCATGAATCGACTTCCGGCAATCGAATAAATGTGATTTCTGATTCAACAAATCCGATCGCTGACGGCGGCCCATTGGAGTCTACGCCGACGCCAGATTGAGCCTGCGCAATTCGAGCATCAAAAGCCGCTTGCGCCGACGGCACGGTGCTGGAGGGAGCGCCAATTTTCTTTCCCTGACCTTTGCGGAAGCGCGATTCAAATTCATCGCCGAATGGGGTATCCGGGTGCAAGGCGCGGGCTCGCGCGATCAGCGCTCCTTCGGACTCGACATTATGGGGATCCGTTACACAGCAATCGACCGGGCACACGGCGGCGCAGGCTTCATAATCATGAAATCCAACACATTCGGTGCATAGTTTAGCGTCGATGAGAAAGATTGTTTCGCCTTGCGAAATCGCGTTGTTCGGACACTCCGGCTCGCACGCGCCGCAGCTGATACAATCGGTCGTAATCATTGTGGCCATCTGCCGTGAACCTCCTGCAAAATGTTATGGAATTCAATTGAGGCGAAAACGAAATTATCCTAGATGAAACCAGATGATGTTGCAAACAACCTGCCCCGTGTGTTCCGAGGAGATTGCGAAGCGGCCCCGGGCATAAAGATTCTCGTGACGTTCAATCTGAGCCAGATCCGAAGAAAATGGCTGGCTTTTGGGTTGGTGACTTAACTCGGCAGTGAGGCACGCCGGGTCAGGTCAATCAATTCGATGTTGTAGCCGTTAGGATCCTCGATAAAAGCGATTTCGGTGCCACCATGTTTCATGGGGCCGGGTTCGCGGACAATCTTGGCGCCTTTGCGGCGCAAGTCGTCGCAGGTCTTGTAGATGTCTTCCACGCCTAGGGCGAGATGGCCGAACGCCGTCCCTAGGTCGTACTGGCGCTTGTCCCAGTTGTAAGTGAGTTCCACAACCGTGTGTTCGGACTCATCACCATAACCAACAAAGGCTAACGTAAATCGTCCCGAAGGGTATTCTTTTTTTCTTAGGAGCTTCATCCCTAACACGTTACAATAAAAGCCGATAGACTCATCCAAATCATTGACCCGGATCATCGTATGAAGGAATTTCATTTTTTGACCTCCTTGTATTAGAGAATAACGGTTGGATTTTACAACGATAACAGCAAGGAAGTCTGCCATCAACTGATATTCGCGGTACGGTAAGACTTGCGCGTGCTTGGAGAGCGGTACAATCTACGTTATAAATAGAGAAGACGGGAGCCGCCAAAATATGCTTATGCGAAAATTGTTGATCGTTTTAAGTGTCATGATCATATTTGTGTACGCATCCGGGATTTCCTCCTCCGCTGAAACCATTAAGAAGGTACGGCTCGCTTATGCCGGTTGGGAAACGGGTACCGCCGTTGCCTATATAGGCGTAGACTCCGGTCTTTTTAGAAAACACGGATTGGAAATAGAAGAGGTTCCCATAAGGGACACGCTTTCGGCTGGAGTCCATTCGTTGCTTGGGGTTGAAATTTTAATCGGCTTCGGCAATCCATTGGCAATTCTTCAGCCAGTGCTTAGTGGCGCCGACATCGCTCTTGTCGGGGCGCACGTAAGCTTTGATAACTACGGCATGGGCGTGAACTCGTCGGTCTCCGTTGTCAGGGATCTGAAAGGAAAGAAAATCGGCGTGTCCGCTCTCGGCTCTCGGTCTGATCTCATCGCTCGGGTAATTCTCAGGCGCGCGGGTCTTGACCCCTCTCGGGACGTCGAAGTCGTGGCGGCCGGGCTTTCGCCGACGCGAGCTCTGGCGATTTCGAAGAATTTGGTTCAGGGGGCACCGTTGAGCGAGGATGTGGCCGTGGAGGCGAAAAAGCTTGGGATCAAGATTCTCGACGTCAAGGCCGTTCCCGTAGTTACCGAGCTTCTCATGAGCACACGTTCGTTTATCAAACGCGACGAGGAGGCGGTCCGCCGTTTCATGAAGGGATATACGGCTGCTATACACTTCTTCGTGTCGCGTCGAGAAGATAGTCTGTCTATCCTCAAAAAATATTTTCCTAACGATCAAGGAGGCACGGTTGATGCGATGTACGACAGTTTTGCCGCGCAGCTGCGGCCGCTTCCTGAACTGAACAATGAAGCCATACAGGCATTGGTTGATGTTGGAGCGGCAGTTGATCAACATTCTAAGTCCAGGTCGCTCAAGCCGGCGGATATTGTCGATCCGCGGTTCTTGGAGGAGCTTAAGGGGAGCAAATTCCTCAAGGACCTTTATACTGAGAAAGTCAGTCTCTGATCATTCTCTGATCTCTCACGTAACCGGCCGCGACCGCTACGATCGGTCATTTTCCGCCACGTCTGGAAGTTTGGCTGCGCATTTGTTATTCACCAGGGAAATCAAATTGGACGGAGGCACCTATGAGACTGCAAAATGAAGTCGCAATCGTGACCGGCGCGGGCCGCAATATCGGGGAAGATATTTCGAAACTGTTTGCCCAAGAAGGGGCTAAGGTCGCGGTTGTCGACCTGGACCAAGCACGAGCGAGTCGTGTTGCCAATGAAATCAATAGTACGGTATCGGACCGAGCAATTGCAGTTGTTTGCGATGTTGCTTCGGCTCCTGCAGTGGAGAAGATGGTTCAGACCGTAGTCAAACAATTTGGCACTGTCGATATCCTGGTGAACAATGCGGCGTGGACCGATCATAAAACCCTCTTTGATATTACCGAAGAAGAATGGGATCGCGTTATGAACGTTTGTTTAAGAAGCGTTTGGTATTGCACGCGCTCCGCCGCCAAGATCATGATCGATCAAAAGAAAAAGGGGAAAATCATTAATATTGCCTCCACCTCGGGTCACTGGGGGCGAAAAGAAGCCACGGCCTATAGTACCGCTAAGGCCGGTGTGCTGAATCTTACCCGTTCGATAGCGGTACAACTCGCTCCTGAAGGGATTCGGGTCAACTCGATCTCGCCGAATCGGATTGGTTCACCTGTCGGTCAGGAGGAAGTTCCAGAAAATCGTGTCGTCAAAAACCTAGCCGGACGCCGGGGGATCCCGATGGATATCGCTAAGGCAGCGCTTTTTCTTGCGTCCGACGAATCGGACTTCATCTATGCGGTGGATCTACCGGTGGATGGTGGCGCGCTCGCGATCCGGGATTAGTGAGAATTGTTGAATCGAAGCCATAATTCACGCCGAACAAAGAGGGCTTCGCAACCCTTAGCCCGAAGTATTCATGCGTGCGGGCGATCGCGAGGCGAGCCCTCCAGAGCGAGGCCATTGGCCTGTGCCCTGGCGCGGCCTGCAAACTGAGTTTCTGAAGCGAACGCCTGAAAAAAAACGCGAGCGATGATCCGAGCACCAAAGACGGCATTGAAACTGTTCGTCTCTGTGCCTCGCTCCTCCGATCTCACCTCTCGATCGACACAGTGTCATCGTTTTTCCTCTAACCGAGAATAATGCGGGTTAGCTATCTCTTGTTGCCGGGGCCTTGGGTTGATTTATCGATCTTAGAGAACACTTGCTCGGCTGCTTTATCCCATTCGCGGCTGCGCAGCTGCGTACAAACACAATTGAGAAGATCCCGATTGTTGACCGGTTTGGCGACGAATTCGCTGACGCCGAGGTCCATGGCTGCGGCCCGGGTTATCATATCGTCCCTGGCTGTAAGAAAAATGACCGGCACCGAGGGGCAAAGTGTTTTGAGTTCCTGACAAACCTGCAAACCATCCATTACCGGCATCATGACGTCCAGAATGATGAGATCCACGTGCCGGGTTTTGACAATTTCCAGACATTCGCCGCCACTTGCAGCCCCGATAACGGAAAGCCCGTGTTTGGAAAGAAGCAGGAGCAAAAATTCAAGGACTCCCTTGTTGTCATCTACGACCAGGATACTGGGGGCCCGACCGGCATCGGACTGCTGCGGCGTGTTACTCATTTAGCGTTTTCGTGTCCGCTCTCTTTTTAGCTCTACGTATCCTTGCGCGAATCGGCGGCAGCAATAAACTCGGAGAAGAGTTCGTCTCGATCCGTTCGATCCGAAGCCATGACAGTGGACTCTTGGATGGAACCGTTTTTGCGTCGGAGCTTAGCGACCAAAGTTGTTCTTTTTAATCCAAGCATGCGCGTGGCCGCACTCTTGTTGCCAGTGGTGAGTCTCAGCGCTTCTTCCATGAGCCTATATTACAGTTGTTCTGTAGCTTCACGAAGATCGATCCGGGCGCTACCAAGCGAAGGTTGCGGACATTTCTTATCGGAAACAAAGGAGCGGATGTTCACCGATCATACCCGACGGAGCGGTCATCAGGAATTAGGTTTTGCCAGATCCCGGAAACTCCGCCAACTGTACAGTGAGTTTCAAAAGACCGTTAAAAATGATCATCGTCGGTTGTCTGTGTTGACAGACAACCGCAATTTACGTTAGTTCCGCAATTTATTCAATATAATTCTGTCCGTTGCAACTCTGGACCGCCGTCAAACCGGATAACCCTGACCGTGCACGGGCTTGAAAATGCATTGCTGCGACTTCTTCGAGGGCTTTCACAGTGCCAAAGGGTTGCCCCAAGCGGCGGCGCTTCGGCACGAGTTTCTCAGAATCTGAATCCGCAATGGCCTGAAAACATTACGGCGTGGTAATGCCGCCGCCGTCGTAACAAAATTTCCGGCCAAATTTTTAACGACTGACATCGGGCTGTTAATTGTTTGCCGGCGAGAATAATATTCCCAAGTCAGGTGAAGAGTCCATAAAACAGGCGCGATTCCGCCCAACTTGATGCCGGACGTGATCGAGCAAGCGGTGTTATCCAGTTATCTGCGCGGCCGCAGGCATGATGATTTAGACAAGGATTCGCCGCGGCTTTACGTCAAGGTTTAACCGTAAGTGGGTATTCAATTGACTCCACCGACCACAATTGGTAGCTTCCCCCCGTGGCTGAGGACTACCCGCGAACCTTGCTGGAATTTGAGGATCGATTCGCCACAGACCAAGCTTGTCGGGATTACCTCATCCAGCTTCGTT